>WRJI01000068.1 GCA_009778595.1 Peptococcaceae bacterium | reverse complement strand
GCAATATCATGAGGAATCGTTAGTAACTTATAGACGCGAAGCGTCAATAAAAAACAAGAAAATCCACATTCTGAATACTGAATACTGAATACTGGATACTTGCGGGCGTAGCCCGCGTTAGGATACAACCGGTAATGCGTATGAACAGGTTATGGTCAATTCTATATATCCTTCAACACCCGGTGAAACTTATTTTACTGTCACGCAACTCGGTCCTGGTACCTTATACGGTTCCTCGATGTCACCCTACGATCGTATCAACGCACGCCTATGGGTTTGGGCTGACTACACGAAACTGTAAAGGAATAAGGGATCAGATACCCCACCATCAACCGGATGAAAAGCTGCCCCCCGTAGCCTTGCCACGGGTTGTCGTTGAACCCCGTTTCGCTATATAATATGTATTGAGGTGTCTGTGCACCAGGCATACATGGATCGTAAAGGAGAAGAAGATGTTAACTTTAAAAAGCAAACTTCGGGACGTTCGCGCCCATCCTATTGGGAGCGACATAATAGATAAACTGTTGTTTCTGTTGAACCTACCCTCATGGCTGATCGATAACCCTATTGTGGGCCATTTAAGCCTGAATACCCTACGGATCCTGACGGGGCAGGTTGTGAGCCTGGGATTCTTCGAGGCGGTTTTGAAGCTCTTTAACGCCGAGTTAGAGAAACCGATTGCGACGCCTGTGCCGCCTGCCCCGGCTTGGTGGAAAGAAGCTGTGTTTTATCAGATCTATCCGTCAAGTTTCGTGGAAGGCGGGTTGCGGGGGATTCTGTCTAAGCTTGATTATCTGAAGGACTTGGGTGTTGATGCCGTGTGGTTGAGTCCGGTATATGATTCCCCTTGGGATGATAACGGCTACGATGTGCGCGATTATTATAAGATCCTGCCCAGGTTCGGGACGATGGACGATATGGAGGCCCTGATTAGCGGGCTCCATGAGCGGGGGATGAAACTGGTGATGGATCTTGTGCTTAATCACACTTCTGATGAACACATGTGGTATCAAGCTGCCGTCAAGGACAAGGCGTCGCCGTATAGAGAGTTCTATTTCTTTCGTGAGTCGGAAGAGCTGCCCAACAATTGGACTTCCTTCTTTGGAGGTCCGGCTTGGGAACGCTACGGGGAACAAGGGGCGTGGGCACTTCACCTGTTTTCCAGGAAACAGATGGATCTGAATTGGGCTTGCCCGCAATTGCGGGAAGAACTCTACAAAATGGCGCGGTGGTGGCTTGACAAAGGCGTGGATGGTTTCCGACTCGATGTGGTTAACCTTATTTCTAAGCCGGTTGAGATGCCTGAAGGGGATCCTTTTATCGGGTCACTGTCAGGATATATTGGTGCGGAACATTTTTTCCACGGCCCGCGGCTTCATGAATTTATTGAGGAACTTCGCACGGAGGCGTTCGACCCATATGGAGCGTTTTCGGTGGGGGAAACGCCCGGGATTGGGATTCAAATGGGCCGAATGTTTTCGGATGCTTATCGGCGTCAGCTGGATCTTGTTTTTCTGTTTGACCATTTGGAGACGCCCGGGCACACCCGATTTGATGATTACCGTTACAAGGCGACCTATCTGAAGACGTTCTTTGCGAAGTATCTGAACGCCGATTTGGGGCACGGCTGGAATGCATTATTCTTTAACAACCACGATAATCCCCGGATGGTTTCAAAAATCGATCCGGATGGGACTTATGTTGAGCTTCTCGCTAAAATGCTGGCGTTGCTGCAGTTGACGCTCCGGGGGACGCCTTTTCTCTACCAGGGGGATGAGATCGCCACGCAGAACCAGAAGTTCACGTCAATTGATCAGATTCAGGATGTTGAGAGTTTGGGGTTATACGCGGAGCTGTTGAAAACAATGTCGCCTGAGGACGCCTTCAAACGCATTCTGGCCGGGACCCGTGATCATGCCCGGGCACCGCTGGATTGGGATGCGATTGAACGTCAACGAAAGGACGCCAATTCTGTGTGGCGGTTCTATGGCGCGTTGATCGCTTTGCGCCGGTCTTCTTTGGCGTGGATCTATGGGACCCTTGAGTTTTTGTCTCCCACGGATAAGTCTGTGTTGTGTTTTCGCCGTTGTCTATCGGCAAGAGAGCCGGTTGGGGCCCAGCCGGTTGGGGGAGGCCGGCCGGTTGTGGTAGACGGGCCGGTTGGGGTCGCCGGGTCGGTTGGGGTAGCCGGGTCGTCGTTTTATGTGGAAGCGAATCTTACGCCGCAAAAGCGCAAGAGTCATGCTCCGGTGGGTGCTGAAGTTCTGTTGTGTAATTACACCGGTACGGTGCCATCTCGTGTTTTGAAAGCATATGAAGCGCGGGTGTACAGGTTGTCTTAACTTGTTATGATGAGCATTTTGCCGATGGCGAAGAGTTCTCTTAAATAGTTATTTGCGATCCCATACCATTCCGTGGGGGCACCGATATGACGGCTGTCCATCCCCACGCTTTGTGCCAGTCTGACCGCCCTAAACACATGATAGTCATTGGTGATCAGACCGCAGGTAAACCCGTGGGGGAAGCGTTCCAGCAGGATCTCTCTGGCAAAAGTCAAGTTTTCCAAGGTGGATGTTGAGGTGTCTTCCTGTAGGATATTTGTGGTTGGGACGCCCCTGGCAACGAGATAGCGTTCCATAGCCAGAGACTCGGGGATGTCTTCCTGGAACCCCTGACCACCGCATACGATAATAACGACCTGAGGGTTCTTATGATAATAGGTCACGGCTTCATCCAAGCGCCGGGACAACATCCGGGTTACTTCTTCGCCTCGGATTCCCGCTCCCAAGACGATAAGGACATCTTCGTCATATAACACGTTGTTGCTGTTGCCGTAAATGCCAAGGGCGATCATGAGGCAAAGGGGTATTGCCCCCAAGAGACAAATGATGGCGCGGGTTCTTTTGGAGAATCGCATCCAGAAGAACCCGCAGAATACCAGAGCGACAATGACACCCCCCAATAAGACAAATCCCATATTGAAGTTGGTTGCCAGGATGAGATAGAAGAGGTTGCCTAACAAGAGGAAGCCGGCGCTCAGCATGAGTATTCTTATCATCACTAGGTTTTTGGTGGTTGAGCTTTTTTTAAGTTTTGTTGTCATGGGGATTTTCTCCGCTCTTTTTTATGTAGTATAGACAAAAAACGTTCCTGACGCAACCCTTTTTTTGGCCCAAGTGACCGCAGTTGCCGAGACTTCGCTTGGAGTCTTATTCCGGGGCCTTTTCCCGGGGCCTTTTCCTGGAAGGATAGGGCTATAACCTGTAGCTGCGCATGATTAAAACTTCTACCCTTCTGTTGGCGTCTCTGCCTTCAGCCGTATCGTTGGCTTGAACCGGATGATATTCTCCCCAGCCGACGGTACGGAACCGTTCCGGGGACAAAGGATTCTCTGAATACAGGCTTCCTTCCTGTAGAATAAGGTGCGTAAAGTTGATGGCCCTGAGGGAACTGAGCTCCCAATTGGAAGGGAACTCCCTGGTATTGATGGGGGTGTTGTCCGTGTGTCCGGATACGGTTACATACTGGGAAACGGGGATGAGCATGGCGGCAATCTGGGTAGCCAAGTTTCTGGAATTCTCGTTCAGGTTGGCACTGCCCGGCGGAAACAAGGCGGTTTCCTTGATGCGGATCATCAAGCCTTCTTTGCTAAGTTCGGTGGTTAATTGGGTGGCCAGGCCGTTGAACTCAATGTAGGCGTCCATCTGGTTTTTGATTGAGAGCAGCTCGTCCTGCTCCGCCTGATAAGCGCTGTCGGGAGGGGTGGGAAGGTCGATGAAGATGTCCGGGGCGCTTTCTTCGAAGACACTTTCGCCGCTGATAGCCATCCCGAAAGCGTTGGCGATGGCTTCAAACTTCTTCTGGTCGATCTGGGAGGAAGCAAAGAGGACGATAAACAGCGCCAGCAGGAGAGTCAAGATATCTGCGTAGGGGACAAGCCAGGTTTCGTCCGCGTGTTCTTCGTGATGTTCTTTCTTATGTTTGGGCATGATCTCCCTCTCAATCTTCGGTGGGTGTTTGCTGCGTTGTTTCTTTGGTTTGTTCCCATACCTGTTTGTCTTTCGCCGACAGGAAGGAGACCAGTTTGACCTCGATTGAGGCCGGGGATTCCCCGGTCAGCAACGATAGGGACCCTTCAACCATCATATTCTTGATTTCCGTTTCTTCTTTGGAGAGGACTTTCAATTTGGTTGAAAAAGGATGGCACAGAACATAGCCGACAAATATACCCAGAAGGGTCGCAACGAAAGCCGCGGCGATGGCGTGGCCGAGTTTATCCACATCTGAGAGGTTCCCTAAGGCAGCGATAAGTCCGACAACCGCCCCTAAGACCCCCAGCGTGGGAGCATACATGCCTCCTTGCGAAAAGATCAGGGCTCCATCTCGATGGCGTTCTTCCATAGCCGATATGTCTGTTTCGAGAACGGTTCTCACGAAATCCGCGTCCATTCCGTCAATAACCATCATCAAACCGTTTTTCAGAAAAGGATCTTCGATTTCATCAACGAGACCTTCCAACGCCAGCAAACCTTCACTTCTTGCGGTTTTGGAGGATTTAACAAAAAACTTTAAAAGATCGAGTTGTGTCATCAGTTTCTGTTGCTTAAAAAGGATTTTGAGGAGAGCCGGAAACTTCTTCATTTTCTCCAGGGTAAAGGCATTGAACAAAGCGGCACCTGTTCCGGCTATAATGATCAAAAACGCTGCTGGATTAAGCAAAACCGCAAGAGGAGCTCCTTTTATGACCATACCTGTAAGGATAGCGACTAGGCCGCCAACAACGCCTATCAAAGTTGCTTTCTGCAATTCTTCGTTCCTCCTAACGCGGGCTACGACCGCAAGTACCCAGTATTCAGTATTCAGAATGTGGATTTTCTTGTTTTTTATTGACGCTTCGCGTCTATAAGTTACTATAGCGGTCTTCGACCGCAAGTCCTTGCCGGTCTCAAATGCGTGCCATTACTATTGTGACCAATTTCGAAAATATCCACCAAATTACAAAAAATATTTTTTGGTCAATAGAAGGATCATTTGCTATAATCATGTAAGGGGAAGGGGGAAGCCCATGGAAAAAATCAACAAAGACTTCTTTGGCGGTGAGGTTCTGATCTGCGGATGCTCGGATATCGACAGGGTGTATTACAAAAATTTGTACAAAGCTTTCACAGACAATGGGGTCAAGGTGTTCGCCATGCCAACGGCGCCGGAATCGTCTCTGGGGTTTGAGACGTTCAAGAGTTTCGATGAGTTGCCTAAAGTGCCAAGCAGTGCGTATGTATTATCCCACAAAAAGAACACGCCCGGGCTGATTGAGGAATTGGACAACCTTGGGGTGAAAAAGATCGTGTTCTATGGTAAAGTTTGTGCGGATCAAGAGGCGTTGGATCTTTGCGATAAGAAAGGGATTCAGACGAGGATGGGGTGCCCGATGATGCTCTTTGGAGGTGGGGTTCATCGATTGCATGCTTTTTTGGCGGGGGTGAAACAGGAGAGATTGTGAGGCGAATATCGGCGGCGTAACGGATATTTCTATTGCGACGGACATGGGGTGACCTTGACGAATCCATGCAATACCTGTACTATAGTTCTGTAACAAGCCATAAATATTCATAGTATAATACCAATAAATCGTATTAACGTGGGAGGTATATCTATGCCTATTGTAACAGAAGCCCAAGTCATCAAGGTTTTGCAGCAGTACAACCCATGGTGGCGGAATCCAGGCGCCATTCAAGACGAAATGAAACCTCATAAGCGTATCGCTTTCTTTGAAGCCATGACAATTCTTGACCATCCCACTATCCGTCGTTTTCCTGTCCTATCCGGCGCTAGGCGTGTCGGCAAAACCACCATCATGTATCAAATGATTGAGGCACTCCTCAGCCGAGGAACGGCGCCTAGGAATATTCTATACATGACGTTTGACAATCCAATTATCAAACTCAGAAGTGTTGAAGACGTGCTGAACACTTACGAAACCCTTTATCCTTTCGAAGGAGAGCGTTATCTGTTTCTTGATGAAGTTCAGTACACAGATAATTGGGAATTATGGATGAAAGTCATTTATGATTCCCGAAAAGACATCAAACTCACAGCGACAGGGTCGGCAAGCCCTCTACTGCAAAAAGGCGCATCAGACAGCGGCGTGGGCCGCTGGAACATTTTAAAAGTTCCCACCCTCTCCTTCTATGAATATTGTGAGTTGCTAGATCTGCCTGAACGGCCGGAAATTCCTCGGGGATTGAGGATAACAGGATTAACACAGTTGCCCAAAGGGTCATTGGCCGAATTTATGGGGAGCTTTTCGTCACTGCAACAACATTTTAACCGGTATCTTGTTATTGGAGGATTTCCTGAATTGGTTTTGTCTCATGACGATATGCGGGCGCAGCGGTTGCTTCGTGAAGACGTGGTGGATAAGGTTATTAAACGCGATGTCCTAACTCTGTTTAACGTTCGAAATCCTCTGTCTATGGAGAAATTGTTCCTCTATTTATGCGTTAACTCATCAGAGATCTTCAAGACCCAAACCGCTGCGAAAGAGTTGGAAAGTATCAGCGCGAAAACCATTGAAGACTACATCCGTTTTCTAGAACAATCTCATCTGATCTACTGCTCCCATCCCACGCATGTTGGCAGCAAGGGGGCCTTGAAAGGAAAACCCAAAATCTATATCGCTGACGCAGCCATCCGCAACGCTGTGCTTATGTTGGATGATGTGTTGGCGGATGATCGGGAAATGGGGATCATGGTTGAAACTACCGTTTACAAGCACATTGTTTCGTACTTCCAAAACGGTTTGGCCGCCCGTATTGGGTATTATCGCAACGCAACAATGAATCAAAAAGAAGTGGATGTGGTTATCGAACTGCCAAAGGAACAAATCCTTTGTGAAGTCAAATACCGAAATGACGCCGCTGTCCCGGGAACTGATGCCATCGTTACTCTTTCCAAGGAAGAAGGAACGAAGGTCAAGTATTCTTTTGTGATTACCAAAAATCTCGTTAACTATGGCCCAAGCTCTCATGATACGCGTGTCCCGATTTTCCGCGTACCGGCGTTGCCTTTTGTTTATCTGCTGGGCTGGGCGGAGGCTGAGGATGCTCGTGCTTTCTCTGGCCAAAATCGTCGAAGCATACTATAATAATTTACAACATGCGTTACAAGGATTCTGTTGAAGACCGGGTTCACAGAAGACTCTCCTGGCGTCTTCAAGACATCTTTGAGTTGTTCGGCCAGATTCCCGGTGTCCTTGAAGATGTCTGGGTGGCGATGGCCCAGAGGGATGAAGCTGCTGCGGAGCAGGCCATTAACAAGCTGACAAAGAAGAACCCGTTCATCTCAAAGTACGAGGACAACATTCCAGATACCGGCGATTGGGAAAAGTGCGCTGTGGTTTTGGATAGCGAGGAAAAGCTGCGGGAGCTGCTGAAAGGGTGGTAATTCTATCAGTAACGTGAGGTCGTCTGACAAACGTTATATTTATAAGCCCGGCTCATGTCCCATCTCCTCTTGTCAACTTCTTCTCAAGATACACCTTGTCTTTCAATAACACACCATCCTCAATGATCGGATGATCGTAATGGGTGGTGAAATAGTCTGGTATGCGGTGGGTGGCAACAAACCCGCAACCCCTGTAAAACGCCAATATCCCCGGGACATCCCCCGTTCCAAGAATAATTCTATCATACCGTCCGACACCATATTCCGCGATATACGCAATCAGCCGGGAGGCGTATCCCTTGCGCTGACTGCGCTTTTCTGTCGCGATATTCTGGATTTCCAAAGTGCCATTGCCCTCATCTGTAACAACACAGACGCTTTTAACATCGCCATTGTACAGAGCGAACAGTTCCCCGCGTTCAAGGTATTCGTTAATATAGCTTTCCTGCTCGTCACCGGAGAGCAGAAGGGGCAGGAAACCCCTTTTGTTTTCGGTGATAAGACGGATTATCACCTGTTTCTCCAAATAGACCAGCGTCAATCCCGGCGCGGCTTCTTCTGTTTTATACCGGATATATCCGCATTTGTCATATAGCTTCAGGTTCTTCTCGCTTTTGGCGCCCGTTGCAAGCCAATATCTTTTTCCGTCAAACGCATTCTCTATCGCCTCCAATAACCGTTTTCCGATCCCCCTGTTTTGATAATCAGGAAGCACCATCAGTTTTCCGATATAAACGGCGTTTTCCTTTTCGGCAGCCCGGACAGAGCCGATGATTTTTGCGTTCAAAACCGCTTTGAATACAGTGCTTTCTTGGAATTCCTCCATAACCTGCGCCAACGTCTGTTTCAGCGGTTGAATCGTATAGTTGTTATAAATCGCCGCTTCGCTTTGATAGGCTTTATGTTGCAGGAGTAATATCTCCTCGGCGTCGGACTCGTTCGCTGTCATGATCTTATAATCCTCAGACATACCTGTTTCATCCTTTCCATGCCGCAGACATCTTTACCAGGGCTATTAACCCGGGTTTCGGCAGAAACTTGGGTTAAGGTTGGCGTTATTTACATATGTAACGCACATTATCGGTTTTGTCAAACAGAGCTGACCAACGACTAACGCGGGCGTTGCCCGCAAGTATCCAGTATTCAGGATTCAGGATTCAGAATGTGGATTTTCTTGTTTTTTATTGATGTTGTTGCAACCTAAGCGACTAACAGAGCTGACCAACAGGGCTGAATAACCGATAACCGATCATACCTCAATCAACCGGCAAAACGTCTACAGGTAACGCATTTTTATGTTATAATAATTTAATAAACGCATCCGGGGGTGGTCTTATTGAGTGTTCTTTGGGATAAAGCCAAAGAGGTTCTGATTGCTGTGCTGCCCATCACGGGTGTGGTATTGCTTATACAATTGTTTTTTGGGCTGTTCGGTATCCCATTGCCTGGGGTTATGATCGGTCGGTTTCTGTTGGGGGCCCTTCTTGTTATTGTTGGGTTATCGGTTTTTCTGTTGGGCGTAGAAATCGGCATTACGCCCCTTGGGACAAACATCGGTGCGATGTTGTCGAAGCAGAATAAGCTGTGGCTTCTCGCTGTATCGGGATTTGTCGTTGGGTTTTTCATATGTATCGCTGAACCCGATTTGCAGATATTGGCCGGGG
This sequence comes from Peptococcaceae bacterium, assembly GCA_009778595.1. Lineage (GTDB taxonomy): Bacteria > Bacillota > Desulfitobacteriia > Desulfitobacteriales > Syntrophobotulaceae > WRJI01. The sequence continues at coordinate 7,584 of WRJI01000068.1, read as the reverse complement.
AGGTGAGTGCCGTCACAGCCGGCCAGATTGGCAAGATGTTGATGCTTGTGACAGTTTCACTGGGTATCGCCCTTATGCTGGTGGCGGGTCACATCCGTATCGTTTATAACTTCCCGATCCGCATTCTGCTGGTGATTCTTTACGCCATAGTTCTCATATTGGCGCTGCTGACAAGGGACAAGCCGGAATTCTTGGCCATATCTTTTGACGCTTCGGGAGCCACAACAGGTGCCCTGACGGTTCCGTTCATCCTGGCACTGGCTTTGGGGGTCTCCGGCATGAAAAAAGACAGTAAGGCGTCAGAAGAAGATAGTTTCGGACTTATCGGCATTTCCTCGGTCGGCGCTGTAATCGGTGTGCTGGTACTGGGGTTTTTTATCAAAACTGAACATATGACCGGCGTTCTGTCCAGCAAAGCCTCTGCGAGTGTCCTCGATATGATCTCGAATATCACTAAGGATTCATTTAAGGCCATCATCCCGATTATAATCATTTTTTTGGTGCTTGAATTTGTTGTGTTCCGTATTTCTAAACGAATGAAGCGCCGTATTTTCGTGGGGCTTATTTACACATGCCTGGGACTTATCCTGTTCTTGTTTGGCGTGAATATCGGATTCATGGAATTGGGAGTTGAGATAGGGCGAACGATTATCTCGTCCGGAGGCCCCGCATGGTCTGTTGTGGTGGGCTTTGTGTTGGGACTTGTGACCATACTGGCTGAGCCGGCGGTCTATGTGCTGACCCATCAGATTGAAGATGTCACGGCGGGTTATGTGCCGCGCAAGGTCGTGTTGTGCGCTTTGTCAATCGGTGTGGGTGCGGCGGTGGGGTTGTCGGTTCTGCGCATTACGGTACCGGGCATACAGCTCTGGCATTTTCTGTTGCCTGGGTTTGTTCTTGCCGTGGTGCTGTCGTTCATCACGCCGAAACTGTTCGTCGGCATCGGTTTTGATTCGGGTGGCGTGGCTTCCGGCCCCATGACGGCTACTTTTGTGCTGGCCTTTTCCCAGGGAGTCGCGGACGCGATAGCAGGCGCCGACGTGTTCAAAGATGCGTTCGGGATGATCGCGATGGTGGCCATGACGCCGATTCTTGCCCTTCAAATCCTGGGACTTATATTCAAAAATAAATCAAAAGCGGCGCAGCCTGCTTCTTTGTCGGAAGGCGGTCATAATGAAGAAATTTGATTTAATGTGTTGTGTGGTCAATAACGGTAACGGTTCGAAATTACTTAAGTTGGCTAAAGAACATGGTGTACACGGCGGCACCATATTCTTGGGACGCGGCACTGCACACCGAAACAGGGTTCTGGATTTTCTGGAATTGACCGACGTCCGCCGGGAAATTGTGCTGATGGGTACCGAACGCGGTTCTGCCCTGGAGGCTATGAGTTATATTGCGGAGAAAATGTCTTTTCACAAACGCAACAGTGGTATCTGTTTCTCCATCCCTATCAAGAGTGTTGTGGGTATCCGAAATCTGATGCACTATAATCTAGAAAATCGGGAGGCTTTGAAAGACGCCATGTATAACGCAATTTTTACGATCGTGGAAAAAGGGTTGGCTGAAGAGGTGGTCGAAGCGGCTACCGGGGCAGGGGCGCGTGGCGGGACCATCATCAATGCCCGCGGTTCAGGCATACATGAAACCGAAAAGGTGTTCTCCATGCCTATCGAACCTGAACGTGAGATCGTTATGATTCTGGCTTCCGGTGAGGCTACGGAAGCTATAGTCGAAGCTATCCGTGAGAAGCTGCACATCGACGAGACAACAAGAGGTGTTCTGTTCGTGCTGGGTGCCAGTGAGGCGCTTGGATTATTATGAGTGTTAGCCTGTGCACAACGGCAAAATATTTGCTGGGGCCATCACCCCGATTTGAACCTTGATTATTACTTTATATTTTATATATTTAATTATAAAGCTTTGTATCCCTGATCGCTTCATCCAAATCATTTCAACATATATGATGCCGTAAAATTTTCCATATGAAAAGTATATCTCATATGAATCAATGGTAGAGGAAAAAAGACTCACCTCTAGTATTTCACCATAAACCTCGCATGTTTCCAAATACAAGTTTTTATGACGCCTTTGCTTATCCGAAAATGTCCCTGTTACATTATTCCAGCCTTTCGTCTCCATGTACCACAACCTCACTCCCGCTTTAGCAGTTTACATAATTCCCGACAATTCCGCGGCTATGTCGACACTCTCAATTCGCATTATGCTTTCTTTCGGATGTGCTGTAACTCCAGATTAAGCCCCACGCTATGCGTGGGAGAACGGAATGAGCAGAAGCGATAGGCCGGATAAGAATAGCCCTCCTAAACTGATATAATGACAAAGGTTTCGCAGGCCAAAGTCATTGCAGAAGAGGAGGGAGTCCAAATGGACAGTTCCAGTCTAGCACATACGAAGTGGAATTGCATATACCATATCGTGTTTATCCCTAATGGTAACAGCTATTGTTGATTTGCTCTCTTGTAGCGTTCGAGTGCCTTTAATTCCTCTGAATCTAACTCGAGAATATCAAGGTTCTTTGCTTTTTCTAAAGCCGCCTGTGTCATTCGCTCTACATCGGCAGGGCTGTAATGTATAGTTAGCGAATAGCCATGTTTTTTGATTTTTTCAGCGTAAGGGTTAGGACGAGCCTTAGAAAAATCAGTTATTTCTGGAATGTCGCTTGTATTTATTCTCTCAACCATTATAAAGACCCCCTATACTGGATTTGTTCTTGCTGAGTTGCTTTTCGTGCCGAAATTATACGGATTACAGAATCATCATCCCTATAACAATGACACACGATCAGCAAACGCAAGTTACCGCTAAAGCCTATAATTTTAAATCGTTCCTCTGCTTCAGAGTGCCCTAAATCATCTAAAATTATAGCTGCATTATCCCGAAAGACCGTAGCGGCCTCTTTAAACGGTACACCATGCTTTTCGATATTGGATATATTCTTATCTGTGTCCCAATCAAAATATAGTCCCTCAATTTCAATCACATAACCACCAATCTTTCCGCCACCATTATACCACATCCCTGCGCGCAATTCCACGGTTATTCTTACATCATATCACCCAAGTTAACAAGTTGCGGTGCGCTCATTTTTATTTTATTTTACCTTGACAAACTAAAATAAATGCGCTATCATATCCCGTATACTTTACTTTTGCGAAAGGGAGGTTATGATCCCGCAATGGACAGAGCCGGAAAATTGAAAACGAACCTGTCAGGGGAAGCGGCATATAAATCATTTACCCCGGCGCCGCTGCCGCCGAATCCACCCATTGAATTGGACAGCGAAACTGTGGAACTACTTGTAAAAGCGAATAAACAACTCGCCCTTTTGGAGGGCATTGCCGCGCGAATCCCAAATGTCAACCTTTTTGTGTCGATGTATGTCCGCAAAGAGGCGTTGATGTCCTCCCAGATCGAGGGGACGCAAGCCACTTTGGAGGATGTGCTTGACCCGCTGATAGACGAAAATGCCAACCGGAATGTTGCCGACGTTATCAATTACATCAAAGCGACGGAGTTTGCGATTGCTAGGCTGAAGGAACTGCCGCTATGCAACCGTCTCATCAAAGAAGCCTATGCTATTTTAATGAAGGACGTCCGGGGGCAGGAAAAAAGCCCCGGAGAATTCCGAACTTCGCAAAATTGGATCGGCGGTCAGAGCAGCACATTGAAAAACGCCCGCTACATCCCACCGGCGCCGGAAGACATGTCTGAGGCCGTATCCGATTTAGAAAAATATATAAACGGGGACGATGAACGGGATGTGTTGATCCGCGTCGCGTTAATACATTACCAGTTTGAAACCATCCACCCGTTTTTAGACGGGAACGGCCGCGTCGGACGCTTGCTCATTACCCTCTATCTTATGGAAAAAAGAGTGTTGACTACACCGGTGTTATATATTTCGTACTTCCTCAAAAAGAACCGCATTGAATACTACGACCGCTTGAGCGAAGTGCGCCGCAACGGGAATTATGAGCAGTGGGTGAAGTTTTTTCTGCAAGCCATATATGAATCCGCCGAGGACGCGACTCTTACCATCGACAAGCTGACCGTTCTCCATGATAAAAACATTGCGTCTATCGAAGGCATGGGGCGCGCTGCCAAGACCGCTTTGCGTTTGTTTTCCTACCTTGAGGAAAACCCCATCATCGAAATTCAGAAAACGGCGGACGCGCTGGGTACGACATTCAAAACCATATCCGATTCTGTCCGGCGGCTGTGTGAGATGAGAATTTTAGCGCAGAGCTCCGGGGATCAGCGAAACAGGAGGTTCTCATATGCAGCTTACCTTGATATCTTACGGGAAGGGACATGATCTCTGCTTCTGAGCGTTCGGTATTGTCAAAGGCTTGGTCAGCCGTGTTTGGTCAGGGAAAATAAATGAGGGAATTGGTTTTGCTATTGTGTATTGTAAGGTTGATCCAAGAAAACATTGGGTGCGGTTGTTAAAGCAATTTCTACGGGCATGTGGACTTGATTTAAAAAGGTTAGTCCCCAAACAGTCCCCAAAAGGCGAAAATGATCACAGAAAAGCCTTGGTATTATCGGATAAAACCCGCTAATACCAAGGCTTTCGCTAATTTCAAGTTTCGGTGGAGGCGGGGGACACCGGTCAAGGTTCAAATTTTGGCGGGGTGAAGATGGTGCTGCGGGTTTCGATTGACGGGTATAGGAGAAAAGGCTTTCCCCCTTCGGCTGGTATATTTCATTGACCAAGAGCGAAGTCCGCAGAAGACGAAGAGCAGAGGCAGGATTACATTGTTGTTGTGCTGGTAAAATTCGTCCTAGCATAATATAATAAAACAAATTAGGATTACGAATGGTCTTAGGGTGACCTTGATCATAGAAAGGAAAGCAGAAAAGTTGATGGATGACAATCAGATCAAGAATAGTCGCAAAGATAACAAAACGATGTCTATTACTTCATGGACTGAGACGACTGATAAGAATAGCAGAGTTGTTGATGAGACAGCCTTGTTTGAACAAATTGTCGCAATAATTGAAAACCGGAAGTCTCGAGCTGCTGCTTATGCGAACAGCGAGGTTACGCTGATGTACTGGGAAATCGGAAAATATGTCAACACAGTTGTTCTTGATTTCAATCGAGCTGAATATGGAAAAAAGATTTTCGCCACACTGTCGCGAAAATTGGTTGAGGCATATGGAAAGACCTTTGAAGAAAAAAATTTATATCGCATGGCGCAATTTGCCAATACATTTACAGATTTGGCCGAGTTAGAAAAATGGGCTTATGTATTGAGCTGGTCCCATTTTCGTGAACTTATTCGCTTAAAGAGTCATGAAGCACGAATTTATTATGCCAATGATGCTGCCGAACGGCAACTCGGCGTAAGAGGGCTGATAAAACAAATCTCCCGTAAAGCATATGAACGGAGAGAAATAGCCGACACGCAAATTAGTGAGCAATCCGAGCTCCCGTTTAACGTATTCAAAGATCCTTATTTGCTTGATATACTGGGACTCAAAGACAATTTTCTTGAGGCAGACTTAGAAAAAGCGATACTAACAGAGCTTGAAGCGTTCATATTGGAGTTTGGACATGGGTTTACGTTTGTTGAGCGTCAAAAAAGAATGATTATGGACGGAGACGATTATTGGCTTGACTTATTGTTCTATCACCGAGTCTTGAAGCGTTTAGTAGCAATTGAGTTGAAGATTGGCAGGTTTAAGCCGGAATATAAAGGGCAAATGGAATTTTATCTTCGATGGCTGAACAAATACGAAAGGAAGGATGGGGAAAACGCGCCTATAGGTATTATCTTATGCACAACCGCAAGCCGCGACCAAATAGAGTTAATGGAGATGGATAAGGTGGGTATCGCTGTTGCCGAGTATTGGACAGTCTTGCCATCGAAAGTTGAGCTTGAACGCAAGATAAGTGAAATACTCCATGAAGCAAGAGAACGTCTCAAACGCCGCAAATCGCTTATGGACAGTGGAACACCTCGCCAAATAGACTATTTCATCGAACCCAAGGATAATGATTAAACAAAATCAGAAAGGATTCATTTGCTTATACAGGTTACGAAGATGAGGTTATCGAAAACACCGGGGGAAGGGGAGAAAAAGAAAAATGCCTTATAATGAGAGGGAGCATATAGGTTATTGGTTCGCTGGTCAATCAGCAATAGCGGCATTGGAAACAGGACATTCTCCAGCATCGGGATTGAGGATTAAAAATGCTGATGAGGGGCCGCCATGGATGGTTGTTAACAAAGAAATTCAAACAGTAATTGTGGCATCAGGTGAATGGCCTGGCAGTCTTTGGCTTGCGCGCGTCATAAAACTTGGTGATATGTCTGGGTTGATTGCTAACCCCAGATACTGGCGAGCCAGTGAAATTGAGCTCCTCGAAGAAGTGCCTATCGGAATGTTATTTGGATATCAGGGTGAGAGAGTCGTTCCTTTGTTAAATCAAATCATGACGCTTACTTCATCAGAGGTGGACGAATTACAGGCAAACAGTATGGAGAATTCCGACGCTGAGGATGCTTATGCGCATGCCTGGAGCTGCTGGAACGAAAATCTGATGAATCCCCGTTCGCACATCTATGATGATGGAATGATACTTGCTTCGCCGGGAAACCACGACAAAGAAATGTCTCCAATAAATTATGGTTTTTCTCTTATCCATAGTTTAGTGTGGCAGAGAGCGCGTGAGATTGAGGGTGAAGAAGCATTTATTGAGTATATTGAATATGGGGAAACCGAAATCTCACTTAATCAACGCTGGAATTCTGCCTGTGCTGCGTTTCTATATGAAGCCATGGCATTGAGTATGTCGCAGTATCTTTCTGCCGATGAGTGTTCGACTTTGACAAAGGCTTGGTCAGCGGTGTTTGGTCAGGGAAAATAAATGAAAGAATTGGTTTTGCTATTGTGTATTGTAAGGTTGATCCAAGAAAACATTGGGTGTGGGTGTTTGTAAAGGTAAACTCTACGGGGTAGGGGATCTTGATAATTTAAAACAGGTTAGTCCCCAAACAGTCCCCAAAAGAGAAAAACAAGCACGGAAAAAGCCCTGGTGACACCGGCTACAATCCGCTAATACCAAGGCTTTCGCTAATTTCAAGTTAATGGTGGAGGCGGGGGGACTTGCACCCCCGTATCGAAAGGCAACCCCAATGCCTTCTACGTGCGTAGCTCTCATTTTGTTATCTCGCCGCGCCGGGCTCCTGAAAGCGGGATCCCATTGCGGCCAGCCTCTTAAAGTCCTTCCCCGGCCAGAGGCGATCCGGGTCAGCAAGCCTGCTCATGTTACACCCAAATCCCTCTTCGCAGGCACAGAGGGCAGGATGCTGGCTTTGTTTAAGCAGCCAGAGCTAATTCGTTTTTGTTGGCACTTAAAAAAGGTTCCGCCGATTAACGAGATTGGCGGGGTCTCGGCACGCCGTCATTGACATCGCTCCCCCGAGCGAATCTAAAACGCCCCCAAATTTAAAATGAGTTGCTGTTGATCCAGCTATCAATAGTATACCACAGGGTGGCCTACGGCCACAACCAAAGAGGAGTCAGGAGCCAGGAGTCAGGAGTCAGAAT
>WRJI01000067.1 GCA_009778595.1 Peptococcaceae bacterium | reverse complement strand
ATATTAGGTCACTACATCATGATTTCAGCATCTTCCATCAGGAAAATCAAGGGGTTTCGGGTTTGAGGAATTGTTTTTGAGGGGTTTTTGATGCATTTTGGGCAGGGTTTGCCGAAACTTGGGTTAGGTTGCAACAACATCAATAAAAAACAAGAAAATCCACATTCTGAATCCTGAATACTGAATACTGGATACTTGCGGTCGAAGGCCGCGTTAGTCCCTTACGGACGCGAAGCGTCAAAAAAGAACAAGAAAATCCACATTCTGAATCCTGAATCCTGAATACTGAATACTTGCGGGCGTAGCCCGCATTAGTGATATATAATGAAATGATAAAGTCTGACCATTTCTTCACATACAGAGGCCCTGCTATAACCCATGATGAAAAGGATCAATACAGGATCCTCTGCGTGAATGATTATCAGTTTGTGCCGGGTTCGTCTGGAGGATGTGACATCTTGCTCTCTACGAGAATCGGGAAGCGAGAAAACGCCAATGACCCAGAGGGTGAAGGCGATTTGCCGGAAAACGCGACGCTGGCAAAAGGATCCACCCGATTTACTTACAACGGGATCAACTATGTGCCTGTCGGCGGGTATTATGATTATCAGAGCAAGGCACAAAACCTATGTGGGAACTTCTAACAGAGACTAACGCGGTCATCGCCCGCACGGTGGTACAACCGAGAATCGTCCGCTGGCCGATTCCTCGGTCAGTGGTTAGTCGTCAGTCGTCAGTGGTTTGATGCAAAAGCAATAATGATCATAAACGCCCCAAAAACAATGTCGACTATGCCTAAAACAAACCCGGCCGTTGCCATCCCGCTCTTATTCCCGGTGCGCTTTACTTTCCTCCCCATAATAAGGGCAGGGATACCCAATCCAAGCCCGATAATACTAAAATAATAGGTTAAGCAACATATCAATCCGATCAGACCACATACAAAGGATCCATTAGCGACACCCGACTCATGCTGTTCTCTTGGTGCTTGATAGGGATATGGTTGCTGACCATAGTATGGCTGCCCATACCCCGGCGGTTGCCCATACCCCGGCGGTTGCCCGTATACCGGCGGTTGCCCGTATCCCGGTGGTTGCCCGTATCCCGGCGGTTGCCCATACCCCGGCGGTTGCCCATAGCTTGGCGGCTGAACATAGTCCGGCCACGGATTATTATTTGGCGGCTGGCTGAATCCTGGCGGTTGACCGCTGCTTGGCGGCTGAGCATCAATTTCTATCGGGACACCGCCTGAGGCTTGGATATCACCGGGCATCTGGCCACCACTTGATGTCGGAACACCACTTGATGTTTGGATACCACTGGGTATCTGGCCACCACTTGATGTCTGGACAGCGCCCGGCGTTTGGCTCGTGCTTGGCATCTGGCTGACACCGGAGATCTGAACGGCACGCGGCACTTGGTCGGCCCCCGGTACTTGGGCACCATTCGACTCTTTGCCGTCTCTTGATATCTGGCTCAGTGTCCATCCACTGCTGCTTGGTTTCTGGCTATTGCCTAGCTGTTGGCCGCTACTTGGCGGCTGTTGGCCGCTGTAAACTGTCTGACCACTTTTGATTTGTTGGCCGGGTTGCCCCGGTTCGGTTTGTTCTGTCACAGGTGACAGCCCTGTCACAGGTGACAGCCCTGTCACAAGTGACAGCCCCGCCCCACTCTGTTGTGGTTTTTTTTCCATCTGTAAAAACCTGCCGCATTTTTCACAAAACGCATTAGACTCTTCATTTTCGAATCCACAAAGTAAACATATCATTCTCGAATCCACCCCTTCTTGATTGCCCCTATTTTCTCCAACCCTTTCATCTGGATTGTATCACTCGGATCTTTCTGTCGCCGCCAAAACCTCTAAGGGAGAAACCCCGCTAAGAAGCAATGACACCAACTCCCGGTCACGCAGGAGATCCACAAAGAAAGCCTCTTCATCCGCTAAACAACTGTTGGCGGAATTGGTAATAACACTGAGATCTCTATACATAATCATATCCTCAACCCTAAGAACCGACAGATCCTCGTCTGGATTTTGGGAAACTGCCAAATCCGAAAGAATCGTTACCCCAAACCCCGTGGCAACAACTCTCTTTATGGATCCTACACTACCCAACTCCATAACCACTTTGAAGTCTCCCAATGACAGACCCCGTTGTCGTAAAAACTGCTCGAAACCCTTTCGGGTTCCCGATCCTAACTCTCTCAGAACAAGATTGGACTGTGCCAGCTCCTCCAACGATATTGACTCCTTTTGGGCCCACGGATGATTCTTGGAAATCACCGCCACCAGTTCATCCTGCCAAAAACTCTCCACATTTAAACCATGAAAATCCGCGATCGGCCCTTCTACCAGCCCAATATGAACCCCCCGTTCAAGAACCTCCCTCACAACGGATTCTGTGTTGGCAACCTTAACATGAAAACTTGTGTGCGGCTGCGCTTGCGCGGCATAGGACAGAATCCCCGGCATAAGGTAATCCCCAATCGTTAGTGTCGTACCAAGATGCACTTCTCCGTGCGGTTCTCCGGACAGCCGCCAGATCTCCCGTTGCACATTATCCAACATATCCAGCATATTGCAAACATACTTGTAGAAAACCTTCCCTGCCGGTGTGACCGTCACACCCTTATTGCTGCGAACAAAAAATTTAACACCATAATAGTTTTCGATGTTTTGGATCTGCAGGCTGATAGCCGGCTGACTGATATGCAATCTTTTCGCAGCTAATGTAATATTGTTGGTTTCAGCAACAGTTTTAAAAACAACAAACTCTTCCGCAAACATGAAATCTCCTACTTACTCGTTCGATTGTTCAGACTCATGCGAAACAAAATACCTATTACCGTAAGAAATCATGCGGCTCAACGGAATATAAATAATTGTAACATTAAATAACACCAAATGAACCATGAGAAGCGGATTGCCATGAGAAACAAGTGAAAAACTCAGCACCTGCATCATCATCGCGCGAGCACCGACAAAAGTCAGGTCTCCTCCCCAAAGCAGCAACCCTGTCATCAAGACAACAAAAGCCAGAATCAAATCAAAGAAATCCTGAATACTGAGACTTTTCCTCAAATCAGGATCGTTCATACGTTGAAGAATCAACGCCGCTCCCCCAAAAGTCGCCAGAGCGAACCCACAGGACCCCAACGGAATCGTCAAATAATAAATCAACCACGCCCCCACAGATCCGTGAGCGTCCACCGCCACACCCGCCAAAAGTGCCAACGCACCAAGAACCAAAAACAGCGTCCAAGCCCCTAACAACCAGATCCCTAAACGGAAACAAGAAGATAGCCACCAAAACGGTCTCCTTTTATCAAAAAACTTCTCATACCCCAACATCTCTTTAGCCATATCCCACACCATGTTTTTCAGCAGCCCAAAACGACTCTTTTCCGAATCCAACCTTGGATCCCCCAAAACACGGGGGAATCGCTCAACAAGACTATGTTTAGGCAAACGGGCATATTGCCAAGCTAAGCAAGCAACAAAAAATAATATAAGAAACATCAGCGCATACACAGAAACTCCCAACATCAACTCCATCTAAGGCACCCCCCTGTGCGATATTCAAGATTCGAGATTCGAGATACGATAGTCATCCAAAAACGTTTCAATTCAATTCTAACATACTCTATGAACAATTGACAATTGGTTCGACAATTAACTCCAATTAACGCTTACGATCAAGTATCAATTGTCAATTGCGAGAATTTTTCGATTTCCCGATAAACTTCGTGAAGCGTTAACCCGCGCTCCGCCGCAATCCTTCGGCAATCTTCATACTCCGGTTTCCCAAAAACTTTATCGTTCCTCACAGCCCACTTGATACGTACAAGCCCGTAAGGTGTCGCCATAACAGTCTCCCGGCGCGGCGCCACTGTCTTCTTGATCGTGTATGAACGCAACCCCAAGGTTGTGGTATGGGCCAACAAGACATCCTGAACTCTTTGAAGCGCCTGCAAGTCCGGGGTCAACACACTCACCTGTGAGGCCATTCGGCCCTTCTTCATAACAATCGGCGTCCTGTATACATCCGCCGCCCCCACCTCAAACAACCGCTCTTCCACATAAGCGAACCACTCCGGATTCATATCATCAATATTGGTCTCCGTCATATAAGCCTCTCTGACACCGGCCTCATCATCGGCGGCAGCGCCCAACCAAACCCGCAAAACATTGGGCACCTCCGCGTCATGGGTCCCCAATCCGTACCCCGCCTGTTCCGGCACAAACGCCGCCTTCGGTCTGACCTGAACCTCCAACCCCCGCAACAGGGCCGCCCCTGTCGGTGTCGTTGCTTCGAAGGGCATCCCCCCTTGGCGCACGTTAAACCCGCGTACCAACTCAGCCACCGCCGGCACCGGCACAGGCAGCCGGCCATGGCCGCATTCAGCGAACCCGCCGCCCAACTCCACCTCGGATACCCACAGAGCATCAGGCTTCAGCTCTTCCAAGCAAATAACACCACCCACAATATCCACCAACGCATCCACCGCACCCACCTCATGAAAATGAACCTGCCCGGCGGAACACCCATGAACCTTCCCCTCGGCATCCGCCAACACCCGAAAAACCGCCAAAGACTTATTCTTCAGCGTTTCAGTTAGATCCGAGTTCCCAATCAGCGTCTCAATATCCTCCAGATATCGTGCCGGCTGCTGTGTCTCAGTGGGATTCACAATCACCCGTGTCCCCGAAATGCCTTGCTTGACCCCACGTTCAATCCGCAATTCAAAAGCCTCATCCAACCCAAGCAAACTCAACCCTTGTCGCAGCTTATCCGGATCGACCCCCAGATCAAGCAACGCTCCCAAATTCATATCACCGCTGATCCCGGCAAAACAATCATAATACAGAATACGCATACATACACACCCCCTTAGTCGCTTAGGTTGCAACAACATCAATAAAAAACAAGATAATCAACATTCTGAATCCTGAATACTGAATACTGGATACTTGCGGTCGAAGACCGCATTAGGACAGTTCTCACATACTGCCACACGCCTGCCTGCGCAAAAATGCCGCATCATCGTACGCGGGTTTAGCGCTCAAAATTCTGCGCCAACCGGTTCTTTCTTACTTATGGTACACCTCATGGGCGCGGATCTTGCAGGCGCGATAAATCTGCTCCATAAGCATCAACCGCATAAGTTGATGGGGAAAAGTCAACGCCGAAAAAGACCACGTCCAATTCGCCCGCCGCCGCAAATCTTCGTCCACACCCAAAGACCCCCCAATAACAAAAACAATCTGCGCCGACCCGTGCAAAGCTCGATCATCCAGCAAAGCCGCCAGCCGCTCAGAACTCACATTCTCGCCTAACCGATCCAGAAGAACCACATAATCACTATCCTTAAGCCGCGCACGAATAACGTCACTCTCATGGCATCGAATTTGTTCGCAGACCTTGGATCCCGCTTGGGACGGAATCGCTGAATCCGGTGTCTCTGCAAACTCTAATCGAACATAAGCCCGCAACCGTTTCTCATATTCGCGAATACCTTCCAGTAAATATTTTTCTTTTATTTTGCCCACAGAAACAATCTTAATATGTAGCATAAGTCCTCCTTCGGCCTCCCTGCCACCATCCATTATCCCTAGTGTGTCTCTTCCCTAACGCGGGCTCTGCCCGCAAGTATCCAGTATTCAGTATTCAGTATTCAGTATTCAGAATGTGGATTTTCTTGTTTTTTATTGACGCTTCGCGTCCATAAGTTACTAAAGCTCGTTCTCCTTAAACAAAAAGACCCCTAAGCACACCGAAAGTAAGCAAATTGCGAGTGTCACAAGAAAGGGAGCCAACGCGTCTCGGGGGGCAACAGTGCCACCCAAGAGTGTGACTGAATTCGTAAAAAGCCAGTTCGGCGAAAACTTTGCTGTTGTCTTCCAAAAATCAAGAATCGGCAGCAAAAACAGCAGAGCAATAGGAATCCCTACAGGTCCCCCTGAAGACTTAAAGATCGTACTCAGGACAAAACCAACGCAGAGCAACATGATCCCATATAGCCACATACCCGTCACAGACAGAACCATATGATCCACCGGATCATCAGGAAAATAAAAAACCGTACAGGCCAGACAGACCCCGAAAGCCAACAAATAAGCCACGGTCCACACGCCCACACCGGTGGTCAATTTGCCCAAGGCTACAACCCATCTTGGCAAACCTCTGGCTGTGAGCAACGCCGCTGTGCCTTGTCGTTTCTCCCGAACCAGACCTGCCCCGAACATAATAATGATCATCAACAAACCCATTTGGCCAATATTGCTGAAAAATTGTGCGTACGAATCAACAGCCGTCGCTTCAGGCCAAGTCTGGGTCTCTCCCGACATTCCCGGCGTCATCTCGAACACGCTCTGCATGATAACCGGTGTAAAGATTGCCAGAAGCACACTCATGATGCTCAACGCCAGAAAAACGATCGCGACAATCAAAGCTTTCGAAGTACGCCACAGCTCAACCATCTCTTTATGCATAAAAACAGAGAAATACCTCATTGCCCTGTCACCTCCATGAATACATCTTCCAGACTCTGCTCCAACCGTTCCAACCGCCGCAACGGCAAACTGAGATCCGCAGCTGTTTTACAGATAGAAACAGCGGCCTCTTTCGTGTCCCGAGCCTCCAGAAAAAAAGTGGTATCCTTATCCACCACAACCTTAAAACCAGGCAATTGTCCCAACGAATCCAACAGATGACTTCTTGCGTCCTCGTCATACGTTTCAACCCGAATGCGCCCCGACATACTCATACTCTGGAGTTCACTGATGGATTTTTCCATTGCCAGGCAACCGTTGTTGAGAACCCCCACACGATCGCAGATGCGTTCCACATCCGCGAGAATATGGGTCGAAAAAACCACTGTAACCCGTTCCCGCAAATTGTTCAACACCTGGAGAACTTCAAGCCGACCCTCCGGATCGAGAGCACTGGTCGGCTCGTCACAGAGTATCAGCTTCGGGCTCCCAATGAGAGCTTGCGCGATGCCGAGACGCTGTTTCATCCCGCGGGAATAAGTCTTGATACGACGGTTAATTCCCTTCAGTCCCACCACAGCGATAAGCTCTTTGATTTGGACTGCCGCCTCAGCCGGAGTCACACCGGAAACCTTCGCGCATAGGGACAGATATTCTTTTGATGTCATATAGCCGTAGAACTCAGGCACATCCGGCAGATAACCAATCATTCTATTCACCTTGGTTTCCCCGAAACGAGCCGGTTGGCCAAAAACCTCAATCTCACCCCCATCTGATTTGAGCAACCCGGTAATAATTTTCATTGTTGTGGTTTTTCCGGCCCCATTTTTGCCCAAAAATCCGTAGACAGAATTCTCCGGCACATTCATATCCAAGTTAATAATGGCATGAACGTTTTTAAAACTCTTCTTTAATGACCGTATTGTAAGTGCTTGCATAGAATCCCCCCTGATTCGATGTTCGGAGTCCTGTGTATCGTATTCGGCCTTCAGCGATCTGTATGCGATTCTGTTTTCTTTTTGTTATCAACTGTCCGGTATTTCGTCGTCATCATCATCGTCGTCCACATTCTCATTTCGACCAAGGACAAAATAAAGCACTGGACCGATTAAGTTCACCAAAATAATGATAATCGCCCAGATAGCTTTGCTAAGGTATTTTGGCTGCTGACTTCTGATCAGATGGACCAATGCCGCGATCATGAGACCAAGCTCCAGAACGCTAAAAATAATAAGCAAGGGCAACATCCTCATCAGGGTTTCCATCGTTGAATCCAGCGCGCCGAAATCAAACCCTTCCATAACATAACCTCCTTTTTCATGAGTGCGTCATCATCTGCAGACCTCTACTTTTTCATAATCTTTCAAACAATCTGAACCCTGAGTCCTTACGGACGAACCTCACACCAGTATCATATCAATTTTAGAGCAAATGATCAAACCCTGTTTATTGATCCAAATAATGACAAAACTTTGGGAAGTAAAGCACAAGAAAAAAATCTCCTGCCGTTGTTCATGCGAAATAATTCTTAATCAAAGATCTTTATTTTTTTGAAGGATTTGTATCGGAAGAAACTTTTGAGAACGGTCATACTAACTGTGATTCGATTGAGAAAGATAGAAAATCGGATCTTGTGCGATCAACACAATATGATGCTGATATTTCAGCTCATAGCCATGATGAGAGGGATGAGAGGCAAACAGAGTACCGTTTATCTTGATAAGGATACAAGAGCGCGGCGTCAAAAAAGACCGATCCAAAGAGATTTAGAAATGGATCATCACTATTATCACTCTGGTTTCGTATCTCGCAGAGTACCACACGATTCCTTAAAAACTGAATAGAGAAGCTAAAGAGGTGTAACCGATGACAAAGGAACAAAAAAAGAAACTTCTCCAGGAACTGAAGATGGAAGTGGCCGCTGATCTGGGCCGCACAGATTTTATTAGAGAAAACAACGACCATTACAAGGGTGACCTCTCAGCACGCCAGAACGGGTCCGAAGGCGGACCGATAGGCGGCGAAATGGTCAAACGTATGGTACAGTACGCTAAACAGAATATGGATGGTTAACGGGCGATTCAATAACTGAATAGCGCCAAAACAGATCAGTGTTAAACTGAATAGCAACAAAACTGAATACCGTCAAAACTGAATAGTGTCAAAACTGAATAGCGACAAAACTGAATAGCGACAAAACTGAATAGCGACAAAACAGAATAGCGACAAAACAAAATAGAATTGCGCTCAGCAAAATAGAGATCATCTAGCAAATACCAGAGTTTCACATTTAGATATAATTAAGCGGGGCTTCGGTCCCGCTTTTTCCAAAACACTTTATCGCTGGTCTTAAGCGTGGTAGGGCAAGCGTAGCAGGGTTAAACCCGCGTTCTTGAATAGAGCTCAGACTTGAGTCCCACGAGCTGGATTTGGTCCTCCCGCAAGAAGCCACGGTCTTCTTGTGGGTTTTGCAAGACACTTTGAATAAAATAAAGACTCACAGGAGGGATATCCAACTTCAGGCATTCTTCCAATGTCAAGAAACCAGCTTGACTCACCTCATGATGATCGAGTTTCAGAATACCTCCCAATAAACGCATCAGAAATACGAAATACACGTCATGATCTCTTTCAGGGGTATCCGCCGGATAATCACGAATCCCCAGAAGGCTTACAGCTTCGGTGCTCAGACCTGTTTCTTCCAAAATCTCTCTGTGAACGGCCCCTTCTAGTTTTTCATCGACCTCAACATATCCCCCCGGGATACACCAGCGGCCGCGTCCGGGATCCTGGGCACGCTGAACGAGTAGCACTTTATTGCCGTCAACAAGAACACCGCCTACACCCAATGTGTTGCTGCCCCAACTGGTGTATTTACACAGAGGACAAGTCGGCCTGATTCTACCTGAGATATTTTGCTGTTTGAGCTTCGTTGAACATTTTGGACAATAAAGCACCCGGAGCGCCCCTCCTCAAAATCTGAGACCTACTTAAATCTAAACGCAGACATGACTCCATCACACGAATCGCGAACCTGCTATTTCGCCTTAACAACCCGCGACATAGACAGCGTCTCAACAGAATCAGCAACGGCATCTTTAACTGTGTCCCTAACAGTATCTATACACGTATCCTTAACTGTATCCTTCAAATTAATAATCACAGACTCTTTAGCCGGTTCTATCTCATCGGTCTCCGTTCTCCGACACTTCTCAAACGCGACGGACAACATCAGCTTTATCCTGTTTAACTGATTCACGTGGCTCGCTCCGGGATCGTAATCAATGGCCACAATATTGGCATCGGGATGCTGCCGTCTCAGTTCCCGCATGACCCCTTTGCCCAAAATGTGGTTCGGCAAACACCCGAACGGTTGCAGACACGCTATATTGTCTGTCCCACTTTCCAGAAGCTCCAGCATTTCCCCCGTCAAGAACCACCCTTCTCCTGTCTGATGCCCAAGATGGACAACTTTTTGCGCCAGCTTGGCTTTGTGGTAAATCGATCCGGGAGCGGTGAACCGGCTGCGTTTCAGCTGTTTCTTTAAATAACGGCGATACAGTTCCATATGCCAGATCAGAAACCTGTTGATCAGACTCTGTTTCCATGTTCCGCTGAGTTTTTTCGCGCTGTAAATACTGTTGTACAAACAATAGAGCAGAAAATCCAATAAGTCGGGCATAACCGCTTCAGCCCCTTCACTCTCCAGAACATCCACAAGATAATTATTGGCGAAGGGATGGAACTTAACAAGGATCTCCCCAACGATACCGACTTTAGGTTTCACGATATCGTTGATTTCAATGGCCGAAAAATCCCTGATGATCTGTCGGATATTGGCGTGTAGCGCGCGTTTCTTCATATCGGCGACAGCCACAGCTTGGCGGGTCTTGCCTATCCACGTGTCCAGAAGCTCATTGGTGGTATTGGGAACTCTTTCATAAGGCCGCACCGCCATGGTGAGTCGCATGAGCAGATCCCCGTAAATACAAGCGATAACAGCCCTTTTAATCAATCCGTAATTCATCGTCCAACCGGGATTCTTTTCCCAGCCCAAGGCATTGAGAGAGATGACAGGGATTTGCTCCATGCCGGCGTCTTTCAAAGCTTTGCGGATGAAACCCACATAGTTGCTGGCCCGGCAGCCGCCGCCTGTCTGGGTCATAAGCACGGCGGTTTTGTCCAGGTCGTAGACTCCTGATTTGAGAGCGGCCATGATTTGGCCGACAACAATAATAGTTGGATAACAGGCATCGTTATGCACATGGAGCAACCCCTGTTCCACCACATCCATCGCCACGTCGGGCAACACTTGCAGATTATAGCCTTCAAAACGCAAGGCTTCTTCCAGCACAGCGAATTGTATGGGCGACATCTGAGGGCAGAGGATGGTGTGCGTCTCACGCATTTTCTCAGTAAAAACCTGACGCTGGGACAGTTCATGGCGTTTCTCGGCTACGATTCCTTTGTCTGTCCGTTCCTGCATAGCCGCAAGCAGGGAGCGAACACGAATCCGCACCGCGCCAAGGTTGTTGATCTCATCGATTTTGATCAGTGTATAAGTCTTACGGTATTGCTCCAACAATTCATGAACCTGATCTGTGGTCACAGCATCAAGCCCGCAACCAAAAGAGTTAAGCTGAACCAACTCAAGATCATCCCTGGTGGTTACAAAATTGGCTGCCGCATAAAGGCGGGAATGATACATCCATTGGTCGAGAATCCGGAGGGGTCGGGGTGTTTTGCCCAGATGCGCGACACTGTCTTCCGTTAACACCGCCAGCCCGAAGCCTGTGATCATCTCCGGAATTCCGTGGTGGATCTCCGGATCGCTGTGATATGGCCGACCGGCCAGGACAATGCCCTTGCGCTTATTCTGAGCGAGCCAGGCAAGGGTCTCCTCTCCTTTGGCCCGGATGTCAGCTTTGCAAGCCAATCTTTCTGCGTAAGCTTTGTCAACGGCACGCCCGATTTCATCTTTTTTCAAGCCCAATCCTGACAGCTCTTCCAACAGGCGGCCTTTGAGTCGCTCCATATTGTCCATAGGCAAAAACGGATACAGGAACGTCATCCCTTCTTCCCGCAAAGCATCCACGTTGGCCTGAATCGACTGAGGATAAGATGTGACGACAGGACAATTGAAGTTGTTGTTGCTGCCGGGATCTTCCTTCTCGTCCCGGGGCAGACAAGGATAAAAGATCGTTTTGACGCCGCGTTCAACCAAATCAATCACATGACCGTTAATAAGTTTGGCCGGATAACAGATGGATTCCGAAGAAACCGTCTCCATACCCAGCTCAAAAATTTTCTTGGAAGACCGAGATGACAAGACAACCCGGAACCCCAGTTCCGTAAAAAATGTAAACCAGAAGGGGTAATGTTCATACATATTCAGCCCCCGAGGCAACCCGATTTCCCCGCGGGGGGCTTTATCCCGAGCCAGTGGCTTGTAGGCAAACACTCTTTTGTACTTATAGTCAACCAGATTGGGTATGGACTCGGTTGCCTGTTCGGCGCCGCCGCCCCGTTCGCAACGGTTCCCCGTAATTAATTCTCGATTCCCGGGAAACCTGTTAACTGTCAACAAACAGTTATTGCCGCACAACCCGCAATAACGGGTCTCACTGACCGCCTGAAAATCCTGCAGATCCGCACCCAACAACATCTGTGTCGTTTCTCCCGGCACATAACCGGCTCTGGCCACCAAAGCGGCACCAAAGGCCCCCATAATGCCGGCGATATCGGGGCGGACAACCTCGTTGCCGGTGATTTTTTCGAAACTTCGCAACACGGCGTCGTTGTAGAAAGTTCCGCCCTGGACAACAATCTTCCTGCCTACCTGAGCCGCGCTGTTGAGACGAATAACCTTGTAAAGAGCGTTTTTCACCACAGAATAGGCGATGCCGGCGGCAATGCTTCCGATAGGCGCGCCTTCCTTCTGAACCTGTTTGATCTTTGAATTCATGAAAACCGTGCAACGGGTGCCCAGATCAACCGGATCGGCATAAATCCCTTTTTGCACAAATTCCTCAAGAGGAATCCCCAAAGATTTGGCCAAAGTCTCAATGAAAGACCCGCACCCCGAAGAACAAGCTTCGTTGAGCATGATGTTGTTAATGACACCGTCGCTGATCTGCATACACTTCATATCTTGGCCACCGATATCGAGGATAAAATCCACGCCCGGCAGGAAATACTCCGCGCCCTTAAGATGCGCTACGGTCTCGATTTCGCCATGATCGACTTTCAAAGCAGCTTTAAGCAAAGCTTCGCCGTAGCCGGTAACCACCGCCCGGCCGATAGTAAGATTCTCCGGCAAATATTCGGCCATGTGCCGCAGCGCCTTCACTGTTGAAAAAAGCGGGCTGCCGTCGTTGCTGCCGTAATGGGAATATAACAGCGCCCCATCCTCATCAATCAACGCCAGCTTCGTTGTCGTCGATCCCGCGTCGATCCCCAGGAAACACGTTCCCCGCACCTGGCTCAATTCTCTGCGAGTCACCCGGCTCCCCCCGTGTCGCAAGGTAAAAGCCTCATAATCAGCGGCATCGGCAAACAAAGGTTCCAGATGGGACCCCTCACTCTCATTATTATGCAAACTGTCCAGACGACTCATAAGGTCGGACATAGTGATAAGTTCGAATCCCGAGCTTGCGAAACACGCTCCCAGAGCCACAAACAGTTGAGCGTTATCCGGAAAAATAATATCCTCCGGTTGGAGATTCAGCGTCTCAACAAACCGCTCCCGCAGTTGGGGCAAAAAGTTAAGAGGCCCGCCTAAAAAAGCGACTTTGCCGCGAATCGGCTTGCCGCAGGCCAACCCGGCAATAGTTTGGTTAACAACAGCCTGAAAAATCGATGCCGCGATATCTTCCTTTGCCGCGCCTTCATTAAGCAGCGGCTGCACATCCGTCTTCGCAAAAACCCCACAACGGGAAGCGATAGGGTAGATGACCTTATGGCGCCCGGCCAGTTCGTTCAACCCTTGGGCATCGGTTTTGAGCAACGTAGCCATTTGATCGATAAACGCCCCTGTGCCACCCGCACAGGTTCCGTTCATGCGCAATTCCGGCGCGTCTCCAAAATACGTGATTTTGGCATCTTCACCACCCAATTCCACCGCCACGTCTGTCTCCGGCGCAAAACGGCGCACGGCTTCGCTGCAAGCTATCACTTCCTGGACAAAAGGAATATTTAATTGAGCTGATGTGGTTATACCGCTGGATCCGGTCACTGTCATCGAAATACGCATCTCCGGAAATTGTCGGCCAAGATCCTCCAGCAACTTATGCACCGTGCTGCTCACATCAGAGAAATGGCGCTGATAATCGCTGAATATCATCGTATCCGACTCGTCCAACACCACCACTTTCACGGTGGTAGAGCCCACATCAAGACCCACTTTTAGTAAATTCAAATCCATTCACCTCATAGTATTGTTGTCGACCTCTAGCCTCAGTTCTAACTTCTGTCTTCTTGTTCACAATATTATATCGTCATGTTAATTTTTTAGTTTAATTACCGTCAGCTAATGCCTTATAAATTCTAGCATCTTCCACTGGCAAAGTCAATAATCGCCTCATTCGAATTGTCATTTGTCCATTGAAATGCTATGATAATCATGTCATAGACCAGAGGAGAAAATCAATGCCGACATTGGAAGAAAAAATACTAAGGCTTAAAAAAGAAAAAGACGCGCTAATCCTGTCACACTATTACCAGCGTCCCGACATACAAGCCATCGCAGATCATGTCTGTGATTCTTTCGAAATGGCGCGGCGCGCCTCGTTGGCTTCTGCCAAAATCCTCGTCATCTGTGGCGTGCGCTTTATGGCAGAAAGCGCTAAAATCCTTAACCCGGACAAAATTGTACTGCTCCCGACTGCAGATGCCGGATGCCCTATGGCCGATATGATCTGTCCTGAAGACATCCTCTCCTTGCGTCAAAACCACCCGGAAGCCGCCGTGGTCTGTTATATCAACTCCGCCGCATCGGTCAAAGCTGTCAGCGATATCTGCTGTACCTCCTCTTCTGCCCTCCGTATTGTCCGTGCTCTGCCCCAGAGGCAGATCATTTTTGTGCCCGACCAAAATCTCGGGGCCTATGTAGCCAACCAAATTCCTGAAAAAGAAATCATCCTGTTCCCAGGCTTCTGCCCCATCCACAACGACGTCACTGTCGAAGACGTTTTATCCGCCCGGCGCGCTCATCCCCACGCTCAAATGCTCATGCATCCGGAATGTCGTCCGGAAGTCCTCGCTTATGCCGATTATATCGGCAGCACATCAGGTATTATCGAAACCGCATTAGCCTCTACGGCTCGCACCTTCATCATCGCCACAGAAAAAGAAATCGCTGATGGACTCCGGAAACTTGCCCCTGAAAAAGAATTCTTTACAATTACGAACCGATTCCTTTGCCCCGACATGAAAAAGACCCGCCTCAAGGATATCATTGAAAGTCTTGAAACACAAAAACATGAAATCAACATGGCTCCCGAAGAAATCACCGCCGCCGCCCAGAGCCTGGAGCGCATGGTAGGTGTGAGGTAACGCGTATGCGCACAACACAATTCAAAGACGTCAGACAAACCATTGTCATCATGGCCACAATTGGCGGGGTGGCTGCTGTCGCAGGGTGTTTTGTGTCTCTCCCGGCAGCACTCATTGCTCTTTTACTAACAAGCGCCTTGATTTGTGTATTCCTCGCGTACACACGCCGTCGCCAGCAACAAATTGGTTCTTTGTGCGACCTCATTGAAATCACGCTCCAGACCAGCAAAACCATCAGCAACGTATTCCATATTGCTTACGAAAAAGACGAGCTTTCCACGCTATTTTTGAGTATCCAAAACATGTCCGATACGCTCCATCAACATAGCCTCCACCGACACCAAGACAAAAAGTACATAAAAGATTTTATTACCAACACTTCCCGCCAACTGAGAATCCCTCTTACCTCCATCAACATCGTTGCTTCCTTCCTTGCGTCCGGAAATCTATCCCCCGACCGACAAAACGAGCTGATCCAGGAACTGAACTTCCTTCTGGATGCAACCAATCAGCTTATCACCACACAACTCAAAACTGTCCGCATTGACGCAGGCACAACGAAGCTCAAGCAAGAACCCTTAGATGTCCACGCGGTCATTGACAAAATCATCAAACACATGGCCGACCTTCTCGGAACCAAGAGGATTACCCTCAAAATCGATCCCAAAGAACCCACGACAATCCAAGGTGACGAACCCTGGCTCACCGTAGCCCTGAGTAATATCATCAGAAACTCCCTTGACTCCCCGGGGACCAGCCAAATCGAAATCGAGGTCGTCCATAGCCATGCCGTCACTGAAATTCACGTGAAAAATGACGGCAAATGCTTAGATCATCAATCGCTCCCCCAACTGTTCGATAATAGTTACCGAAGCAAAACCATACAAGAACTCAACCTCAATGCCGATCTGACTCTGAGCCGTATGATTATATCCCACCACAACGGCATCGTCACTCTCGAAAACCTGCAAAGGGGCGGGTATTGCTTTATCATTAAATTTTATCACCCCGTCAGATAATCAGATAATCACTTCGCTGTCGTCTCATAACCTCCGGCAGCATACTTGGGCTTCTTGGCAAACATGTGACGAGCTTCAATGAAACGCACAGTCCCTGTTAGGCCGCGCATAACAATCGTATGCGTCTTCGCGCCGCCGGGGAAAAAGGTAATCCCATTCAGAAGAGGCCCTTCGGTAATACCGGTTGCGGCAAAAAAGATGTCATCCGTGGTAACCAGGTCTTCCATTTTCAGCAATTTGTCAACTTTTTCAACACCAAGGGCTTTCGCCCGTTCCACATCGTGTTCATCCTCAGGCCAGAGCCGTCCCTGCATTTCGCCGCCCATGCAACGCAATGCCGCTGCCGCCAGTACACCTTCCGGCGCACCTCCAACACCCATCATGACATCTACGCCGCTTCCCTCAAACGCACAAGCCACTGCCGGCGCCACATCACCGTCACGAATCAGGCGAATACGAGCGCCGGTAGCCCGTACATCCTCAACAAGTTTTTCATGACGTTCCCGTTCCAGGATCACCACGGTCAAATCCGCCAACTCTTTGTTCAGAGCTTTAGCCACATTAGACAGATTCTCCGACACAGGCGCGTCCAAGGAAATTTTCCCGGCTGCCGACGGCCCCACAGCGATCTTGTCCATATACATATCAGGCGCATGCAACAGTCCGTGTCGTCTGGCAATAGCCACCACCGCGATAGCCCCGGGCAACCCTCCCGCGACCAAATTAGTTCCTTCTAAAGGATCCACAGCCACATCAAGCTGAGGCCCATACCCCGACCCAACGCGTTCACCAATATATAGCATCGGAGCTTCGTCCATCTCACCCTCGCCGATAACAACAGTCCCTTTCATATTTATGGTATCAAAAACAGCCCGCATAGCCTCCACGGCTGCGTCATCTGCCGCGATTTTCTGACCACGGCCCACCCACCGGGCACATGCCAAAGCCGCAGCCTCAGTCACCCGAGCGAATTCCATGGTTAATCCTCTCTCCATTGACTCGTTATACTCGACCATCTTGATGCCTCCTCTTTTCTTTAACGCGGGCTCTGCCCGCAAGTATCCAGTATTCAGTATTCAGTATTCAGTATTCAGAATGTGGATTTTCTTGTTTTTTATTGA
>WRJI01000066.1 GCA_009778595.1 Peptococcaceae bacterium | reverse complement strand
CGAAGCGTCAAAAAAGAACAAGAAAATCCACATTCTGAATACTGAATCCTGAATACTGAATACTTGCGGGCGTAGCCCGCATTAGTTTAAGGGTTTGGGCTTCTGATTTTTTTACACAAGGGGAGTTTTGCCGGATTTAGCTGGAATTATTTGTCGGATTCTGTTGTATTGTTGTATTTGTATACTTTTTCTTGGTTCGATTTGAATTGGCCTGCCCAGATATACTATAATAGATAGGAAAGTTGCCGGGGGGAGGGTAATTCCTGATAATGATCTCTGATTCGGCTTCTGTAGGGGCGAAACCGGAGTTGTTGGCGCCTGCCGGGGATCTGGAGAAGTTAGCCTATGGGTTGGCCTATGGTGCTGATGCTGTGTATGCCGGAGGATTCCGTTGGGGGATGCGTGCTCAGGCAGGAAATTTTTCTTTGGAGGAGCTGCGTGCGGGGGTTGTGCTTGCTCATGATCAAGGGAAGAAGCTCTATGTTACGGTGAATATCTTTGCTCATGAGGAGGATTTTGACGGCCTTGCTGAGTATCTGAGGGATTTGGCTGACATGGGGATTGACGGTTTGATTGTCGCGGATCCGGGGATTCTTCGGTTGGCACGGCAGATTGTTCCGGGGTTGCCTTTGCATCTAAGCACCCAGGAGAATTGTACGAACAGGTTCAGCGCGGATTTTTGGTTTGATCAGGGTGTGAGCAGAATTGTTTTAGCACGGGAGTTGGCTGGGTATGAATTGGCGCGGATGTGTAAGAGCGTTGGGGCGCGGGGTGAGCTGGAGATTTTTGTGCATGGTGCGATGTGTATGGCTTATTCCGGGAGGTGTTTCCTGAGTCAGTATCTAACCGGACGGGAAGCAAATCGTGGCGCGTGTGCCCAGTCCTGCCGGTGGCGGTATTCTGTTGTTGAGGAGAAGAGGCCGGGTGAACCGATTGATGTTGAGCAGGATGAGAGAGGGACTTCTTTTTTTAGTTCCCGGGATCTCTGCTTGCTGGGGTTTGTTCCTGAACTGGCGAAGTTGGGTGTGTCGGGTTGGAAGATCGAAGGTCGTATGAAAAGCTTGCACTATGTAGCCAGAACAGCTAAAGTCTATAGGGAAGCTATTGATGTTTTTTGGGAACAGGGAGATGAGGCGTTTCGGGAGAGGTTGGAAGGATGGCGGGCTGAATTGGAGAAAGTAAGTCATCGTCCATATACTGCGGGGTTTTTTCCCGGTCAAGAGTCCGGGTTAGATTGGGGGCCGGGGTCAGGACCGGGGTCGGTGTCGGGACCGGGGTCGGTGTCGGGACCGGGGTCGGTGTCGGTGTCGGTGTCAGGGTCAGGGTCAGGACCGGGGACGGGGTCAGGGTCGTTATCCGGGGATTCTGTGTCCCGGGGGGACCATGTTTTCATTGGCCGTGGATTGTCTCGCGAGGCGTGTGAAGGGATGCCGGTTATGGTGTCCCGACCGGGGGCAGCTGTTTGGATTGAGCAGCGATATCACTTTTCCTGTGGCGATGAGATTGAGATCCTTGTTCCCGGGAGAGCGCCGTGGCGGGCAGTCGTCAGGAATATGTGGGATCAGGACGGAAATTCTGTTTCGATGGCGCGTCATGCGATGATGAAGGTTTTGCTTGAATTGTCGGAGTCTCCGGATCTGCCGGAGTTGCAATTTTTCGGATTGCCGGAATTTGCGTTGATAACTAAAGCGGCCAAGGTTGTTCCGGCGAAGGGATCTCGCTAAAGAGACTTCTGGCTTTGTATCTCATACCAGGTAGGAGGGAGATCCCATCGATAATCCGGAACATATGCGAGAATTGAATGCCGGGCAACACATGAGCTTCGGCATGAGGGAGTTGTCGGTTACGCGGGAGGCGATGTCATCTTGCTTGGCTTGGGTTCGGCGCGGTGATATCAATCTTTTGGTGAGACTGGTGGAGGGGCTTGGTCACTTGGGTGTCATAACGACCTTGGATAAAGAGCGGGGAGTTGTCCTTATTCAAACGACAGAGGATTGTCGGGATGTGCTTTTTGGGATTATTGAGGAGATGCCGGTTTCGGTATTCGGGATTCGGGATATGGAGTTCGGGAGACAGGAGACATTAGAGATGTGGGAGGCGGAAGGCGGAAGACGGAAGACAGGAGGCGGGAGGCGGGAAATGGGAGACGGAGTAAGGGACGAGAGGTAAGGGATAGGGAGTGAATCCCGGGCACCGTATAGCAAGGAGAGAGCAATGGAAAAAACATGGTTGGCACTTGTCAAGGATACGAGTTGGACAATGGCTTTGGTGGAGACATCTGAGGCGGGCGTCGTTTTAAAAGCTTTGAATGTGTTTGAGTTTTCTTTTGGAGGTTTCGGCTCCGGTGACGAGGGAAAAGGTGACGAGGGAAAAGGTGATGAGGGGTTTGATTCCGTAAAGGTCAAGACAATCAAGGATTGGATGGAGAGGTATGCGACAGGGCCTTCCCGTATCAAGATTGTTTTGGATTCGTCTGCTGTGTTGACACGTTTGGTTGAGCTTCCCCGGGTTTCTTCCAAGACGTTGGAACGGCATTTTCAAGATAATGTGTCAGGGTATTTTGAATCGGCTGTTAATATGGGTTTTTTGGACAATCATGTTATCAATTTTAAGATTACGGAGTATTTTGAGCGGGATGGGCATAATCGTGTTCGTATTTTGTTGGCGGCTTTACCGAAAAGTTTGTTGAAGGGCATTTACCGGTTGACGAATGATCTGGGCATCGATCTGGCTTCGATTAATATTGCTTGTGAGTGTTTCATTCGGGTTTTTGAAGAGATGTTGCCGGAGAGCGCCGATAACGCTTTTATCGATTTGGATGTGGCGTCGGGGCATATTTGTTTGATGCAAAACGGGACGATTGTCCAATATGCCAAGGTTCAGGTGGATTTGGAGCGGCTCATGGCGGGGTTGAAACGGTGGGAGTGGCCGGAGAGCGGCAAACCTTTGCGCAGTCTGGATAACCAACCCCCAGGATTTGGGGCGGCTCACGGTACGGATTTCTTTCATACGGCGGGCAAAACAGATACTGCCGGATTGTTTCCCGAGTTTTCGGTGATATCTCCGAAGATGGCTGAGCCTGAACTGGATGATTTGTTTGTGAAGGCCAAGGATTTGCCTTTTTCGTTGCAGATTTCTGACCGGGATTTGATGTCGGAGCGCAATACTTTGGAAGTGTTGGCGACACAAGAGTGGCCGGCTGATGATAGGACGGACGTTCTTTATTCTGATGAGGGAATCCGGGAGGCTTTGCAGCGAGTGTTCGCGCAGTTGAGGGAACTTATTTCCGATTATACCCAAAGCCTTGATTTGGAGATGGACGCGCATCCGTTTTCCAGGCTCTATGTTACAGGCCTCGGAGCCAAAACGAATAAGTTTACTTTTTTGCTTAAAGAGGAGTGGAAGGGTCTGGTGCCGGTTTCTGTCGGGTTTCTTGAGGATTGGTTACCTCCTTTAGCACAGAGTGAAGAGTTTGTCGCTGATTGGACGAAGCAGGTTTGTCTTTTGGGACTGATTTTGAAGACTTATGATGAGCTGAGATAGGCAATATTGTGATGACATTGAATGATTTATTAAAGCAAAAAAAGCACAAGGAGATCTGGCAAAAGTATTGTGGGTTCATTGATCTTTCGTTGCAGGAGTATATGCGGATTCAGACGCGTCTTTTGATGGAGCAGATTGAGCTTATGTCTGAGTGCGAGTTGGGTCAGCGGCTGATGCGTAACCGGAAGCCGGCTTCGATTGAAGAGTTCCGCCAGATTGTGCCGTTAACAACGTATTGTGATTATGAGGATATTCTGTTGAAGAAACAGGCTTCGGCGTTGCCGGCGGAACCTGTGGTTTGGATTGAGACAACTTGGGAAGGCGGTAAGAGCCCTGTGAAGCTGGCGCCGTACAGCGAGGGGATGTTGAGAGCACACCGGGCTACGGTTATTGCGACGATGTTGTTTGCCACCAGCAAAAGGAAGGGCAGTTTTGCTTTACGGCGGTTCGACCGGTTTATGCATGGGATGGCACCGTTGCCTTATCTGACGGGGTTGATTCCGTATGTGCTGGACGGTGAGGTTGATGTTGAGTTCTTGCCGGAATCGGATACGAAGGAGCCGGTGTCGATAAGCCGGCGGAACAGTTTAGGGATGAATCAGGCGATGCGGCATGGGATTGATCTTTTTTTTGGGATTGGCAACGTTCTGATGAACATTTCCGAACAGTTTGTGAAAGAGCCTGTTCGTTTATCGTTGCGGAGTATGTTTCAGAATTCTTGTGGGATGAACTATCGGTTGTCAAAGGCTTGGTTGCGCAAGAGGATTTTTAAGAAAACGATTTTTCCTAAGGATATCTGGGATCTTAAGGGTCTGATTCACGCGGGGACGGATACTTTCTTTCTGAAGGAGAAGCTGGAGAATTTTTGGGGGGTTGAACCTCTGGAGGTTTTCGGCGGTACCGAGCCTTCGTGTATTGCTGCTGAGACGTGGAGTAAGAATGGGTTGGTTATGTTTCCGGATGTGTGTTTGTATGAATTCATTCCTGAGTCGGAATTGGTGAAGTGCGAGAGTAACCCTCTTTATGTACCTAAGACGTCTCTGATGGATGAGCTGAATGCAGGTGTTACATATGAGTTGGTTTTCACCTGTTTTCGGGGGGGCGCTTTCTTGCGGTATCGGGCGGGATATATGTTTCTGTGTGTTTCTACCGAAAATGTGAGGGACGGGGTGATGTTTCCCCAGTTCCGGTATTTGAACAGATTGACTTCGGTGATCGATGTGGCGGGGTTTGTTAGGGTTACGGAACAGACGATTGAACAGGTTGTCGAGCTTTCTAAGCTGCCCTTGGCAAACTGGTTTGCCGTAAAAGAGTTTACTGTTGAGAGCCGGCCTTATATGCATTTGTTTGTGGAGCTTGATGAAGAGGCCTATATGCAGGATATTGATGCCGATGTTATTCAGGATCAACTCATACTGTATTTTAGGTATCTGGATCTTGATGAATGGGATATTGAGTCGCTGTTTGGGGTTGATCCTTTGGTGACGACAGTTTTGCCGAGGGGGTCTATCTCGGCGTATGAGTCGGCAAATGGGCAGATTCAAAGGATTAATCCAATTGCTCCGGCGGTTGCGGAGATCCTCAACGGGATTTCGTCTTCGCTGGAATGAGTGTGAGGTAGGGGGAAGGAGTCATGAATACACAAAGTCTTCTTTGGGGTCTGTATACTTTGGCGGCGACCGGTTATGGGCTGCTGGTTTTTTTCTTGGCGTTTTCCCGGAAGGATAGAATGATTAAGATTTTGATCGCTTTTTTTGTTTTGCATGTGATTTGGGTGGTTTCGGCGTTTTTTATGCGGGAAGGTGTGGACCCCGGTCCTGAGTTGTGGAGCCGGGTTATGGTGAGCACGTTGGTGTTGTTTCCGCTGATTGCTCATTTTGTCTTGCTGAGTTTTAGCGGGACTTCTTGTCGGTGGGTGACGCGTTTCGGGTTCGTTGGGGTTGTGGTTTGTCTGGGGTTGAATTTTTCCGGGGTTGTTATGCAGAATCCGGTTGTTTTTGAGGAGATTCGCGATATTGATGGGTTGATGGTTGTGGTTAAGTCTTTTGAGAGTGAGTTGGGTTGGGGTGCGGTGCTGTTGTTGCTCTATGCAACTTTTTTATTGGTTTCTTCGTTGGTGGTCAGTCTCAGAGGGTTACAGGATAGTACTTTGGCAGGGGGGGTCAAACTTGTCTTCCTTGGCAATGCGGTCTTTTTGGGGTGTCTGTTCATGAATTGTCGGGTTTGGGGTTGTGGATATCCGGTGGATTTGCTTGCGGGGGTTTTCAACTCCTGTTGTACTGTTGCGGCGATTTCAAAATACCGCTTTATGGAGTTCAAGTTTGTTTTCAGGAAGGGAGGGGCGTTGCTTTTCTTGATTGAGGTGGTCGCCCTTGTTTATGTTTATATTGCGATGAAGGTGGAAGACCTGTTGAACGCGAGCAAATATTCGGATGCCATGCCCTATATTATGCCGGTGCTGCTTATTATCGCGTTGCTGATTTTCAATGTCATTTTCTCGAAGTTCAGTCGAAATATCGATAGGATGTTTTCTGAGACTGAGTATCAGCAACGGCAATGGTTGCGGGATTTCAGTGTTAATCTGGCCAGCAAATTGGGGTTGGACGAAATCACGAACACATTCATTGAGGCTGTTAAGAGTGTTCTTCGGGTTCGAGATGTGTATCTGGCTCTTTTTGATGAGGAGAAGCGAGAATACGCGATCAGCAGCGGAACTGTCAGTGAGGGGGGAGTTATCGGTTTGCGCAAGGACGTTTTTGCTGAGGACAATCCTATTCTGACTTGGTTGGGCGAGAATAACGCGTGTTTGAAACGTGAGGAGATTGAGAGGTTGCCTGTTTTCAAGTCGCTTTGGGATGCGGAGTGGGAGCTTATTAATGATATTGATCTGGAGTTGATTGTGCCGCTACAAAGCCGTAGCCGCATGATTGGCATGCTTATTCTGTCCGGAAAACAGGATGGGTCCGCGTTTACGAAGGAAGATCTTGATTTGTTGTTATCTCTGGGGGTGTCGACGGCGGTAGCTTTGGATAACGCGTTTTCTTATGAGAGGGCCAAAAACGAAGCCAATACAGATTCGTTGACAGGATTGTATAATCATCGGTTTTTCTACCGGGTCATGAGAAGGCTTATTGAGGAGGCGGGGGGGGCCCCTCTCTCTTTGGTGTTGTTGGATTTGGATATGTTTAAGCTCTATAACGATATGTATGGACATTTGGAGGGAGACAAAGCCTTGGAGATGGTTGCGGAGATCCTGACGGAGCGGGTTGGGAAACGAGGTGTGGTGGCCCGTTATGGGGGCGAGGAGTTTGTGGTTCTGTTGCCGGGGCATGAATCGAAGCGGGCTGAAGGGCTTACAGAAAGCATCCGGCAGGAGGTTCAGAGAATGTTTTATGGTGATCCCGGCGCGGAGAAAAGGTTTCTCAGTATTAGCGCGGGGATTTGCACCTATCCGGACGCCGCGCCCAATGGGGAGGAGTTGTTGAGGCGGGCTGATATTGCTCTTTATTCCGCGAAAAATTCCGGTAAGAATAAGGTTGTTATCTACGCACCGAGCCTCATGCAACCTCAGGCGAAGGATGAAGACGAGATTTTCTGGTTGACGGTTCCCGGCAACGAAGTTGTTTCTCACGCGTCAACTATTTTTGCCCTGACGGCGACAATCGAAACAAAGGATTATTATACTTATGGGCATTCCCAAAAGGTGGCCCAGTACGCTTCGGCTTTAGCTATGGCTATCGGGTTGGATGATTGGCATGTTAAGTCTATCAAGGAAGCTGCGTTGCTTCATGATATCGGTAAAATTGGTATTCCTGAGGAAATTCTTCGAAAGGGAGGGCGATTGAATGCAGAGGAAATGGATGTTATGCGCCGCCATGTGGATATGTCTGTGACAATTATTAAGCATTTGCCTTCTTTACAGTATGTGTTACCTGCGGTGATCGGGCATCATGAGTTCTGGGACGGGACCGGGTACCCCAGGGGGATCCGCGGGGAAGATATCCCGCTCTCGGCAAGGTGCCTGGCTATTGCCGATTCTTTTGACGCGATGATGTCGACGCGGCCGTACCGAACCGCGTGTTCTCTTGATTACGCGTTGAATGAGATTGTGGATAAGTCGGGGAGCCAGTTCGACCCCAATCTGGTGGAAGCGTTTGTTGAGTTGACCCGGTCGGGTGGGCTTGAATTGTCGGCCAGCTGATGATTGCGGGGAAGCGGGGAAGCGGGGAAGCGAGAAAGCGAGAAAAAAATTTGAATTGACAAGGGTCAATTGAAATTAGATAATTAGAGGGGTCAAGAAATGAGTTGGCCATATTATTGTGGATGGTAATCGAATTCTTATGGTTGGTTTCCGGCTGTTGCCTGTCAATTGCCAACGTTCAATTGTCAAGGGGGTTGTGATGGCAAAGTTTATTTTCGTTACAGGTGGGGTGGTTTCTTCTTTGGGTAAAGGGATTACCGCCGCTTCGTTAGGGCGGTTACTCAAAGCGCGAGGGATGAAGGTGGCTATTCAAAAATTTGATCCTTACTTAAATGTTGATCCGGGCATGATGAATCCGTTTCAACATGGTGAGGTTTTTGTTACGGATGACGGAGCGGAGACGGATCTGGATTTGGGTCATTATGAACGGTTTATTGATGAACCTCTAAGCCAGAGGTCCAGCGTAACCTCGGGGAAAGTCTATTTGTCCGTGATTAATAAGGAGCGGTCAGGGGAGTATGATGGGGCTACGGTGCAGGTTGTGCCTCATATTACGGATGAGATTAAGGAACGTATCCGGCAGACGGCCGATGGTGTTGATATTGTGATTACCGAGATCGGAGGCACAGTTGGCGATATCGAGAGTCAACCTTTTCTGGAGGCTATTCGGCAAATGCAGCTGGAGACGGCACCTAATGATTGTTTGTATATTCATGTGACCCTTGTGCCTTTCTTAGAATCCTCCGGGGAGATCAAGACCAAACCAACGCAGCATTCCGTCAAAGAATTACAGGGGATGGGGATTCAGCCCGATTTCATTATTTGCCGTTGTGAGCGCAGTATCCCGCGGACGGATCGGTCGAAAATAGCTATGTTTTGCAATGTTAAGCTCGATCATATTATTGCCAACACCAATTGCAATTCTCTGTATGAGGTGCCTCTTATGCTGGAGAACGCGGGGTTGGGAACCCTGGTTTGCGAAGATCTGGGGATCGTTGTATCGCCGCCTGATCTTGCGGAGTGGGAAGATATTGTGACGAGGCATTTGCATCCACGCCATGAGGTAACCATCGCGTTGGTGGGCAAGTATGTTAAGTTGCGTGATGCTTATTTGAGTTTGGCGGAGGCGTTGACACATGCGGGCCTGTTCCATCGGGCCCGGGTGAATATATTGTGGGTTTTGGCGGAGGAACTTACCGAGGAGAAGATTGAGGAGACGTTGCAAGGGGTGGGGGGAATCATTCTGCCGGGTTCCGGATTGCGCAATGTGGGTAATTATGTTCGTGTTGTTGAGTATGCCCGGACCCGGATGATTCCTTTCTTTGGAGTCTGTTTGGGGATGCAGGCGGCTGTTGTTGAGATTGCGCGCAATTTGGCCGGTCTGGTGGACGCCGGCAGCACGGAAGCTGACAAGGAGGTTAAGGATCCTGTTGTTCGGGCTGAGGAGTCGGACGGGGATGATGGGATGCGCCGGGGTGGTTATGCCTGTTGTCTTCGAAACGGGACCCAAGCTATGAAAGCTTATACAGCCGGGATGATTCGTGAAAGGTACAGGAACCGGTTTGTGCTGAATATGGATTATCTGAAAGAGCTGGAGGATGCCGGGTTGGTCGTGTCGGGGACCCGGCCGGAGACGGGTGATGTTGAAATTATTGAGCTTGATCAGGAAACCCATCCCTGGTTTGTGGGGGTGCAGTTTTTTCCGGAGTTTTTGTCCAGGCCAAACCGGTCGCATCCTCTTTTTCGGGATTTTGTCGGCAGTGCGCTGCAGTATGCGAAGGAGAATAATCTATGAGCCCTAAACGCGATATCAGTGAAGAACGGATGGCGGCGTTTGCCGCAGATCAGGTCGAGGAGATTCGGCGCCAAGTGGGGCAGGAGCGTGTTTTCGGGGCTCTGTCCGGCGGCGTGGATTCAACTGTGGCTGCGGTGTTGGTTCATAAGGCGGTGGGCGATCGGTTTTCGTCGGTTTTCGTCGATCATGGGTTGTTGCGGCATCAGGAAGCGGAACAGGTTATGGAGACCCTGCAGAATCGGTTGGGACTAAATGTCAGGATGGTTGATGCCCGGAAGCGTTTTCTTGACAGGTTGGCAGGGGTGACGGATCCCGAGATGAAACGGAAAATCATTGGTGAGGAGTTCATCCATGTGTTTCGGGATGAATCGAATCGAGAACGGATTGGCGATTGTTTTCTGTTGCAGGGAACGATTTATCCTGATGTGATTGAGAGTGGGTCCGGCAAGGGCGAGGTTGTCAAGAGCCATCATAATGTCGGAGGTTTGCCGGAGGAGTTGCCTTTTCAGGGGCTTGTGGAGCCTTTGCGGGCGCTGTATAAGGATGAGGTCCGTGCATTGGGCGAATGTCTTGGTATTCCGCGGGATATGGTTTGGCGGCAACCTTTTCCCGGTCCGGGTCTTGGCGTGCGCGTGATTGGCGCTATTACTGAGGAGAAACTGGCAAAGGTGCGGTTGAGTGACGCTGTTTTGCGTGAGGAGATTGTTGCCGCCGGATTGGATTATGATATCTGGCAGTATTTCACTGTGTTGCCCGGGGTGCGCTCTGTGGGGGTCCGGGAGGGGAAGCGCAGTTATGAGGAGATTATCGCCATTCGGGCTGTTCTGTCGACGGATGCGATGGCGGCGGATTGGGCAGAGATCCCGTATCCTGTGTTAAGGCGGATCTCTGAGCGTATTGTTGCGGAGGTGCCCGGGATTAGCCGGGTGGTTTATGATGTGACGACAAAGCCGCCGGGGACGATCGAGTGGGAGTGAGAAGTGAAAGGCTGGAAACCCCCGATATAGTAGGAAAACGAGAAAGGCTTTTGCGCCGCCGTGACCACCGGTGAAATAGCCAAGCAGGATTATATTTTGACCCCGGGCCGCTACGTTGGTCTTGCTAAGCAAGCGGATGGCGGTGAGCCGTTTGAAGCGAAAATGGAGCGATTGACAAGCGAACTTTCTTTCGATTCAACTTGTAAGGAATACTTACAAGTTCAAGATGAGGGCAGCAGAAGCGTTTCACGCAACGTAAAGCACTATAATCTCGATGTCATTATCTCTGTTGGATATCGCGTAAAATCGCTGCGCGGCACGCAGTTCCGCATGTGGGCGACAGACCATCTGCGGGAGTATATCGTCAAGGGCTTTACCATGAACGACGACCTGCTGAAAAAGGCGGGTGGTGGGAACTACTGGAAAGAGCTTTTGGAGCGCTTTCCGAAGCAAGCGGAGGAAGGTAAGGAGATTTAGGAGGAGATAAACGAGCTAGAGCCGGGGAGCACCGCCGGACTGGCAGAATTGGAGGCGATGCTTAATGGGCAACCTTCTGTTGGCATTTTACTGTGCGCTGCAAAGAACGACGCTCTGGTTTAAATCACGGAGGACAATGGCGGAGGGCGGTACATCTGATGAGTAAATGGGAGATGGTACGACTGGGGGATGTATGCATCATTGAGCGTGGCGGTTCGCCTAGACCGATTGAAAAATACATTACTGATGATGAGAATGGGGTTAATTGGATTAAGATAGGCGATACGTCACCCAATAGCATGTATATAACAAATACAAAGGAAAAGATAAAGCCTGAAGGCATGAAAAAGTCTCGCCAAGTTCATACAGGAGATTTTTTGTTAAGCAATTCGATGAGCTTTGGACGGCCTTATATTCTAAAAATTGACGGATGTATACATGATGGATGGCTGTTGATTAGAGATGAGTATGGGATATTCGATAAACGGTTTTTGTATTATTACTTAGGTTCAGACAAAACATATGCGGAATTTAAAGGGTTGGCTGTTGGGGGAGTTGTCAATAACCTTAATAGTACGATGGTTCGGAACTTAAAGGTGCTTCTCCCTCCACTGGAAGTACAGCGGAAAATCGCCGATGTGCTTGACCGCGCCAGTGCTCTCCTTGAAAAGCGCAAGGCACAATTAGACAAACTGGATTTGCTTGTCAAATCGCGGTTTGTCGAGATGTTTGGGGATCCGGTAAGGAATCCGATGGGGTGGGACACAATAGCATTATCGAAAATAACGAGCAAGATTGGCTCTGGAGCAACGCCAAAAGGAGGGCAGGAAAGTTATGTTTCCGAAGGAATTAGCCTTGTTCGGAGTATGAATGTGCATAATGGATATTTCAAGTATGATGATTTGGTATTTATAACTGAAGAACAAGCAAAACAGCTTGATAACGTGACTTTGCAAGAGAACGATGTTTTGCTTAACATTACAGGGGCTTCGGTTGCGCGTTCTTGTATAGTGCCGTTTGAGGTGCTTCCCGCAAGAGTAAATCAACACGTTTCAATTTTAAGGTGCAACCCAACCCACCTGAACCATAGTTATGCAAACACCATGCTTATCAGCGACAGTTATCAACATTATTTACTCTCGATTGGCGAATCAGGTGGTGCTACAAGGCAGGCGATAACGAAGCAACAAATAGAGGAATTTATTATTCCGCTCCCACCTATCAAACTCCAAACCCGCTTCGCGGACTTCGTCCGCGCCACCGACAAATCAAAAATTGCAATGCAACTATCGCTTGCTAAGCTTGAGTTAAACTATAAATCACTGATGCAAAAATGCTTTAATGGAGAGGTGTTCTAAAGCGGGATATGCCCGCAAGAGGCAAAAGACAGTGGCTAATACGCCGTCCAGTAAAATCCCTAACAAAACTTCTTGCCTGAGCGAGGTTTAGTCGCTTAGGTTGCAACAACATCAATAAAAAACAAGAAAATCCACATTCTGAATACTGAATACTGAATACTGAATACTGGATACTTGTGGGCAAAGCCCGCATTAGGAATTGTGTAAATTATGCGCGATGTGTTGACGTTGCGCACAATTACGGGTTATGATGTTATCGTTCATCGAATAAAGTGTAGAAGGGCGGTGTTGTCATGGCTGACACAACAATAAGACAAGGAAAAATACCTTTTGAATTGTCTGTTGTTGCTGACCCATTTTATTCCTCAACGAATATGGCCGTGTTGCGAAAGTCTATTCAAGAAGCAGATGCGGGGAATTATGTTACAAAGACGCTTGAAGAATTGCGATTGATGGAAGAATGAACATAAACTTTACGGAAACGGGTTGGAGACGACGGCAATAGCCTATTCATGAGGTAGGCGGCTACGAATGAATTCATGATGGAATCTCTCATACCCCGCATCGTCGTTCTCCGCTATGTCATACTCAGGCGCCCATCTGTGATGAACCCCGCCGCCGGCAAGATGGCCCGGCGCAAGCTCATAGGCCATGAAAGCGTCGGGAGCGGAGCCGTCCGCAAGGGCCAGGCCGAATTCCCGCGCCCGCTTGAATCCAAGTTTCGGGTAGTAGTCCGGTACCCCCATAATCTGAACCGCGCCAAAGCTCATCCTGCGGGCTTTTTCCAAGCTGTGACGAACCAGCGCCTCACCGATTCCTTGTCTTTGAACCCGCGGCAGAACAGAGAGAGGTCCGAAAGTGATGGTATCGGCTTCTGAGCCGTCCGGGCGTAAGAAGCTGCTTTTCGCGTATAGGATATGCCCGGCGATTTCATTCTCGTATACCGCCACGAAACAGAGTTCCGGGATAACCGAGTCTGAACCTTGCAGCAAAGAGATCAGAAAATGCTCGTCCATCCGCCGTCGGCCAGGGTAATTCAGAGTCAGGAACGCTTCATAAGTCAGCCCCAGAATATCCGGGTAATCGCCGGGGGTTTCACCACGGATGAGGATTTCCATGCCCTTTTTCAGCGACAGATGCTCAGTGAGGTTGACCCAATACACCAGTATGGGTTTGCCATCGGTAAAAGTTGATTCCCGAGCCAGAACACCTCCGGATTTTTCTATAACCCGGGCGGAAGGCAGATTGTCTTTGTAACAGCTGATCATGACGTTGTCGAGCCTTAGACTCTTTCCATGCGCCAGCATCAAGCGAATCATTTCGGTGGCGTAGCCTTTGCCCCGTTCGGAGGGTCTGACAGCGTACCCGATATGCCCGCCGTATTCTCGCAAAAAATCGTTGAGTTCATGGCGCAACTCGATGACCCCGATGATCTTTCCATCGCGCTCCCGAAGGCCAAAAAAAACCGTCGACACAACCCAATCGCGTTCTACGGTTTCTAAGCGAGAATTCCTTGCCAGATGCCGTAGCCATTCATCATATGAGTCTGTTTGATCAAATAGGGAACTGCCGTGGATGATTTTTTCACCAAAATTATAATGCTCCTTCCGGTAGTCAAGAGCTTCGGTTTCCATTTCTTGACAAGGTGTCACCAGCTTGATGGCATCCATATCGTTTCCTCCGTCCTTTCATCTTTTTTCCGGGGCGCTTGCAATACTTACGTTTCAAGCATGGGCTTTTTTAGGACGTATCAAAAGCAATACATAATATGTTATAACGCCGGCTGCTAAGATTACTGCAAAGTCAACCGGAGCGAGAGGGCAAGCGCCGATGGAATCGAACACCAAGCCTTCGCCAAAACGGTATAAATTCCACTTCATCATCATCATTTCGCCTATATACATGACAACGGTTATGGCAGTGGCTATAAAAGCCGGTAGAATTGTTGATAATAACCTGCGTTTGCCGTAGAACCATGTCCCCGTATAAACACCCGCCGTGACACCGTACACGATAAAGAACGTTGCCATCAGCACCGCCGAGATTGGGGATACAACTATTTCTCCCGTTCTGTAAAACGCTGTGAAACAGGCGAAGATACACAATCCCACAAAAACACCTACCGACACCAACTGCACAATGAGCGGCTTTTTCTTTCTATAATTCTCGTCACGGGCCGTTCGATAAAACCCGTAGACAACTCCCAATATGACCAAATCAATAATCACGGAAATTATATAAAAATGTATCTTGAAAACAGGGCTGTATTTGGTGATGTAAGGGTTTTTGAATATGGAACGAGCCTCGAACTGCTCTTCAATGAGCTGTTCATCTGCTGCCCGGTCATTCGGTATTTCTTGAATATCGATAATCTCTCCGTCGGTTATGTCGGCTGACACGATTTGTATTCGCGCCAGTTCCGGCATATCTATAGGCCGCGCCATACACAAAGCCCACTGCCATGTTTCAACCTTTTGGTCTGTTTCGTTTTTGTCTAATTTTACGATCCTTGTTTCTGTTTCGCCGCTCTCATTAATCAAGGCTACTTTGAACCAATAGAATGCGGAATGGTTATCGTCGTCCGGTTTTTCTGAAAAAACGATAGCTTGCCTATCATCCGCCGCTCCCGAAAAAATCGTCACTTTTTCAAAAGCCAGCTCGGCGCCTACAAACAGCAATATTGCAAGAATGGACACGACGAGCAGGGTGTATTTTTTGCAGTATCGAAAAGCAAGTGGCAGCAAAGCTACGCATAGGATGAGCGCAAGGCAAATGGGCGTGTAGGGAATGATATATTTCGGGTATTGGGTTACATTGATGCCGCCGTCGCGGAAGTAAGCGGCTAGCATAACGGTACCCATGTAAAGAGGATAAGCTGACGCGAGCAATACCGCGCCCAGAGAAATCAGATAAACCTTTGCCTGTTTCGATAGTGATTTGTTCATAATCAAGGGCTCTCCTTATCTGTCATCCTGCCGCCGCATTGGTAATAACCGTAACAGCGACTGCCATAAATAGTGCCGCAAAGCACAGAGACGAAAACAGCGTCAGTTTTTTGTAGGATAGGATATTTTCAATCCGCAGCTTTGTTTTCGCTCCGCCGAACGCACTGGCATAATAGGTTTTGCCGGCAGAACAAGCGAGCAAAGCCGCCGCATAATCCTTTTTGTCGTTGTCCTTGAGCGTTTTCAGCACTCCGGCGTCGCAAGCCAGTTCCATATCGGAAAAAAAGTATTTGAGACAGAACCACACAAACGGATTGAACCAGTGAACACAGGCGGTAACAACTGCGACCACCCGCCATAGATTGTCCCGCCGCCGAATATGGATTCCTTCATGTTTTAGGATATATTCCAACCCTGTTTTAGCGACATCCGCGGGCAAAATAATTTTGGGTTTGATAATACCATACACTGCCGGAGAAAAAACTTTGTCAGACTGATAGATATTTTCCTTAATGTGTTCCGCGTCTTTTAGCGCCGCTTTTGTGAAAATATAAAGAAGAACCGAACACAAGATAGCCGCAACCGCAACGATTACCCATATTGTTCCGGCAATATGCCATATGTTTTTTAGTAGATTGGTTTTATAAACTATGGGGAAATAACTTTCTGCCGCCTGGATGCTGTTGGTCATTGAAAACGCCGGCGAACCGGGAATGACTTCCCATACGACAATTGTTTTAGTCGTATATTGCGAAATGAAACTCAACAGGCTATATTGATTGGCAATTCCCACTGGTATCCAAAAACGGATAAGTGGCAACGTCCATAGCAGATATACCCCGAAGCGCGGAAACACGCTGACACGGCGTAAGAACATCACGATAAGCCCGGCGACGGAGCCGAGAATGCTTATATTAAGAACCCAGTAAAATATATCGCCTATCATGATCAGCCCTTCTTTTCAATAAGCGCCTTTAGCGCTTCGACTTCGTCCGATGAAAGTTCTGCATCAGCGAACGTGGCAAAGAATGCTTTTTTCGAGCCACCAAAAAGTTTCTCAATCAGTGTGTTTGTTTCAGCCTTCCGTACCGCATCCCTTTTTATAATGGACGAACAGATAAACCCCGGCTCGTCCCGCCGTAACACGGCTTTTTCAATCAGCCTTTTAATAACAGTATATGTTGTGTTTTTATTCCAGACGAATTGTTCGGCGGCAATCACGCTAATTTCTTTGGCTGAAATCGGCTCACGCTCCCAAATAATGTCCATCAGCCGAAGCTCGGCATCAAACAGCTTTTCCAAAACCATTCCTCCTGACTATTGTGATAGTCTATTGATATACTATCACAATAGTCTGTGGCTGTCAATCGATTGACATATGATTGACATTTAAGAACAATTGAACTACAATAAATATGGGTACTCGATATTGCATTAAGCAGAAAAATTGTCAGATGAGAGGATGAGGGAGAATGGGGGAGACCGTGAAGGAGTCGGGCGAAAAGCGGAGAAAGATCTATTGGCACGAGGCATTCTATTGGGCGCTTCAGATGGAGCTTCTTGAGTACGAAGACGTCTTCGAGTTTACGAACGAATATCAGCTCAGCCAGGAGGCCTTGAAGATTGACGTGGTGGTCATCAAGAAAGAAAAGGATGTTCGAATCGAGAAGAACCTTGGGCGGATCTTCAGGGGCTGCAACATATTTGAGTACAAATCAGAAACAGACTCCCTATCCGTATTGGATTACGACAAGGTTCTGGCTTACGGGTTGCTGTATTCCGTTTTCATGAAGGTACCCAAAAGCGACATGACCCTATCTTTCGCCTGTACGAGGCATCCAAGAGAGCTCCTAAAGTATTTGGAGGGAGAGAGAAAATTTGCTGTTGATGATCAAGGCGGAGGGATATATTATATAAGAGGAGAAGTCTTTCCGGTACAATTGGTAGAACG
>WRJI01000065.1 GCA_009778595.1 Peptococcaceae bacterium | reverse complement strand
GATACCAACTGTTGAGGATTATTCTGAAATTTCTCCAGCAGAGCTGCCAAATCAGAGTTTGGCGGCAACCCCCGGGATAAAAGCGCCATCATCCGTTGGGGAGAAATGCTGAGATCCGGCGACATGTTCTGACCCCGTGACAAAACAAGAGCCTGGTCACTTAATTCGCGTACAGCCACCCAGAAACGATCTCCCTGCCGAACCGGCGTATCGAGTTGAGCTTCTATCTGTTGGCCACCAAGTCTGATCAGAGCCGTGTTTTTTCCGCTCCCCGATTTCTCCTCCAAAACCTCCACCGGCAGTTTTTGTCCGACTTTTAGACTTCCCATATCGATTTTTGGTGAAGAATTCAGCACATCATAGTATGAACGAATTTGCATTGAAGTCCCTCCGCACCTCCGGGGGAAAGTTGACAATTGGCGGCCATATACGTTAAGCCTTTTTCCGTTAACTAGTTTGAACTCATCCTTTTATGGTTAATATCAAACCTAAACCGCTTCCAGATTGGGGGTAACATCACCTCAAACCTTAACTTCCACCACATGGGTCTTCCCATCATCAACAAGCTTTATTGGAAATGAGGTCGTCACGCTATCCAAGCGAACGTAGATGTGATCACACTTATCCCAACCATCCGTTTCGGGCAAACCATCCGTTTCGGGCAAACCATTTGTTTCGGGCAAACCATCCGTTTCGGGCAAACCATCCCTTTCAGGCAAACTATCCCTTTCGGGCAAACTGTCTGTTTCCGTCGACGCCTCCACATGCTCCCGGTTCCCTCTATCTCGCACCTCTCCAGTCCCTGTCACCATCTCATCTCCAGCCACCCGCTTCTCATCTCCCAAAGCGCAACCAATCTCACATCCAACCTCTCGCATCTCGCATCCCAAAGCGCATCCCATTATCCCCCGCTTATTATCACAATAAATAATATAGTCCGAAGTCCGGAACCGGAACCTTAGATTGAAATCAGGCCACTCCCGGGGCAAACACGGACGCATCACCAGCTCGTCCCCCCGTAGGTGAAACCCCAGAATCCCCTCCAACATAACCTGATACATCCACCCCGAGGCCCCCGTGTACCAGCTCCAACCGCCTCGGCCCAAATGCTGGCCTTCCGTATAGATATCCGCAGATACCACATAAGGCTCCACTTTATAGATTCGGGCTTCCTGATCCGTTCTGGCATGGAAAATCGGAATCAGATCCTGTAATAGCTCCCAAGCTTTATCCCCATCTCCCATACGGCAATAAGCCAATACAGACCAGATTGCAGCATGGGTATACTGGCCGCCGTTCTCCCTAACCCCAGGTAAATAACCACGAATATACCCCGGATGGGGTTCCCCGATATCAAAAGGCGGTGTCAACAACTTCAACAATGAGGCTTCTTTATCCCACAGATAATTCTCTAACGCAACCATAGCATCATGTGCCCGTGTGGTGGAACCGCCGCCGGTGATCACCGCCCAAGATTGACTGATAGAATCAATCTGGCATTCTTGCGCTGTGGCCGAACCCAAAGGCGTCCCGTCATCGAAATAGGCCCGTCGGTACCAGGACCCATCCCATGCGTTTTTCTCAATATTTTTCAGCACCTCTTCCGCGTGTTCCAGATACCGTTCCGCTCTCTCATCATCATTCATCCGCCGACAGATCGGCGCGAAAGACCGCAGAATTGAGATAAAGAACCAGGCCATCCAGACACTTTCCCCTGTCCCCAAGCG
This sequence comes from Peptococcaceae bacterium, assembly GCA_009778595.1. Taxonomy (GTDB): domain Bacteria; phylum Bacillota; class Desulfitobacteriia; order Desulfitobacteriales; family Syntrophobotulaceae; genus WRJI01. The sequence continues at coordinate 15,543 of WRJI01000065.1, read as the reverse complement.
ACCCACAGCGCTCAACCCGTCATTCCAGTCTCCCGTCCCCATCAGAGGCAACCCGTGAGGACCCAGTTTCATACTAATCTCAATCGCCAGCAAACAATGGTCATAAACCGACGACCGCAAGGATGAAATCTCGGGAACAAAATACCGCTCGTCATCTTCTTCCCCCAGCAAATCCCCCGCCACAAAACCAACCTGCTCCTCCAACACATTCCAATCCTTTGTGTGGTCAATATAGTCAGCCACGACATAAGGCAGCCAAAGACGATCGTCGCTAAACTTCGTCCTTATGCCTTTGCCAGTTTCATGATGCCACCAATGCTGAGCATCTCCTTCCGGAAACTGCCGTGCCGCGTGTATCAAGATCTGTTGCCGGGTAATCTGGGGGTCCACCACACTGAAAGCCATAGAATCCTGCAGTTGGTCCCGAAACCCGAAAGCTCCGCCACATTGGTAATAGGCCGCCCGGGACCACATGCGGCAACATAAAGTCTGATACAACAGCCAGCTGTTAAACATAATATCAAACCCTTTGTCCGGCGTCTCCACCTGCAACGTATTCAACATATGAGACCAGTACTTCTTGTGAGCATTCAACGCTTTCTCATGCGGTTCGGCATTTCTGATACCACCGATCATTTCGTTAGCTTCAGCCTCACCGGCGCAATCCCCCAGAGCAAAAACCAGGGTCTGTTCAGCGCCGGGCTCCAATACACATTCCAACATAATCACACCACAATCATTGCCCTGCTCATTGATTCTTCCCTCTGTCAATGCTTTGGGCGCCTTCATACTGCCGTTCACACCCAAAAATTCCCGCCGGGAAGTGCTGACCAAACGCAACGAACCTCCGTAGCCTGTCAAAAACGCTGTGCGTCCCGCAAACTCATCCTGATAGACATTCTTGGCCAGGACACCACCCATCGTCTCCTTAACCACCAAATACGGCGCGCTTTGCGCTCTATCCACCCCCAGAACCCATTCAACATAGAAATATGCTCCGAGATGCCTGTGTTCCCCTGAGAGATTGATAAGCTTAAGGGCGATATATTTGATCGGCAACTCCTTATCTGTGAAATAGGATGTCTCCTGCCGAATACCCCGATACACATGCTCAAAAACCGTCACCCCTTGGCTATGACTTACACTGTAATGCTCAGGCGACCCAGCCGGCAGCGGCGTCGGCGACCAATAATCTCTGGTAACCAAATCCTGCAAATACAACGCTTCTCCAGAGGTATCCAGCAACGCATCGTTGTACCATGGTGTTAATTTATACTCCCGGCTGTTCTGGGACCAGGTGTACCCGCCTCCGCTCTCGCTGATAAGGAATCCGAAACTTTTGTTGGCAATAACATTAGACCAAGGCAACGGTGTTGATTTCCCCGGAGGCAAATCAATCAAATAGCTTCTCCCGTCGGCGCTGAACCCGCCATACCCGTTATCAAACAGTTTCGGGGTCATCCGTGGTTCTTGATTCACGGTTCGCGAATCGATACTCGCGGTCCGTGAGTTGCTATTCGCGGCCCGTGAGTCGCTATTCGTTTGCCCGCTGGGACTTCCGTGCAGAATTGATATCCCCAGCAATTTCCCGGGATTCTTTGCCGTTTTTGTAGGTATGATCGCCTCATTGCTCAAACGGATCATTTTATTAATCTGGTTACGCAGAGATCCCTCATCACTGGAAAACGCCATACGCGCCACAGCAAAAAGCAGTGTCAGCAGATCTTCAGAAACGTGATCCTTTTGCAACAGAAATACACCGCCGGGCCGGTTGACCAGTTTCCTGGCATGACTAAAATCAACGCGCTCCTGGATAGACGCCAGAAAACTCTGGCGATACCCAGATCCCTCCGTGGACAGAATCACCAGATCAACATAGAACCCTTTAACTTTCCAATACTCATGGATACGCAACATCTGCTCAAGCATAGCCATATCCCGGGTTTCCCCGATTTGTAGAATGACTATGCTTAAATCCCCGGAAACCCCAACACTCCAGAGCAGCGACTGTCCCTTCTTGTTCCTGGCCAGTTCTTCCCGGCGCTGCAGCGGTTCGGCGTAAACCAGCTGCGCCGCCAGACGAGCATACAAAGTCGCGTCACTGAAACTCAACCCCATATTGCTTAGTTCCATCAAGGACTGAGACCAAGAAAGTTCCTTGACGGTATCCAACATCCCACTCCGCTTATACTTTTCCGCCAAGAGAAAACAATCCTCCTTGCAGGAAGCCACACCGCTCAGATAGCATATTTTCACGGTTTGACCCGGCATGAGCCGCACACGGGCACGCAAACTCATAATCGGATCAAGAATAGACCCCGTTGTATTCGATAGCGGAATGTTGACGCCTAAGGCATAAGGATCCGCCAGAGTCCCGTTGCGCCCAATGAACTTCGCCCGATCGGTCTCGTACTGCAGATCGCCTGTCAATTCAGCATCGCTAATCAGAGAATGCCAACCGAACACCTGCTTATCTTCATTGCCGCGTGAACGCCGAAAAGCATACAGACAGTTATTCTCAAAACCTGTCTTGATGAAGAGGTTACTAAAAGCCGGATGGGCCAGATCTGCCTCTAAGGTATTCAACACCAACTCAAAATAGCTGGTGGTTTCCACATCCCTGTAATACTTGCTGTGATTGGTCAAAGTCACCGTTCTCAGCTCCACCGGATCGTCAGGCGCAACCCAGATCTCCGTGCTGGAGGCTATATTGCCGTCTCGACGCTGAAACCGCACAGAATTGGGGAAACAGAACACTCGATACTCATCACCTTTGTCATGACAAGGCTTATACGTCGCCGACCAGAATTCACCGGAATTCAGGTTCTGGATATAGATATAGTTGCCATAGGTATCAAGAACCGGATCTTGACGCCAGCGGGAAAAAAACATATTATGAAGTTTGCTGTACCCACTGCCGACAGGTGTCAACATCACGGAATACTCCCGATTTGAGATGAAATGAGGTTGGGGCAACCGCATCTGAACATCCGTGTAAACCACAGGTTTCTCTCCACTGGCATTTACCCGAGCGGCGACAACCTTTTTCTCTCTGACCTCCTCAATAATCGGGCTGAAGCTGTAGTCCTGGGTGGGCAACTGTTCCTGCAACAACAGCTCAATACTTTTAATCATGGGCTCACGATGGAACCGTTCCTGCAAAATATTGTTCTTCAGCACATTCACCAACGCCCCCAAGCTCATTCCTTGATGGTGAGCCATATAACTCTTGACGATGCTGTTTCTGTGATTATGCCTTACCCGTCCCGGGGTATAGTCCCCTGCTTCATACAATCCATACGGTCCTTCGAATCCCTCCTGTTGCATGGTTTTAAGATTCTCGATACAAGCAGGCCTATCCACCGTCAAAGCCATAAAGGTGGCGTATGGCGTTACCACCAGATCCCGAGGCAATCCACGCTTCAGCCCGATGCCGGGTACACCAAAAGCTTTATACTGATAGTTATTCTGTACATCAAAAGCATAAAAACCCGATTCAGAAATCCCCCAAGGCACACCACTTTTTCGGGCGTAATTCTGCTGAATCCGCAGCATAGAACGGTAAGACTCATCCAACAAGGTACCCTTGAAATTCTTCATAATTATGAGCGGCATGAGAAACTCAAACGCCGTCCCACTCCAGGAAAGCAAACACTGCTCTCCGTCAATACGGGTTAACGGCCGAGCCAGCTTAAACCAATGGCCTTCTTCCACATCCCCCTTAGCGATCGCGATGAAACTGGACAACCGAGCCTCAGAAGCCAACAGATCATAATAGGATTTATCCAGTTTCTGTTCCGACACATTGTATCCGATGGTAAAAATGTTGCGCTGTTCTTCCAGAAGAGGCTTAAAGTCCATATTGTCAACAATATCTTTCGTGTGCCGCCGCATCGCGTAACTCACGAACTCAGCGTTGACAATATTACGCAGGACCTTTTTGAGACTGGTTTTCAGGATCTCATCTTGACTTCCCCGCTCCGGCTTAATCACCTCACGCAAGCATCTCGAATAGTGGATACGCATGGCGGCCAGAGGCATCCCTTCAGGTATCGCCCAACCTCTGACTGGGGCGGCCTCCATGAATTCCACCGGAAAGAAGCGCACGATTTCCTTGCGCAAATCCTGAATCATCAAAAGCAAGGCGGTCGCGGAATCGAACCCCAAAGTCGCCCCTTTTTCGTCAGATCCCAGAGCTCTGGAAGACCTAGGTCTAAGGTATTTAACGCGATCATGCCATAATGCCAGCATCTCGTCCAGCTCTCTAACCGGTACATACCCCCGGCTCGCACTGATCTGAATCAAATCCGCCAACTCTCGCTGGTACTCCCCTTCCAGATGGGAAGCCGTGCAGGCATCCTGGAGTCCCTCCAGAACCGTTGGCGCTATCAACGGATAGGCACTGTAAACATGCTCGAAACCGTTGGTTAGGGTCAACAAATACCCCGCCAGATTGCCACTGTCCACCGTAGAAATATACACAGGGTAGAGAGGTTGCAGCGAATCCGTCCGATACCAGTTATAGAAATGACCATTCCACTTGTCCAACTTCTCCAAAGTTTTCAGTGTCAGACGCGTACGCCTGAGTAAACCTGTTATCGTTAAGTAGCCCAAATAGTAGGCTTCCAGGTTAGCCAGCATCGCCAGACCAATATTGGTTGGCGATGTGCGGTGTGCCACGCCTCTGTATGGTTCCAACTGAATGTTATCGGGAGGCAAATAGTTGTTCTTCTTGTTGACAAACACCAGAAAAAATCCCCAGATCCTCCATGCATGCTGCCTCAGATATAGGCGATCGTTCTTGCCGGGCGCCTCCTGGCTGGGATTGCGATAAGGTTTTGCCGTCATATAGACCACCCACGGTCCCAACAACCAAATCACCGCCAGAATCATGGCGGCGAGAGGAGACGCCCGGAATCCCCACAGGCAGATCGCCAACCCAAGGCCTACACCTCCCGCCATACTGCGGTAAGCCACTCCCAGGGTGTTTTTAAGCTGCCGATCCACCTTGGCCGCCGACTCCCATTCCAACAATTTTCGCCGGGTCAGCCATTGCCGGTAGAGACTCCGGGCAACAGCATCAAGTTGAGTTATGGTGCGATGAGAAAGCACCATAACCTCAAACCCAATCTGTTGCAACTGTATCCGGCATTCTTTCAAACCGTACCGGGTCAGCAAACTCTTATCCTGGATCCGGAACACAATGTTGAGCAGCAACGGGAAAAGCATACTTAACGCGATCAAACTGAAAAAAAACCACTGAATCCGGGGAAATAGCAACCCTAATGTCAACAATGTGAGCTGTGCCGGAGCTTCTAAGCTGCGCCGGAGGTTATCAAAAATCTTCCATTTGGAAATCGCGCTCAAATCCTTGGCGAAAAAGAAACGAGCAATTTGCCAATCCCCTCTGATCCAACGATGGAGCCTTTTAGCGTAAGACAGATAACTCTTTGGATACCCGTCAATCAGCTCAATATCTGTGGCTAAACCGGTTTTGACATACAGACTCTCAATGAGATCGTGACTGAGAATCAGGTTATCCGGAAAAGCCTTCTGGGTCAGAGTATGAAAAACCTCCAGATCATAAATCCCTTTCCCGGTAAAAATCCCGTCGCCAAAAAGATCCTGATACACGTCGGAAATTGCGCATGTATAGGGATCGATTCCGGCGTTGCCGGAGAACAAATTGGCAAAAGGCGTCTCGAAGGCACTCTCCACCGAAATACCCACCCGAGGCTGAAGCAACCCGAAACCGGATATCACCTTGGTACGCTCCGGATCCAGATGCGCTTCCTGGAGGGGATGGGCCAAGGCCCCGATCAGTTTATGAGCACCCCGTCCCGGCAATATTGTGTCGGCGTCAAGGGAGATAACATAACGCACCCCTTGAAGCAAGCCAAAATCACCGGCCCGCAGAAAATTTGGCGGCGCCTCGCCAAGCAGAACCCTATTCAGTTCAATCAACTTGCCCCTTTTGCGTTCCCATCCCATCCAAACCTTCTCCCGCTCGTTATAGGTGCGGTCGCGATGAAAGAAAAAGAATTGAGATGTCATATATTTGCGGTTCAACTCGTGAGCCCTCGTGATACCGTAATCGATGAGCTTGCCTTCCGCCGGGACAATCTTGGCGACGGAATCCTCAAAATCTCCAAGGATTGCAAAAAACAGCTGCGGATCCTTGTTGCGCAGATAATGTTTCTCCAATTGATTGAAAAACGCTTTAATCTGCTGACGGCTATTGTAAATAACAGGAATGACAACCAGGGTCTTGCACTCAACCGGAATCCCTTTGCCAAAATCCATCTTCGGCAAAAAACTCGGTGTCGTAAACCGGCACACGAAAGTGTTGGAACCGAAAACCACAACCCCCAACACCACGACAAAAATCGCCAGCCAGCCTACAATTGAGGCAACCAACGTCCAACCTGACCCCGCTACTGATCCTGCTGCCGTCACGGCCATCGTTCCAGAGGCCGCCTCCGACGCCACCCCAGTCGCCCACAAATCCCAAAATCCGTACGCCATCCCATGGAATACTGACGTCAAGATCACTGTACAAATGATGATAAACCCCAGATAAGAAGCTGTATTATGCCGACGCACAAAAAGCCCCGGCCAAATGCGCCAGCGTTTCCCCCTCGGGCAATAGTCCAAAAGAGCAAGCTCAAGAAGCTGTCTGCCGTGGCCCAGAAGATAATAACCGATATGGCGTTGAGGGTTCTCCGGTCTTGCCGCCGCCAGTTCTTTGACAAGTTGCGCAACCCTCAATTCTGAAAGGTTGTAGCGTTCCGCCAAAACCTCAACCTCATGCCTGTACCTATCCCTGGACTCGAAATCCATCAACTCATAAGTCCCGCTGGGATCATCATGCAGAACCCGCTGCACCAGACTCACAGTCTCAAAGAATTGCGACCAATCCATGGCGCTGCTCTTCTTGATGCTGGACAACAGGTTTCCCATGCTGAGACCACTCAGAGACAGAAAATACTGTTCTTTCTCGCGAATCGCTTCCAGCGTCTGTTTGCGTCTGCTCGCCTCCTTGTCCAACCAATTCAGCAGCATTTTGGCGTCGGGGCCCACTTCCCTGAGCAGGAATCCCACCCGATCCAGAAACACAGTAGAATACTCCTTTGGCGCCGATTTCGGCGTGTACCGGGCGGCTGTCGCCGGGTTTTCCATAGAAGCGATTTTGGCCGCTACCTTCTGAGGATGTTTTGAGGATTGTTTCAGGATATTCTCCGAACCATCCACACCAGCCATCCCCCGGCTCATCCGGGTATACTCCACAGCAGAACCGTGGAGAACACTGTCCAACCATTTCTCCGCCAACTGACGTTCTTGCTGAATATACAAAATCTGCTCAATATGCTTGCAGATGCGTTCCAGGATAACGATTTTCAGGATCAAGGGAATCGCCCAGATTTCCGCGGAAACCAGCGGGTTCTCTTTCTGGTAGATATCAACAAACTCTTTCAGGATCTCAATATCAATGTGGCTGTCAGTCATTTCCATGAAATTCTCAATCAGGACATAAATACGGGGATAACCCTTTAAATGGCTGCCCTTCAAATACAGAAGACGCGCCTCATAAACGGGTGTCAGTGACTTATGCAGATCCCCCATCAATTCCTGAATTAGATAATAGTTATCAAGAAACCACTCCGCGGCGGGTATTAAATCGTCTGTTTGATAATAATACTCATTAATAGACGTGTAAGACTTTTCGATGAAAGTGCTCTTATTCTGAACATGTGCCCTCAGACTTTGACCATGTGATTCTGTACCGACATAATGATGAAACCTAGCCATTTCCCCTGCCGATAGTAAGAGATCGGCAGAAGAGTTTATCTTATCAAGCGCCATAGTCAACTCCAATATGTTTGTTCATATATATTCATTATGTCCAAAATTTTGGCAGCCATTCGTGAGCGACTATCGGGAAAAGCGTGCAATTTCTTGAGAAAAATGGTATGATAACTCATAAGAAGTCGTCATGGATTGACTTCAGATATATTGTTCCGACAAAGTCGCGTCTCACAGGTTCACTACACAAATTGAGAAGGGAATGGTTTCTATGAAATGTCCACAATGCGGTGCGGAGAACTCGGATTCGAGTTCGGCTTGCATCATATGTGGAAATGCTTTGAATCAACCGCAGAATGACACGCCGAATGACACGCCACCACAGGCCCCCAATCAGTCCAATCCTTATCAGGCTCAGTCCAATCCTCATCAGGCTCAACCCAATGCTTACCAGGCTCAACCCAATGCTTACCAGGCTCAACCCAATGCTTATCAGGCTCAGCCCAATTCTTATCAGGCTCAGCCCAATTCTTATCAGGCCCCGCCCAACTCTTATCAGGGCCCGGTAGCCGCCGGTTCCCCCGGCGACAAACCCGCCAAAACATCCCTGATCTGTGGAATTATTGGATTGGTAACAACTTTTGTCTGCTGCTGTATCCCCTTTGTCGGCACGATATTGGGCATAATTGCCTTAATTCAGGCCAATAAAGCGAAAAAACTCGGCAGCACAAAAGCCACCGTCGGAACCGTCCTCGGCATCCTCGCCATTGTCTTCAGCGTTCTTATGCTCATCTATATGATTACGCTCATGGCGAGTTCGACATTTTGGGACGCTTTTTACACTGAGATGGAGAGACAAGGTTATGATTGGAGACCCTAGTCTTCCACGACCCTGAGGAAACTCTAGCGGAGACCCTGTTCGTAAAACAGGATCTCCGCTATTATTATGTATTTTTGTTCGACGAAAACGCCCCATCAACCAGACAGGGCGTTTCACGCCTGGATATTCGCGCACAATCAAAAAATCTCTTCACGAAATCCACGATCTCTTCTCACGAACTCTCTATCTCCCCCCAAGCTTTCACCATCATCAAATGTCCTCGGTAGAAATCAGTCTTTGCCACCGTTAACGCCTTGTCAACAAACAACGGCACCCATTCAGCAAGATGTTCCTTGAAAAACACGTCCTGTTGGTTGAGCAAATCTTGCGCCGCTTCCTTGTTCCCCTTCTGCCAAGCTTCGGCTTCTCTTTCAGCCAATCGGTGCATATACTCCATTTCCACCCCAATATAATCCAACCGCTCCCCTGCATCCTGTGCAAGGGACAAACCGGATAACCGATAGATTCCCGCAAGCTCCTGCAACAGTTCAACAACATTGGGCTTGCTTCGGGACCAGACGGCTTCACAGGGAGGCGGCGGGCTCCCGTCAGGATTCACGCTCCTATAAAGAAATGTGCGATCCCTGCCCAAAACATGAGAAAGTTCAGATCCTTCCATATCAACGGTATCATCCAGAAACTTCAGCATAAGGGAGGCCCCTTCAACCATACCACCGGTGAGAGCCTGGTCGGTGACCAGACTCTCCAGGGATACACGAAACCCGGCACTGCGGATCCGTTCAATGAAACCAAGATCCGGCAATGTGATGAAATGAGCATTCAGGAAGGAACTGAACGAGGCGCGTGTGCGGGCACTCTCAGCCATTTCTTCGTTACTGAGGTATCCTTCGTTGTGATCCATTCAACGATCCCCCTTAAGATTTTTCACGAACATTTCCTACCAGCACCCGTAACAAGCGCGCTTCTTTTCTCTTGAGTCATTCAACCATTCGAGCGCAGCAGCATTTTGCCTGGAGACAACACCAGGTTATTCGTCTTTGGATACCGCTGCAGGAGATTTGTCCTGAAGATAGTTTGATCCTATGACAAAGAGGAACACCGCCAATCCAAGACCGCCAAGAAGGCCGCCAATCTCGATAAGCGACGGGAAATACGTGACCTGTGCTCCTTCAAAAGGCAATGCCTGACCGGCAATCAACAAATTCATCTTTGCCAGCAGGACACCACAGATTGCTAACACTGCGGCCACTTTAACCAAGGATGCGCTTTTCCCCTTCCAAAGAAGCAGCACGAGTGGCAACAAGACCCCAAGAACGATCCAACCCCAATAGAATGGCGCCAAACTGCCGGTGATCAACAGTTTCATTCCGGCAGCCTCTGCCGAAGCCCCCATATAGTTCCCTGTGAACACTTCAATCAGGCTGAAAAGCAACACCAGCGGCAACAATCCTATCAGAATCTTACTGAGACCTTCGGGGGCATCTTTTTTGGCCGTTAGCACCAGGGCTACAGCCACGATCAGAGCTTCCACCAAGAACACAACCGGAATCAAGGCGCTGCTCCAGACCGCAATTGGATTAACCGCCAGAATCCATCCCTCGATCAAGACAATCCCTAACGCGGTCACCGCTGTAAGGCCAATCAAGACTTTGTTTTCTCCTTTGCGGAAGAAACACACAAGAACCAAAACCAACGTCAGCGCCAGGAACAGAAAATCCCAAACAAACATTGATGTGAAATTCGGAGAAACAAAGAAATTGAAAATCCTCACAGGTTGACCCAGATCCATCAGAATCATGAAACCGGCGGCGATATAGCTGGCAGCCGCGCCAATCAGGAGCGAACGACGCAAATCCTTCAAGGCGGACAGGAACCCAAAACTATTCGCAGCGGCTAAAATAACCAAACCGCTGCCGGCCCCGGCCAATAGGAAGAAAGCGGCGATATAGACACCCCAGGGAATAGTGTCCGCCAAAACAGACGGACCCGCGATAAGCTGAACCACCCAGCAGGCAATGCCGATCACGGCCAGCAAACCGGCAACCGGCAAAATCAGATTGCCCGCGGTTGATCTTTTCGCTTCGTTTGAAGCACTGTTAGTCATATTTTCACCTTCTTCCTATATATAGAATACTTTCGGTTTGGTACCGGCTTCCGGTTTTAGAGACTTAGCGTTGGGATTATCCGCCAGCAGTTTCGTAACCTGACTGCCCGGGTCATCCAAATCGCCAAAGAAAAGCGCTTTCGCGGGGCACGTCGCGACACAAGCAGGATCTCTCCCCTCCTCCACCCGTTGGGTACAGAAGGTGCATTTTTCCACGGTTCCGACTTTGTGGTCCTCGTAAGCCACTTTTTCATAATCAGTAAGCCCCTCGTCATAATAGCCTTTCGTGTTGCTTGTAACAAAGGATCTGACGTTATAGGGACAGGCTGTCATACAATAGCGGCACCCGATACATTTTTTGGCGTCAATCGTCACCACACCGTCGGCATTCACTCTGGTCGCTTTGACCGGACAGACTTTGGCGCAGGAAGGATCTTCACAATGGTTACAGAGCAGAGGCAGGGCATGCATCGCCGCTTGCGGATACTTCCCTGACTCAGTAATAACAACTCTGCGCCAAAAAACCCCTGGGCCTGTTCCGTTTTCATGCTTACAGGCAACAGAACAGGAGTTACAGCCGATACACCGGCTTAGGCTAATTACCATTCCGTATCTCAAGATTACACCTCCTATACCTTATAGATTTTGACAGCGGGTCCTGACTCCACCCCGGCAGTCAAAGGATCAACAGCTCTGTTCTTTTCATCAATGTTGCAAAGAACGTTGAAATAGGGACCCTCAGCCGTAATCGGGTTGGCCTTGGACGAAGCCGCACCGTGACCGGACGGGAAGCCCAGCACTTCCGGATGAATCAACTCTGTGACCTTGACAATGCCTTCCGTCTTGCCGTAACGGGATTCAACACAGACTTTGTCGCCGTCCTTAATCCCCTTCTTCTCCGCCGTGGCTGTGTTGATCCAGATGGCGAACTCATAGGGATCGAACTTCTTGAAAGTCTCATTAAGCCAGACATTGCCAAAGGTATCGCCGCAGAAAAACGGTGCCATCGGCGTTTTCCAGTTGATAGCCCACATGTCATACTCAGGCGGAGGATTGAATTCCGGACACGTCATCCACTTCGGGATTGGGGTAAACGCCTCGAGGAAATACTCCATATCGCCTTCCCAGCCGGGAACCGCACTCAAGCCTGCGGCCTCCAAATTCTCTTTCAATCTGTTCGCATTCCTCAACAAACTGATATAGTAAATGGGGGTCCTGGTTTGGTTATCCGGCTGATAATAGTAGTTGTAATTCTTGGCGCCTCGTGTGGCGTAGAAATAAACCGGTCCGCTTTCGTCAGTGATGTCCGCCAGTTTCTTGTCGGCACCATAGGTTTGTTTCAACCTGGCTTCCGACACATCTCTGATGGTAGGTTTCTTGTCGACATCCAGTGGGAAATCCCTGTTCGAACTGTTCGCCTTAGCCACCAACCCGGTTTCACCATACAAAATACCGATCTTTTCCGCCAAGTCAACCAAGACTTCGTCAACACTGCGGGTATTGTAAGGCCTGGTTATCTTGGAGGCGTCCCTGAACAGGAAAACGTTAAGCCCCCGGCTGCTGTCAGTCATAACCTTATGGCCGGGAGGGGCGCTGCTTCCGCCATGGAATTGGTCTTTCTCCAAGAAAGAGCAATCCGGCAGAACGATATCAGCCAGCATAACGTTCTCGTCATACGTCAAGGCAAAAACGAAATGGAAAGGCACCGCTGCCCAAGCCTTCGCAAAAGCCTCACGGTCAAATCCTGAACGGACAGGCCCGCCGCCGCAAGACATCAGAACCTCAACACGGTACCCCATATGATACTTTTCCGGTTCCAAGATTGTCTTAGGCAATCCCCAGATCAACGTATGAGAAACCGGATAGAACTGCCGCAAATCCGCGTGGGTAGGCGGCCAAGTCCACGGATACCCGAAATAGTCGGCGCCGGCCTCATAGTTCGCGATCCGTATCCCTTCCTCATCTGCCAGGAGCCAATCCGGATGCGGCATCGAACAACCGCTCATACCACCGGGAACTTCAATCGCGCCGACCATCTGACAGATAATCTTTGTCACGAAATCCTGCATCGGGCCTTCGTTGGTGTGTTGGTAAGGACCTCTTTCGCTGACAATCCCCACCGGCCGAAGCGGGAACGTGAATCCGTCAATCTCCACAGTGGCACCGATTTGGGCATTCTCAACAAACTCATTGGCGATACGGCGCACCGTTGCGGCCTTAATCGTCGTATGCTGCTCAGACCATTCCGGCGTATACTCCTTCATCTGATCCTTAACCAGCTGGAACGCAGGTTTACATTCCACACCGTTCACGGTATAGGATCCTTCCAAAGCACAATCCATATAATCGGGCGTGTCAAAAGGAACAGCTCTGCCCGCCGCCTCATTCCACATAAGGGGCTTGCCGCTGCCATCCTTAACAAACTCGCCTTCCGGATCGATCAGGTAAGGACCATTTGTTCTGGCCTTAAGATACCAGATGTCCAGCTCGCCGATCTCATAGAGCATGGTATGGAGCATCGACAGGAAGAACGCCAATTCCGATCCGGGTCTGATAGGAACCCACTCCGTATATTTGGAGGCTTCCTGACTGCAACGCGGGTCAATATCGATGATTTTGCAACCGCGCTCAAGGGCGTCAAGAACGGTTCGGGTTCCGGGAGAAGCATTGGCGATATTCGGTCCCAAGGTGTGACCGACATCAATGAAATAGTTGCAACGATCCATGTCAGGAACTCCGTCCGGCCCTCTCTGGTGGGTAATGTGTCCGGCGATATGGTATGCACAAGCCGAACCCCGGGAGGGTGTATTGTTCGGTGTCCCAAAAGCCTGCTCAAACGCCCCCAGCAAGGTGCTGCTGACGCCAAAACCGCTAACAATAGACAACTTTCTGGGGTCGCTATCCTTAACAGCTTTCATGCGATCCGCCACAGTCTGCAACGCTTCATCCCAGGATATCTCAACAAAACCCGGATCCACGTCCAACCCTTTGGCGGAATTGGTCCGTTTCAAAGGTTTCTGAACCCGCCAAGGATTATACATCTGCATGATGGAAGAATTGCCCCGGGGGCACAAGGCGCCGAAATTCTGACGGCCCTTGGGATCTCCCTCCACTTTGACAACAACGCCATCAACGACGTGGACACGTTGCTGGCAGTCCCCTTGCATGCACATTTTGCACACACCGGGATACCAGCCGTCTTCCGAAGCCGGCGCGGCATTCGCTTCCAACACACCGACACCACTTCCGCCCAATAACTGATCGCCCGCCGCCACAGCCGCCGCTGTTGCCGCGGACACTTTCAGAAATGTCCGCCGAGACATTTTGCTAGCCAAACTTTCTTTACTCAAGCCTCAACTCTCCTTTCACATTCATTTTGTTGCTATAAAACTCCTTCGTTGCCGCCGCCCTGACACAACTTCGCGAACCTAACGCTCTCAACGGCAAAACTCCCCCTTTCTCTGTAGAAAAGGCCATACCAAGTGCTAAAGTATGCTTATGCTCGTCTTTCCAAAACAATGACTGCTTGCCTGAACGCCTCCTCTCTCTTGAACACCGAACTCGATACTGAACATCTGACAAACGTAAACCAGGCGCAACAGATCTTAAAGCAACAACGAAGGAATTAAAGCCGGAAAACATTTTTGCAACAAGTCCCCTAAGCGAAGATAGAAAAAACACTGACCCTTGACAGAAATGACGGATTTCGTGAAATAATGCACAATTAGGTCTAAACTTCGACTATTCTGTAAACAACCCTTTGCATCGAATCCAACAGCCAATCAAACAGTGTTAATAAAGATACTTGCCGTGTGTAATTGTGTTAGGAATAAGAGACTCTTCCCAGTTGATCAAACCTTTACGATAATAGGTACTTCCTCCACGTCTTAAAGCTTGTTTCAATTATCCAATTTCATCATAGCACCAAAATATAGATAATACAATGGTTCCTATACACTTCTTTTTGACAAAACTCGCCCATCTATCCCAACTTAGCCAAATCTCACCTGAAAACACCCATACCTCACCCAACCCCGAAACCTATCCATCAAATTAACACATCCCTCCGAAAGTGCTATAACAACCTTGACGACGCCATCACAGAAGGGCTTAAGGCTATCGGCGTTGACAACTCCTTCGCCTACCGATCAACAATTGCCGCCAAAAACGGTATTACCGGATACACAGGGACAGCCCAGCAGAATACGCACATGCTTAACCTGCTCAAACAAGGAGCCCTGATCAAGCCCTACTAGCCAGACATATTCTTGGCCCAAGAAGTGCCTTTTCGCATCGGCATAAGCTTTTTGGGCTCCTCCTTCTTTCCAAGACCGGATCGAACCGAATCCAGCCCTATAATGCCCAAGCTGAAGTTGACCGTCAGCCTCTTCCAGAACATTCTAAGGCGGTCTTCGACCGCAAGTATCCAGTATTCAGGATTCAGGATTCAGAATGTGGATTTTCTTGTTTTTTATTGATGTTGTTGCAACCTAAGCGGCTAACACATTTCACGGAAAGAACATAGAATTAGAAATAGTTTTCTAAACAGAGAGGAATCTGGCATATTACGTTGAAATTAAAACCCGGATACCTTTGAAAGGGGAGAAGATTATGCCAGAAGAAACATTAACTAAGGTTGTGTAAGTTGACTAAATCTTCTAAACCATAAATCATCTTTAGCAATCAGAAGAGGCATCCGACAGAACCAGGAAAGGGGTCGATAGACTTTGCGAAGAAACGCTCAAAGAATTCTGTTGCTATCTATCATAACAATCTTGATAATAGGAGTGAGTGG
>WRJI01000064.1 GCA_009778595.1 Peptococcaceae bacterium | reverse complement strand
ATGCGGATCTAAGCGAACAGAGCGATAGCAAACTCAACTGTCTGAGCGCAACGCAGTGGAGCGAGTTTTGAGTTTGCCGCGGCGGAGCATAGAGCCGCACAAGACCGGAGAACGGCTTGCGGGGCAGGCCACGTCCAGACCGCCCCCCGTAGCCTTGCGCCGCTAGAAGATCGATATTTGAAGGCATCGCTCCACAAATTTGTCATGCACCCACTCGCGGGCTTTTGGTGGTTTCCGAAGCCCAAACATGCATCGGGATTGTTGTCGACATGACGTTATCTCCTACCCCTCCGGATGGGACTTGGCATGGTCAAACAGAAAGCCTCCGCCTCAGCCCATCGATTCGCAGGTCAATTGCACAATTCGCACGATTGCAGGTAGGTTTGCATGGGAGGACAGCTCTGATATAATAGGGGTGCTGTCTTAGAATTGGGCAGAATGGGTTTGGCAAATATTCGAACGGGAAGAGGGAAACGAGCACATGGCGCAAGCTTCGTCAAATATCCGAAACTTCTGTATTATCGCCCATATTGACCACGGCAAATCAACCTTGGCGGACCGGTTGCTGGAGGTTACGGGAGCTCTTTCGGCCCGGGAGTTGAAGGAGCAGGTTCTGGATTCTATGGATTTGGAGCGGGAGCGGGGGATTACCATTAAGCTTCATGCGGTCCGGTTGAAGTATCAGGTTATGGATGGCCGGGAGTATGAGCTTAATCTTATTGATACCCCTGGGCATGTGGATTTTTCTTATGAGGTGTCCCGAAGTCTGGCAGCTTGTGAGGGGGCTCTTTTGGTGGTGGACGCGGCGCAGGGGATTGAGGCTCAGACTTTGGCCAACGTGTATCTGGCTCTTGAGAACGATCTGGAGATTATTCCGGTCATTAATAAAATCGATTTGCCCAGCGCCGAGCCGGAGCGGGTACGCCGGGAGATTGAGGATGTTATCGGTTTGGACGCCAGCGAGGCGATCCTGGTTTCGGCGAAACTGGGGACCGGGATTGATGAGATCCTGGAGGCGATTGTTCATAAGGTGCCGCCCCCAAAAGGGGACGACGCGAAACCTTTGACTGCGTTGATTTTTGATTCCAAGTTTGATTCGTATAGGGGCGCGATCCCCTATATCCGCGTGATGGACGGGAGTCTGAAACGGGGGCAGAATATCAAAATGATGGCGACGGATAAGGTGTTCGAGGTTACCGAGGTGGGGGTGTTCGCCCCGGCGATGACGGTGGTGGAGGAACTGAAGGCGGGCCAGGTGGGATATCTGGCAGCCAGTGTGAAGAATGTTCAGGATACCCGGGTGGGCGATACGGTGACGGATGCCAAGAACCCGGTGTCTGAGCCGTTGCCGGGATATCGGGACGCGGTGTCCATGGTTTTTTGCGGGTTGTATCCGGTGGATTCTTCGGATTATGATCGTCTCAAGGATGCGTTGGATAAGCTGAAACTGAATGATGCCAGTTTGCTTTATGAGAATGAGACTTCGGTGGCGTTGGGGATCGGGTTCCGCTGCGGATTCCTGGGGTTGTTGCATATGGAGATTATTCAGGAACGGTTGGAACGGGAATTCGGGCTGAACATTATTATTACAGCTCCCAGCGTGATCTATCATGTGTTTACGACCAAGGGCGAAATGGTTGAGGTCGATAGCCCTATTTCGTTACCGCCGCCGTCGCAGATTAATTATATTGAAGAACCTATGGTGAAAACCAGCATTATGGCGCCGGTGGAGTATATTGGGGCGGTTATGGAGTTGAATCAGGATAAGCGGGGCACGTTCCATAATATGGATTATATTACCCAGACCCGGGTGAGTATTCATTATGAGTTGCCGTTGAGTGAGATTATTTATGACTATTTTGATCAGTTGAAGTCGCGAACGAAGGGATATGCGTCTTTGGATTATGAGTTGTCCGGGTATAAACGGGCGGACCTTGTGAAGCTGGATATTCTGTTGAATGGGGAGGTTGTTGATGCGTTGTCTTGTATTCTGCACCAGGACAGGGCGTATGCCCGGGGACGTAAACTGGTGGAGAAGCTTAGGTCGCTGATTCCCCGGCAGATGTTTGAGGTGCCTGTTCAGGCTGTGGTGGGGGCTAAGGTTATCGCGCGAGAGACAGTCCGGGCTATGCGCAAGGATGTGTTGGCGAAGTGTTATGGAGGAGATATTACCAGGAAACGGAAATTGCTGGAGAAACAGAAGGAAGGCAAGAAACGAATGAAACAGGTGGGGAGCGTGGAGATTCCCCAGGAGGCTTTTATGGCTGTGTTGAATATTGAGGAGTGAATGATCTCTTGGTGGGGTTCGGGGAAGAAATGGGTCAAGGACGCGTCATGAAAGATGGCTTGTTCGAGCAACAACCGCGGGCGCTTTATGTACATGTGCCTTTTTGTGGGAGCAAATGTGCTTATTGTGGCTTTGCCTCTCATGTTCCGGAACCTGGGAGCAGGGAAAAAGAGGTGCAAGGATGGCTTGCCACCCTCGGGGTGGAGGTCGGCGCGAGGTTGGTGAGACGATGGCATGGGCAACCGATGTTGCGAACAGTTTTTATTGGGGGAGGGACGCCAACTTTTTTGACGGAGTCTGAGCTTGAGGCTCTGATGAGTCTGTTGGATCCTTACATGAAACCGGCTCAGGAGATAACCGTCGAAGCTAATCCGGATTCTTTGACATCGGTCAAAGCGGATGTCCTCAAGCGCTATGGCGTGAACCGTGTATCCTTGGGGGTGCAAAGCTTGGATGAAACCTTGCTGCGAACGTTGGGACGCAGGCATTCCCCAGGGGATGTTCGACGGGCTGTAAGCGTCCTCAGGGAACAAGGGTTTGCCAATATTAATTTTGATCTTATGTTTGGTTTGCCGGAGCAGGATATAGAAACCTGGCAACGGACTGTGACGGAAGCTGTTCGTATGGAGCCCGAACACCTTTCGCTGTACGGTTTAACGGTGGAACCGGGGACGGTGTTCGCCAATTTGCTGGGACAAGGCGCCTCGGAGGTGCCAAACGATGATGACCAGGCGGATATGTATGATTGGGCGGTAGATTACTTGGCGGACAAGGGTTACCGGCGTTATGAAATATCCAATTTTTCTCGGGAGGGTTTCACCTGCAACCATAACGAGGCTATCTGGCATGGCGATGACTACTTGGGGCTGGGTCCCGCTGCTGTTTCAACGGAGCGGGGTGTGCGGATGACCAACGCGCCTTCGGTTGCTACGTACATCAGGGAGATGCAAAGCCTTTCTTCAGATTCTGCGGCTGTTGCGGTTAACGACACGGATCTTTCTGGGGGTATCGGGCGTCGGGTCTCAGTTTTGTCAGTATGTCAGCAGATGAGCGAATACATGTTTCTTGGGTTGAGAACGACACAAGGTGTTAGCAAAGAAGGCTTTTTGCGCAGATTTGGGGTGGAAGCGGCGGATATTTTTGACCATGTTTTGGTAAAATATAGTCGTGTAGGGGTTTTAGCGGTTGAGGCGGATCGAATTTTTATGCAGCCGCAATATTTTTTTGTGGCGAACTCTGTTCTTAATTCATTTATTCTTGAGGAATAAGCGTCAGGAACCCTTGACATTCTTTTACCTTCATGATAATCTTAGTTTTAGCACTCACCCGATCAGAGTGCTAATAAGCATGATTCAGCTGGTTAGAACCTTGGGCCTCGACACAGGGGGTGCTTATGGAAATTGACGAACGCAAAAGAAAAATTTTGTGGGCAATTATACAAGATTATATTGCTTCTGCCGAACCTGTCGGATCGAGGACGTTGTCGCGCAAGTATGATCTGGGGGTTTCGTCGGCGACGATTCGCAACGAGATGTCGGATCTTGAAGAGATGGGGTATATTGAGCAGCCCCATACATCCTCCGGGCGCATCCCTTCTGAATTGGGATACCGATATTATGTGGACTACCTGATGGAGCCGCCGGCCTTGGAGCAAGGGGAAGCTGATTTGATCCAACATGAGATTGCCTCGAAAATCGACGAGGTTGACGATGCCTTTGCGCATACAGCGAGTCTCATCTCCCGCTTGACGAAGTTGACAAGTGTTGTCATCAGTCAGAATCGGCATAGTGTGCTCAAGATGATTCATTTTTTGCCGTATCATAAACCCGGTCAGATTATTATGTTGACGGTTTGGGATGACGGTAAGGTTGAGAATTCGGTTGTCGATATAGGCGAAGAGGTGTCCCCTCAGGAATTGCAGACATTGACCAACATTTTCAATGATAAGGTAGGCTCTGTATCGCCGGGCAATCTTAAGGATGCTGTTCTGCGGGAAGTTCATAATGAGCTTATTCAAAAGAAATCCCTAATGAGTCACCTCATCCAAAGTGTGAATAAGTTAATGGAGGATCAGGAGGATGAAGCCGTTAATAAGGTGTTTTTTGGCGGGACACTTAATATGATTAATCAGCCGGAATTCAAGAATTTTGAGAAGATTAAAGATTTGTTTGGAGTCTTTGAGGAGCGTCACAAGATTATTGGCCTGATGCCGCGTAATTATGAAGGATTGCTTGTTCAGATCGGTTCGGAGAATCATGAGGAGGTTTTTCAGGATTGCAGTTTGATTACGGCAACATACAAGATTAATGGTTTGCCTGTCGGGTCCTTCGGTATTCTTGGCCCGACGCGTATGGATTATGGGCGGGCTGTGGCTATGGTCAAGTTTGTGGCGGATAGCCTATCGTTTATTATTAGCAGCAAGTCCTATGACCCTTAGCAGTATGTGTAAGAACCTATTGTCGTATCTTGTTTGGTTCTGAGCCCATTGTGATGAAGATTATGCGGTCATAATAAGAATGGTTCACTTCGGAGGTTATGCTTATGGCAACGAAATGGAAGGCAGGGAACTTGTCGGCGACAACTCGTCAGAATGATAATAGGCCCAAGGATATGGGGCCACCCAAGGATATGGGGCCGCCCAAGGATATGGGTCCACCCAAGGATATGGGTCCACCCAAGGATATGGGGCCGCCCAAGGATTTGGGTCCGCCCAAGGATATGGGTCCGGAAATGGGTCAGGCTGGGGATACCGGGTCACCCAGGGAGGATAGCCGGGGGCGTCAGTCTCAGCAGAGCGGTGGACAGCCTCAACAGGGCGGTGGGCGTCAGTCTCAGCAGAGCGGAGGACAGCCACAGCAGGGCGGAAGACGTCAGTCTCAGCAGAACGGTGTGATACCCCAGCAGAGCGGTGGTCGTCAGCCTCAGCAGAGCGGTGGTCGTCAGCCTCAGCGGGGTGGCGGGCAGCAGCCTCAGCGGGGCGGCGGTCAGCAGCCTCAGCAGAGCGGTGGTCGTCAGCCTCAGCGGGGTGGCGGGCAGCAGCCTCAAAGGGGTGGCGGGCAGCAACCTCAACAGAACGGTGGTCGTCAGCCTCAGCGGGGTGGCGGGCAGCAGCCTCAACAGAGCGGTGGTCGTCAGCCTCAGCAGGGTGGCGGGCAGCAGCCTCAGCATGGCAGTGGGGATCAGCTTCACCTTGGTGGGGATCAGCCTCAGCAAGGACGCGGGCAGCAGCCTCAACAGAGCGGCCGGCAGCTTCGGCAAGGCAGCGGCCAGCCTCAGCAAGGCGGCGGGCAGCAGTTTCGGCAGGGTAGTGGGCGTCAGCCGGTGTTGCCGACGGAGGACGGCGGTTTCAGATTCAGGGCTATTCCAGCTTCGTCTGGAGGGTATAAGTTTCCGAAGAATCCTTTCCCTGTTATGGATCTTCCGGAAGCTGATGGAGGTATAATTGCGGAAAAGATGACCAATTTAGCGTCAACTGAAAAATTGAAAAGTGAGAAGACGAGTAGCGAGTATCCGATGAATGATAACTTTCTGGATGATGAGTACTCAGGAAGCGAAGAGTTGACTGGTGGGGAGATAACAGACAGTGAGACTGTGAGCGAGTCTTTATCTGGCGATGAGTCGGCAAACAAACCGGCTGACGAAGAATCGGAAAAGGGGCTTTCAACCAGCAAGACAGCGACCGGTGTAGTCTTTGCGAAAGACAAAGATAGTGATAAAGACCAGGGAAGCGGCAAGGATAAAAAGAAAGACGGGGATAAGGAACACAGAGGGAAAGAGAACAAGGACAGGGATAAGGAAAGCAAAGAGGGCAGAGACAGAGAGAAGGAGCGTGAGCGAACGAGGGAACGGGAGGCCCAGCTGGCTATTGATGATCTGAAGCGGGTGCAAGCTCTTTCAGATGATTATTATGCCAAACTGCAGAGGCTGCAGGCGGATTTTGACAATTTCCGCAAACGTTCCGTGAAAGAGAAGGGCGATGTTATCAGATACGCTACTGAGAATCTGATTCTACAGTTGTTGCCGGTGGTGGATAATTTTGAGCGGGCTATTGCGGCGTCTGCCGCTTCTCAGGATTTTGAGACGTTGAGCAACGGTGTGGATATGATTTATAAACAGATGCTTAAGATCTTAAATGATGAGGGGGTTGAGGCGATCGAAGCTGAGGGAAGGGAGTTTGATCCGAATTTACATGAGGCTATGTTGAGCGGTGAGGTTGAAGGCCGTGAACCCGGCATGGTTTTGCAAGAGTTTGAGAAGGGCTATCGCCTGAAAGACAAGGTGATCCGCCATAGCAGGGTGAAAGTGTCCTGCTGATGAGTAAGGAAGCGTCGGCTGTGTCGGCTGTGTTTTGTTTTCTTTCAGAATATGATTTGAGAAGTAATTAAAGGGAGGTTTTCGCGAATGGGTAAGGTTATCGGAATCGACTTAGGCACGACGAATTCCTGTGTTGCTGTGCTTGAGGGGGGAGAAGCTGTTGTTATCCCCAACGCAGAGGGGGCTCGGACCACACCGTCTGTTGTGGGGTTTTCCAAGACGGGGGAACGGTTGGTTGGGCAAGTGGCTAAGCGTCAGGCCGTTTCAAACCCTGACAATACGGTGATGTCGATCAAACGACATATGGGTTCAGATTACAAAGTGACTCTGGAGGGGAAGACATATTCGCCTCAAGAGATTTCCGCGATGATTCTGCAAAAGATGCGTGCAGACGCGGAGGCTTATTTGGGAACATCTGTAAACCAGGCGGTTATTACAGTTCCGGCTTATTTTACGGATTCTCAGCGTCAGGCGACAAAGGACGCGGGGACGATTGCCGGACTTGAGGTTTTGCGTATCATTAATGAGCCGACAGCGGCGGCGCTTGCCTACGGCCTGGAAAAAGAAGCCGATCAGACGATATTGGTTTATGATTTGGGCGGCGGGACTTTTGACGTTTCGATTCTTGAACTTAGTCAGGGCATGGTCGAGGTGAAAGCTACCAGCGGGAATAACCATCTGGGTGGAGATGATTTCGATAAGAGATTAATGGACTATATTGTTGCGGAGTTCAAGAAAAGCCATGGTGTTGATCTGTCCAAAGATCGTATGGCGGAACAGCGGCTAAGGGAAAGTGCCGAGAAGGCCAAAATTGAACTTTCCGGGGTGACTACCACCAATATTAATTTGCCTTTTATCACAATGTCAGCGGAAGGGCCGTTGCATTTGGATATCACGATTAGCCGTGCTAAATTTGAGGATTTGGTTGGGGATCTGGTTGAGTCGACAATGGGTCCGACCCGTCAAGCCATGGAGGATTCTAAACTGAGTTTCAATCAGATCGATCAAGTTATTCTCGTGGGTGGGTCTACCAGGATTCCTATGGTGCAGGAAGCGATTAAGAGGATTAGCGGCAAGGAACCCCATCGGGGGGTGAACCCGGATGAGGTTGTTGCGTTGGGGGCGGCGATTCAGGGCGGTGTTCTGGCCGGTGAAATGAAGGATATCGTTTTGCTGGATGTGACGCCTCTTTCGTTGGGGATCGAAACTCTGCGTGGTGTATTCACCAGGATTATTAACCGCAATACGACGATTCCGACCACAGGGGCTCAGATTTTCTCGACAGCTGATGATGGGCAGACTTCGGTGGATATTCGTGTGTATCAGGGTGAACGTGAAATGGCGGCAGCTAATAAGTTGTTGGGTCAGTTCCAGCTGGCGGGGATTCCGCCGGCGCCCCGAGGGATTCCTCAGATTGAGGTCAAGTTTGATATTGATGTAAATGGGATTGTTCATGTTTCGGCTAAGGATATGGCGACAGGCAACGAGCAGAAGGTTACCATCACGGCTTCGGCAGGGTTGAACCAACAGGATATTGAAAAAATGCGCAGAGACGCGGAACTTCATGCTGAGGAGGATAAGAAGCAGAGAGAGATTATTGACGCGCGCAACGAGGCGGATTCCAATGCTTATCACGCGGAGAAAGCTTTGCGGGATTTTGAGGGCAAGGGTGACGCGGACGAGATTGCGCGGATCAATCAAGCCATCGCTGATTTGCGCGGTGTTGCCGAGAGCGATAACGTGGTGGAAATGAAGGCGAAGATAGAAGCTTTGAACAAGGTTTTCCATCCGTTTGTGGAGAAGATGTATCAGCAGCAGACCGCAGATGGTTCTGCTCAGACGTCGTCTGCCCAGACGTCGTCTGCCCAGACGTCGCCTGCCGGAAACCAGGATGGGGCTTCTTCCGGACAAGAGTCAACGCGTCCTGCAGACGAGGATGTTGTTGACGTGGAATATAAGGAAGTTAACAAGGAGTCGTAAGGTTGGATAATCTGTTGCTCTTCTGTGCAGAGACGTTCTCTTGGGACGCGTTTCTGCACAGGACCACAGAGCAAGGGAGAGGAGCACGAGTCGTGGCATGAAGCGAGATTATTATGAAGTTTTAGGCGTCAGTAAAAATGCTGAGGCTGATGAGATTAAAAAGGCCTATCGTCAGATCGCTAAAGAGAATCATCCGGATATTAAGCCGGGGGATCAGCAAGCTGAGGAACGATTCAAAGAAGCGACGGAGGCTTATGCGGTTCTGAGTGATACGGAAAAACGTCGTCGGTATGACCAGTTCGGGCATGCGAGTGTTGAGAATGATGCTTTCAGCGGCTTCAATATGGCGGATTTTTCCGATTTGGGGCTGGCGGATATTTTCAGCATGTTCTTTGGCGGTGGGGGCCGCACCCGGTCCCGGGGACCGGCACGGGGCAGCGATTTGCGGTATGATCTGCGTATAACGTTGGAAGAAGCGGCTTTTGGTGTTAATAAAACTATTGAGTACCCTAGGTCCGTTATTTGTGGCGATTGCAGAGGCAGCGGTGCCGCGCCGGGGACCCAGCCTGTGACCTGTTCGACGTGTAACGGTTCGGGTCAAATGCGACAGGTGCAAAGGACGCCTTTTGGCCAGATGGCGACGTCTCGCCCTTGTTCCACATGTCAGGGTCATGGACAGATTATTACGGCGCCTTGTCCGAAGTGTTCGGGCAAAGGGCTTGTCAGGGAGTCCAAACAGCTGGAAGTTGTTATTCCGGCCGGGGCGGAGGATAACCTGAGCCTTTATTACGCCAATCACGGTGAAGTGGGGGAAAAGGGCGGTGCGGCCGGGGATCTTTATGTTGTGCTTAATGTGAAACGACATGATTTCTTTGAGCGCCATGGGGATGATGTATATTGCGAGGTGCCGATTACATTTGTGCAGGCGGCTCTGGGGGCCGATATCGAGGTGCCGACTCTTCATGGGAATGTCAGTATAAAGATTCCGGAAGGAACTCAAACGGGCAAGGTGTTCCGTGTAAGGGGTATGGGTATTCCTCAACGACGGAATGATCAACGAGGTGATCAGCATGTGAGGGTACTGGTGGTGACACCTGTTAAGCTGACGGAAGCCCAGAAGGATCTGTTGCGCGAATTTGGTGAGGTTACGCCTGAGGATAAGCAGCAAGGGAAAAAGACTTTTTGGGATAAGGTTAAGCAGAATATTCAGAATGCGACGAGATAGCCAACGAATCCTGATTAGGGTACAGAATTTCGAATAGGGACTATCTATTGGGACCATAATAACCTGTGAAGTGATGTCAGACCATGCCGGAATGGTGGATGTTGTTTTAATAGTCAATTGGTCAACAGGCCGGAGCCGATTCCTATCGGCCGGACCGGTATCTTTCGGTCTTGAATTGGTCGGCCTTGTCAATTGTTGAAGGGTGTTGTGTACGTCGCAAGAAGATAGACAACGGGCAAAAAGTGTGAAGAGAATCATGACTGTTATGAGTATCTCTTTGCTTTTGTTTTTTGTTTTTTCGGGATTTTTTATTATTCAGCTTCACCAACAGTTGTCGGCAATAGATACGGCTTTGTCCTCTTGGGTTGTTTCGTTTGCCCTTAAGTTGCTTGGGGTTTCTGCGGGTTTGGCGGTTGTGATTGTTGTAACGGTCTTGTGGAATATCCGGCCTTTGCGACGTGAGTTGG
Organism: Peptococcaceae bacterium; assembly: GCA_009778595.1. Lineage (GTDB taxonomy): Bacteria > Bacillota > Desulfitobacteriia > Desulfitobacteriales > Syntrophobotulaceae > WRJI01. Next base: position 7,182 of record WRJI01000064.1, on the reverse strand, counting down.
TGGAGGCGTTCTGGAAGGTCGAGGAGAGTGGCCAGGAGGTTGATTTCTTAAACCAGGAGGTCGATTACCTGAATCGACACGACGGCTTGACGGGTTTGTACAACCGTGCGTACTGGGATGAAATGATCCTGAACAATGTCCAGGAAATGGATAATTATGGGATCATGATTTTTTTGGTTGATAGTCTGAAGTTGACAAATGATGCGTTAGGGTATACGACGGGGGAGAAGGTTTTAGCGGCTTGTGCGAAGTGTTTGCGGACATGTGTTGGAGAGGAGGGGATGTTGGCCAGAATCAGCGGGGCTGAGTTTGGCGTTCTGTATCCTTGGGGTGATGATAAGTATATGGCTTCAGTTTATGACAAGATTGTACATGAGTTGGATGAGCGTAATAAAGTTGGGGATTTGGTGCCTATGCATATTTCGGCCGGTTGGGCTGTGGCAAAAGGGTTGAATGATAGTTACGAGACTATTCATTCCCAGGCTTACGGGAAGTTGCATAAGGTCAAGCAGATGAATCGCCAGTATGTTTCTGATAGTATTTTTGCTGTTATTGTTGATAGGCTCAAGGATCTGGATTATTTTGAGTCTGGTCATATTGATAATCTTATGGCGCTGGCGAATGAGTTTTTTGAGATCTATACAGGCAATGTCTATATTCTTGATCTGTCTGTGCCGCGTTTTGAAATGTTGGTGCGTTATCATGATATTGGGAAAGTGGGGCTGCGGGAAGATATCCATGAGTTGGCGTCTTTTACCCTTGAGGATCGGTTGGAGATGGATCGTCATGTGACGATCGGATATCAGGTGGCAATGTACATACCTCATCTGGCGTCTATCGGAGACCTGATATTGCGGCATCATGAGTGGTGGGATGGTACGGGAAGTATTTTCGCATACAATGAGGAGTATATTCCTGTGGAATGCCGGTTGTTCGCTATTATTGACGCTTTTGAAGCGATGACGGGGGTGAGGCCGTATAGAAAGGCTGTTACACAGGACAAGGCGATGCAGGAGATTAATAAGTTCGCGGGCAAACAATTTGATCCGACTTTGGTGCGGATGTTTTCTCTTATGCTGCGGGCAAGGGTCTGAGGGAGGGCCGGTTCGTGCTTCAGCCGGCCAGAAGGATCTTGACACCAATACCGATAAGGACAAGGCCGCCGATTATGGTGGCCTTATTTTTAAGGAAGTGTCCGGACAGGCGGCCGGCGAGGCGCCCGAGCTGAAAGCCTATGTAACAGAGCAGGAATGTGACGATGCCGATTGTGAGGACGGAGACGAAGATATCGTTTTGAGTTAGAGCCAGGGTTATACCAACGGTGAAGGCGTCTATACTGGTAGCAAAGGCAAGGATGATCAGTTGCCGCCATTTGGTGTCGGGTTGTCCGGGAGCGTTGGTTTTGTGCGCACGAAGTCCGTCCAGGATCATTTTGCCGCCTACCCAGACAAGGAGCAGGAAAGCGATCCAGTGGTGATGGTGCAGTATAAAGCTGAAATCGCTTAGGGACCAACCCAAGGCCCAGCCCAGGACAGGCATAAGCGCTTGAAATAAGCCGAATGTGAAAGCCATGATCAGAGCGATTTTTTGGGTGGGGCGTATCAGAGAAACGCCATAGCCCATGGAGACAGCGAAGGCGTCTGTTGCGAGACCAACAGAAATGAGGAGAAGTGTTATTGTCATATATGTAAGTATACTCTAAGGCGGTCTTCGACCGCAAGTATTCAGGATTCAGTATTCAGGATTCAGAATGTGGATACCTCCCTTAATTGGTCAACAGGTCTTGGCTATTGGCTGCGAAAGTGGTATTCTGGTTGGAGGAGCAGTCGAGTTAATTATAAGGGGGATTGAGTTATGATGAGTGTGCACCGGCTTTTTGTAGAGAAGAGGCCCGGGTTTGATATTGAGGCTCAGGGTTTGCTTAAGGAACTGAAGAGTTATCTGGGGCTTGATACCCTCACAGGGTTACGGTTGTTTAATCGTTATGACGTGAGCGGACTCACTCAGGAGGCATTGGAGGGTGCCATTTGGAGAGTGTTTGCTGAGGCCAATGTTGATCAGGTATTCCCGGAGACTTTGGATATGGAAGGGTTTTCCCATGTTTTGGCTGTCGAATATCTGCCGGGGCAGTTTGATCAGAGGGCTGATTCGGCGGCACAGTGTATCCAGATTCTGACCCAAGGGGAACGCCCTGAGGTGCGGACAGCGAGGGTTCTGGGATTGTGTGGGGAGATGACAGAAGAGGATGTTGCCGGGATTGCCGAATACTATATTAATCCCGTAGAGTCGAGATTGGCCGGGTTGGACAAACCCTTGGAGCTGGATCTGGCAGCGGCGGATCCGGATGATGTGCCTGTGCTTACAGGGTTTACGACCTGGTCCCGGGGAGAATTGGAAAGCTGGAGGAAAGAGGAAGGGTTGGCGATGTCCGAGGAGGACGCGCTTTTTTGCCAGAGCTATTTTCGGGATGAGGAGAAGCGGGATCCGAGTTTGACGGAACTCAAAGTGATTGATACATACTGGTCTGATCACTGCCGACATACAACTTTTCTGACAGAGCTTACCGCTGTCGAGATTGAACCGGGGGTGTTGTCCGGTGCGTTGCAAGTTGCGTTGGATAACTATTATGATCTTCGGGATGAGGTGTATGGGGAAACCGGGGAGATTGTCAGCTTGATGGATATGGCTGTGATTGGGCAAAAGGTTATGAAGAAGCGGGGTTTGTTGGAGGATTTGGATGAATCTGACGAGATTAACGCGTGCAGTATTGTTATGCCTGTGGAGGTCGAGGATCGCTATGAGCCTTGGTTGATTCAGTTCAAAAATGAAACGCATAACCATCCGACGGAGATTGAGCCTTTCGGTGGCGCGGCAACGTGTTTGGGGGGAGCTATTCGGGATCCTTTGTCCGGGCGGGCTTATGTGTATCAGGCTATGCGTGTGACAGGGAGCGGCGACCCAAGGACGCCTTTGGAGGAGACTTTGCCGGGGAAGCTGCCTCAGCATAGGATTGCCACCGGAGCCGCGCGGGGATACAGTTCTTATGGGAATCAGATCGGGTTGGCGACAGGGCAGGTCGTGGAGCTTTATCATCCTGCTTATGTGGCGAAACGTATGGAGATCGGGGCTGTGATTGGGGGGGTTCCCCAGAACCGGGTACGGAGGGAGCGTCCGGTTCCCGGGGATGTGGTGGTTTTATTGGGTGGGCGCACAGGTCGGGACGGGTGCGGAGGTGCCACAGGGTCCTCGAAGGCGCATGATATGAGTTCTCTGGAGGCTTGTGGTGCTGAGGTGCAGAAGGGTGATCCGACCACGGAACGCAAAATCCAGCGATTGTTTCGAGACGGTGATGTGAGTCGGCTGATAAAGAAGTGTAACGATTTTGGGGCCGGAGGTGTCAGCGTTGCCATTGGTGAGCTGGCCGGCGGTCTTAATATTGAGTTAGATAAGATTCCTCTGAAGTATCAGGGGCTTGACGGGACGGAGCTGGCTGTGTCGGAGTCTCAGGAACGCATGGCGGTGGTTCTCGATGCTGAGGATGTGGCGGCGTTTGTCAGGGCGGCGGACAGGGAGAATCTGGAGGCGACGCCGGTGGCGCGAGTTAGTGACGACGGGCGTCTGAGGATGTTTTGGCGAGGCAAGGATATTGTAGATTTGAGCCGCGATTTTCTTGATACCCATGGTGTCAGACAACAAGCCAGTGTTCTGATCCCAAGTCCGGATCCGACGCAAAATTACCGTAGGCTTGTGCCGGAGGTCTGTTCCGGGGGTCTGTTGGCGGAGGCTTGGCGGAACAATCTGCGGCGTTTGGAGGTAGCCTGCCAAAAGGGTCTTGTGGATATGTTCGATTCGACTGTGGGAGCCGGCAGCGTGTTGCTGCCTTTTGGCGGGATTTGGCAGATGACGCCGGAGGAGGCTATGGTGGCCAAGATTCCGTTGGAGAGTGGGGAGACTGAGACGGTGTCGATTATGTCGTACGGTTTCATACCGGCCCTGTGTGATTGGAGCCCTTGTCATGGGGGAGCTTATGCTGTTGTGGAGGCTTTGGCGAAGGTGACGGCTGTGGGAGGGGATCCCTGGCAGGCCCGGTTGTCTTTGCAGGAGTATTTTGGGCGTGTGGGTACGGACAGGAAACGTTGGGGGAAGCCGTCGGCAGCTCTGCTTGGGGCGTTATTGGCTCAGAGTGAACTGGGTGTGCCCGCGATCGGGGGCAAGGATAGTATGTCGGGATCTTTTGGGTCTCTTGATGTGCCGCCGACTTTGGTATGTTTTGCGGTAGCCCCCGGCCGGAGCAAAGAGACGGTTTCCGCCGCGTTCAAGGAAGCGGGCCGCCGCATTTTATTATGGAAGCTCCCGGTTGACGGTACGACGGAGTTGCCGGATTGGTTCCGCGTGCGGCGTATGATGACAACGATTCACAGGTGGTGCCGCGAGGGTAAGGTTGCGGCGGCTTCTGTCATCAGGGAGGGGGGGCTGGCGGGAACGATAACCCGGATGGCTCTTGGCAACAGAATCGGGGTGGTTCTGGGGGGAGAGATTGATTGGGGACTGGATGATGGCGTTGTGAGAGAGACGCTTTTCGCGCCATTGGTGGGGTCGATGGTGTTGGAGATGACGGAGGCCTTTGAGCCGGATCGAATTGGGGCTGACGGAATTAAGGCTGACAGAGTTGAGGCTGACGGAGTTGAGGCGGATGATCTCTGTTACTGGATCGGCATGACCCGGGAGCAGCCTCGCCTGGAGTTGCCCCGGTTCCATGGGGATGACGAACATGGGCCTTGGGTCTTGCCGTTGTCTGATCTGGCGGTGTGTTGGGGTGAGCCGTTGGAGAGGGTTTTCCCGACGAAAGCAGATGAGGGGTTCTCTGATGAAGTGACAAGACCAAACGAGTCGCCTCAGCCGGAGTTGCCTTATTATATCCAGAGACGGAAATTTGCGCCTTTGGCGGTAAACAAGGGGGCCAAACCACGGGTTTTGATTCCGGCTTTCCCTGGGACGAATGGGGAGACGGATATGGCACGGGCTTTCACGCGGGCCGGGGCTGAAACGGATGTTGTTGTTGTGAGAAACCTTACAGGGGAACATGTTGAGCAGAGCGTTGGGATTCTGCGGCGAGCCATGGAAAAGGCGCAGATGATTGCTTTCCCCGGCGGGTTCTCCGGAGGGGATGAGCCTGACGGGTCCGGCAAGTTCATTGCTGCGTTGTTCCGTCATGAGGGGCTCCGGGAGGGATTGGCCCAATTTCTTGAGGAGGGGGACGGCCTAATTATTGGTATTTGTAACGGGTTCCAGGCGCTGATTAAGCTGGGACTGCTTCCCGGAGGGCATGTCGTTGATATTGATGAGAGCCACCCTACGTTGACTTTTAACTGTGTGGGTCATCATATGTCCCGTATGGCATATACGCGCGTGGTCTCTGTTATGTCGCCCTGGCTACGTTTTTGCGAAGTGGGGCAAAGACATGCGATTCCGATTTCTCACGGGGAGGGACGGTTTGTTGCGTCAACAGAACGGCTTAATGAGCTGATTGGAGGCGGTCAGGTTGTCGCTCAATATGTGGATGTTGACGGGCGCCCCAGTATGGAGAGCCCTTGGAATCCTAACGGATCGGTTCTGGCGATAGAGGCAATTTGCAGTCCCGACGGTCGGATTCTCGGAAAAATGGGTCATTCGGAGCGTACGGGCCCCGGTCTGGGTATCAATGTTCCCGGCCGGCAGAATCAACGCTTGTTTGAGGCCGGAGTCAGTTTTTTTACGGGGGATTAATTTTAGAAACCAGGGTGTTAAGGGGGTAAAAAAAATTATATTGCCAATTCTAATGAAATGGTGTTAAATGTAGATATCACGAGAAGCCAATAGTTTGTACGAGAGAAAGGGAGCGATACAATGAGCAAACACCTAATAAGATTGGTGGCCGGTTTGGGCCTTCTGACTTTGCTTGTCTGTTGCGCGGGGTGTGATGCGATTAACAATTTGTTGGCCGGTAATAAGGAACCGGAAGCGATTATCCAAGCTGAGATCAATCTGGAGGCGGCTTCAGACGAGGATAGTTTTCTTTGGAATGGCGCGAAGATTACCGGGTTGACCGATAAGGGCAAAGCTCTTGTCAATGTTGTTGTCCCCCAAAAGGCGACATCGATCGAAGCAGGTGTTTTTACCGGGAATACGACCATGAAATCTGTTGGATTCCAGAATCAGAATATCGGTTTGCCGGAAGGACTATTTGTTGAATGTTCTTCCCTTGAAATGGCGTTGTTGCCAGCGAATCTTAAGGTCGTACCGGATTCCCTTTTCAAGGGATGCCGAGATTTAAAAGAAATTGTAATTCCTAATCAAGTCACAGAGATCGGCAAGATGGCGTTTTTCCAGTGTATTTCTTTGGAAAAGGTAACCCACGGTGACAAGATTGAGGTTATTGGGCGTCAGGCCTTCCATACTTGTGACCAACTGAAAGAGTTTGTGTTTTCACCGAGTATTAAAGTGATTGGGGAGGGCGCTTTTTCCTGGTGCTATAACCTGGAAAGTGTTATCCTTACGAGTTCTGAGCTTGAGGTTCTTGAGGTGAGAACTTTTTCGAATTGCAGCAAGTTGGCCAAGGTTGTTGTTTCTGAAGGCGTCAAAAAACTCGATGTGGGTGTCTTTACGCAATGTCCGAAACTTGTTGAGGTCTCGTTACCGGAATCCCTTGTGGAGATTGATTCGGGGGCTTTCAAGAATACAGCCGCTCTCAACGCGGAGCCGAAAGCCTTTAAGGTTGTTGAAGAGTCTTTTGCTGATTTGAATTTTGGCGGTTATGCCACGAACGTGGATACAAAAACTTATCAATAGTCTAATGCGGGCTTTGCCCGCAAGTATCCAGGATTCAGTATTCAGGATTCAGAATGTGGATTTTCTTTGATGTTGTTGCTACCTAAGTGACTAACCCTGATCTTGGCTATTACCGGGATCAGGGTTAAGTATGTTGTTCTAGGAATAGCAGATCGTTGGGAGTCCGGTTGAAGTCTCTGTAAAAAGCTAGAGGGTTGGAGGTGAGGGGCCGGCGGAAGGATGAAGCGGGAGGGGCGGGAACGCAAGAATTGGAAGAAAAAAGGTTGGGTGAAAGAATCAAAATAGGAAGAATAGAGCATACATATAGCGCTAAGGAGAAACATATACAATATTGCGAAATCTGGCAGAATTCGG
>WRJI01000063.1 GCA_009778595.1 Peptococcaceae bacterium | reverse complement strand
AAGTCAGTCAAATCGCCAGGTATGAGAAGTTCGTCGAGAATGGGATGCCAGTCGTCAGGACAACGTCATTGGGCAAGTTGAAGGTAATTGATAGACCTGGTATGATTAAGGAACTTGATGCGGTAGCAACAGGGCCGCCAGGCATGGGAATTAGGGCTGTCGATGATATCACAAGCGTGAAGCCGCGAACTTTTGCCTCTCCTGATGCACATGTGGGAGAAACCGCTACGGCGATTGATGCGAAATTCCCTAGAAGGGTTAAGGATGTTAATCAGAAGGCATATAGGCCAGACGGTTCAGAGCTTACAGACTTTGATATTGCCTTGACAGACGATATTGTCATACAAGTGAAAGAAGGTGGCGCGAGACGTTTGGAAGCACAAATAATGAACTCATCAGCCGAAATGAAACAATATGGGATGACACAAGAGGTTATTGGGTATGCGCCTGACCTTGATTTGGCTGCTAAGGCTGATCGTGTCCGTATTGCAAATGCTGAGAAACAAGGGATCAAGATATTCACAACAGAAGAGGATTTATTGCATTATTTGAGCACCAAACAATAAGTAAAATAAAGGGGGGTTGTCAGGATGAAATGGATTACTTTAATAGGAGATGAGAAACTTACCTTAGAATCGATTAAGGCAATCCAATATTATGGTAGCATAAGAAGCCATGACGTTTGGGAAGGCAGGTATTGCGTTGTCTATAGCGATACAGACCATATCTTTTATGATTATTTTGATGATGATAACTGGACCAGTCAATACAATGACGCTGAGCGCGAAAAAATCCCTTTCGCTAGTCCACATTTCATTATGATGGTATATAAATCCGGGGAGAGAGTGAAAGAGATCATACAACAGGATAACTTTCTACGAGGTATTTATGTAGACAATGACAGTGATGTTATTGCGCCAATTGAAGAATTCATTGAAATGGGAATGCCGATGGAGCCTTAATTCTGCCGTTCAGTGATTGGCTTTCTTGACCACATCAGCAATACAAATGCCGCTGGGGTTCAACTTGATCAGTGCAGGAGGTCTTATGCCATAAAAGGGCATTAGACAGCAGGAGAACAACATTATGCCAAGACCAACAACAAAAGCTGAATTGATCGTTGCCGCAAACGATCAGTGGGCCAAAATGTGGAGGTTGCTTGATTCCATACCCGGCGGGGCACAATCTGTTGTTTTCAGATTCAACAATGACCCCATGCTCCGAAAGAGTCACGGCGAGGTCATGTCATTGATCGAAAGTCTGACCGACGAAGAACTATTTGAAAAGCAACATTTCTCATGGACAGGGACGACAAATATTGGTAGTTATTGCATTTCGGTTACGGCAAGCCATTATGATTGGGCGATGAGGAAGATTAAGCTGCATCGCAAAACGGTGACATAAAATGGGGAATATCATAGAAACCGAAAGGCTTATTCTCAGGCCGCTTACTTCCGCCGACGCGGAGGCAGCTTATTACGGATGGACGGGTGACCCGGAAGTGGCGAAGTACGTCAGCTGGCTCCCGCATCATTCTATAGAGGATACGGTAGAATGGCTGAAAGGGATTGCGTGGAAGCAAGATGAGACAGCCGGGAATATTTGTTGGATTTGATCCGGGAAAAATCGTAGACACATGGTTGATTAGAAAAAATTTTGGCTGGCCCATGAGAGTGAAAGGAGATCGAAAGGACCATGTATTACAGTAACGGAAACTATGAAGCCTTTGCAAAACCGGTCAAACCTGCAGGGGTGGACGAAAAATCAGCATACTTAATCGGTGCGGGACTTGCTTCTTTGGCGGCCGCGTGTTTTTTGGTGCGCGACGGACAGATGAAAGGAGATAGAATCCATATCCTCGAAGAACTCCCGCTGCCGGGCGGCGCGTGTGACGGGATCAGGGATGAACAAAGAGGGTTTATTATCCGCGGTGGGCGGGAAATGGAGGATCATTTTGAATGCTTGTGGGACTTATTTCGTTCCATCCCTTCGTTGGAAACGGAAGGGGCCTCCGTTTTGGATGAATTCTACTGGCTCAACAAGCGGGATCCTAATTATTCATTGATGCGCGTGACGATGGATAGGGGATGTGACGCGGGTCTGAACAACACATTTGCGCTGAGTGACGAAGGGGCCATGGAAGTGATGAAACTCTTTTTTATGCGGGAAGAAGATCTGTATGATAAAAAAATCACCGATGTTCTCTCAGACGCGTTCTTCGCTTCAAACTTTTGGTTATACTGGAGAACCATGTTTGCTTTCGAAGATTGGCATAGCGCCATTGAAATGAGACGATACATCCAGAGGTTCATTCATCATATCGGGGGACTTCCGGATCTGTCAGCCCTTAAGTTCACAAAGTATAACCAATACGAATCCTTAATCCTCCCCATGGTGAAATACTTGGAGGGGTTTGGCGTGGATTTTCGGTATGACACGACCGTGACAAATGTTGTGTTTGAGATCAACGGTGAAGAGAAGACCGCGAAACGGATAACCTATACGCACCGCGGCCAGGAGGGACACATTGATCTATGCGCTAAAGATCTGGTCTTTATCACGAACGGAAGCGCTCCGGAAGGATCGTCATTAGGGGACCATGAACACGCGCCCGAATTCAAGGAGACACAGGGAGGGTGTTGGGGGCTGTGGCGCAGTATTGCCCGGCAACATGTCTCCTTCGGCAACCCGGACAAATTTTGTACCGACATAGATAAAACAAATTGGGAGTCAGCGACGATCACCACCCTTGATGATCAGATCCCACCCTATATAGAAAAGATCTGTCAGCGTGATCCTTTCAGCGGGAAGGTGGTAACCGGCGGGGTGGTATCTGTAAAAGATTCCAACTGGCTTATGAGTTACACCGTGAATCGTCAGCCGCATTTCCAAGATCAGCCCAAAGATCGGCTCGTTGTCTGGGTGTACGGACTGTTTACGGATAGACCGGGCAATTATGTGAAGAAACCGATGCGTGGGTGCACCGGTGCCGAAATCACGCAGGAGTGGTTGTACCATATAGGTGTCCCCGAGGGGAGCATTGTGCAATTAGCAGCAGAATCTGCCAGGTGTATTCCTTGCATGATGCCGTATGTCACCGCGTTTTTTATGCCGCGGGCAGAAGGGGATAGACCCAAGGTCGTCCCCGATGGGTGTGTGAACGCTGCCTTTATCGGGCAATTTGCTGAGACGGTCAGGGATACGGCTTTCACGACGGAGTATTCGGTTCGTACGGCTATGGAAGCGGTTTACGCTTTGCTGGATATAGACAGAGGCGTTCCGGAGGTTTTCGGGTCTTGTTATGATGCACGGGTGCTTTTGGATGCCTCTGTGAAAATGATGGACGGTAAAAAATTAACTGAGATCAAGATGCCTTTTTGGGTACGGCTGATCTTGAAAACCGCTTTGAAGAAAGCGTCAAAAACCATCATAGGAGATTTGCTGAAACGCTATCATGCGGTTTAAAAAAGATGTAAAAAAGAAGAGCCCGATGCCATGCAGTTGATCCATTGATCCACAGTCTATTGACGGAACCTTTCGAATATGCTAGTCTGGTTACAACAAATGAATAGCGAGTGTATCCGCATCGAAAGATGCCGGCGTTAAGCCGAGGGAACCGGATGAGATTTCCGGGCTATACCAGTAACCGTGAAGCTGACGAATAGGCATTATGTCACTGTCGAAAGATGGGAAGACGCCTTAGGAGGATGAAGCCAAGCCGGGAGACCTATTTACACGTTCTTTCTTCTGGAGTTGGGATGAAGCTATGGCAGGATTATATCTGTGCAAGCCGTAAGAGGCGTTTCTCAATTGTGAGAAACGTCTTTATTCATTTCTTCAGAAACCTTTTCATGAGAAGCCTAATCATACTACGATGATGGAGGAAGAAGAGAATGATGATGAAATCTAAGACCAAGATGAAACAGGGCAGGGGCGTCGTGCTGCTGCTGGTGTCGTTCATGTTATTGATTCTGTTGGTAGGATGTTCTCCCACAAAAGAAGAGGGCGATGCCTCTGTGGTGCTGACAGATATGGCCGGTCGCATAATTCAGATTGACACACCGATAACACACATGGTGGTTTTGTCACCATCTGATTGTGAAATTTTGTATGCTATCGGAGCCGGAGACACTCTGATTGGGCGTGGAACCTATTGCGATTTCCCCGAAGAGGTTCTTGACAAGCCGGATGTCGCTTCCGGTGCGATTACCAATATTGAACAGATTATTGCCCTAGGACCCCAGGTTGTGCTGATGAACAAAATGGCGCAAACAGAGGAACAAGTCGCCCTATTGGAAGGGGCGGGTATCAAATGCGTTGTCACTGACGCCCAGGATATCGCGGGTGTTTATACAGCTATTGAGCTGATCGGCAAGGTGACAGGCAAGGAAGCGGAATCGTCTGCCTTGATTGAGGATATGAAACGAACCTTTGCACGAATCCATGGAGATTCGAGAGGCGCCGACAGCAAGACCATCTATTTTGAAGTTTCCTCGTTGCAGTGGGGCGACCCCTGGACAGCAGGTAGAGGAACTTTTATGGATGAATTCGCGACGCTCTTAGGCCTAACCAATATCTTTTCGGATGTCAACGGTTGGGGAGAAATATCCCAGGAACAAGTTATCGCACGTAACCCAGACTTTATTGTGACCCTTGAGATGTATTTCGGTGAAGGCGCGAAACCGGAGGAGGAGATCATGAGTCGCAGCGGTTGGCAGGGTATTGCTGCCATACAAAGCGGTAAGGTATTCAATCTTGACAACAACGAGATCTCCCGACCCGGCCCGCGTTTGGCGGATGCTGCTGTCTCATTGTACAATACTATTTATGGAGAACATGATTAGGAAAGAACACTTTCGTTTCCTTGACTATAGTCTGTTTGGGAGCGCAACGCTAATCGTTCTCGTGCTGTGTGTTTGTGTCGGTAGCGTCAATATTCCTTTGGGGGAAATGGTCAAGGCCATCTGGAACGCTTTGTTGGGGCTGCCTGTTTCCGAAGGAGCCGCCCAGCCAATTATTGTATCCGTTCGTCTGCCTCGGGTGATTTGTGTGGCTTTGGTCGGTGGGTCCCTGTCCCTATGCGGTGTGGTTATGCAAGGGTTGCTCCGGAATCCCTTGGCTGACGGGTCAACCCTTGGGGTATCTTCAGGCGCGTCTCTTGGCGCGGTTATGGCTATCGCCTTCGGTATTACGTTCCCGGGGATACCTTTTGCCGGGACGATGGTGATGGCTATCGTGTTTGCGTTTCTGTCACTGCTCATCATCCTATCCTTGGCTTACAGGATGGATTATTCTCTGTCAACCCATACCATTATTCTGATTGGTGTGGTGTATTCTATGTTTGTCAGCAGCATTATCAGCTTCATTATGACATTTTCCCACGAAAAGATTAAAACCATCACTTTCTGGACTATGGGTTCTTTGTCTGGAAGTCATTATCAGAACGCACTGGTGTTGTTGGGAGCTTTATTGGTTTGCGGTGCAGTTATATTTGCCCACGCTCAGAGTCTCAATGCTTTTGCCATTGGTGAAGATAACGCGAGGCATATTGGCGTCAATGTCAATAAGGTCAAGTTCACTCTTCTGATTTCGATTTCTGTGCTCATAGGCATTTGTGTTTCGATCGGCGGCTCAATCGGTTTCGTGGGTTTGGCTGTGCCCCATATGACCCGCATGATCGTCGGTCCCAATCACAAGCGTCTGCTGCCGGCTTCGACGTTTGCCGGCGCCGTTTTCCTGATGTTGGCTGATCTGATCAGCCGTGTTGTCCTGCGGCCGCTGGAATTGCCCATCGGTGTTGTGACCTCTTTTGTCGGCGCGATAATGTTCGTCTATATTTTCTATCTTACCAGAAGGAGAATATGATGCTCGAGGTTAAGGATTTAGCTGTGCGTTACGGGAATTTGACAATCCTTGACGGGATTGATTTTTCGGTGAAGGAAGGACAATGGGTTATGCTGATAGGACCTAATGGGGCCGGAAAAAGCACTCTTGTCCATGCCGTTACACAAGGTGTGCCGTATGCCGGGACTGTTCGTTATAAGGGCAGAGACGTTTCTCGGATGAAACCGGCTAACATCGCCCGGGAGATAGGTGTTCTGGCTCAAAACCACAATGTGGCGTACGCCTTTACGGTTGAAGAAATCGTCAAACTCGGCCGCTACAGTTTTTCCCCCAGCCTCTTTAAAGGTGCGACCGATGAAGACGATGTGTTGGTGAAAAAAGCGCTGGAAATGACGGGTATGCTGCCATATAGAAACCAATCGGCACTGACGCTGTCCGGCGGGGAATTGCAGCGTGTTTTTTTGGCCCAGGTGTTTGCCCAGGATCCTAGCCTGCTGATCTTAGATGAACCGACCAGCCACTTGGATTTGCTCTATCAGAAACAGGTCTTGACGCTTTTGGAGGAATGGCTGCGGCAACCGGGGCGGGCGGTATTGTCGGTTGTCCATGATTTAAGCCTTGCGCGCATATACGGAACCCATGGTGTGCTGCTCAACAAAGGAAAAACGGTATCTTTCGGGATACTGGATGAAGTCCTGACGAGAGAGCATCTGCAGCAGGTGTATGCCATGGATGTGTATGATTGGATGAGGGATATGCTGTCCCGATGGGAGTGCGCCTGTGAGTGATTTGCGGACACGATTTGACATTGCCTCGAAAAGAGGATACACTATCTAAGTGTCAAGTGAAAATACTTTACAGCATCATGATGTTGATGAAAGGGGATTTGAGAAATCGAACAGCAAACAAAGAATGATCAAGAAGGCGTTGTACAGGAGTGGGCTAAAAAGGCATTGCTATTTGATTTTTACGCGCCTTTGTTGACTGAGAAACAGTCCCGCACGTGGGACAGCTATTATCTGAAAAATCTTTCCTTGGCGGAAGTCGCCCGGGAGCAAGGTACAAGCCGTCAAGCGGTTCACTCATTGCTTCAAAGGACTCTGGAGAGCTTGGAAATGTATGAAGAGAAGCTGAAACTTATCGAGCGTTTTTTTGTAAGCAAAGATTTCTTAATGCAGGCGGATCAGCGTCTGCATACGATGCTGGCGCAAGAGAGAGTGGCGCAAGCCAGTGTGGTTTGCGAGATCCTGGAAGTTCGCACGCTGCTGCGAAAAGCTCTTGATACCTATTGAGGTGAAGGACGTATGGCAATGTTTGAGAGCCTTTCTGAGCGCATTCAGGGCGTTTTTAAACGCTTGCGCGGCAAAGGGGCTTTAACTGAAAATGATGTCAACGAAGCCATGCGTGAGGTTCGTGTAGCTCTCCTTGAGGCTGATGTCAATTTTCGTGTGGTCAAGGATTTGGTGGCACGTATCAAGGAACGGGCTGTTGGGACGGAAGTGCTTCAATCATTAACACCGGGCCAGCAGGTTATTAAGATTGTCAATGAAGAACTTGTGACACTTATGGGTGGTTTGGAGAGCAAGATTACCATCGCTTCGAAACCTCCGACACTTGTTATGCTTGTGGGGTTGCAGGGGGCGGGCAAAACAACCCATGCGGCTAAACTGGCGCATTTCTATAAGAAACAGGGTAAACATCCCTTGATGGTAGCTTGCGATATTTACAGACCTGCCGCGGTACATCAGCTTCGTGTTTTGGGAGAACAAATCGGGGTTCCTGTGTTTGCCCAAGAACAGACGAAACCTGCGGTGATTGCGGCGGGAGCGTTGCGGGAAGCCGAGAGGAACGGCTTGGATATGGTTATCATTGATACCGCGGGGCGCCTGCATATCAATGAGGAGCTTATGGCTGAGTTGGGAGAGATCAAGGCGACGGTTGGCCCCCATGAGATCATCATCGTTGTGGACGCTATGATCGGACAGGATTCGGTTAATGTTGCAGAACAGTTCCATCAGAAGCTGGGACTGACAGGGGTGATTCTATCCAAATTGGACGGAGATACCCGGGGTGGGGCGGCCTTGTCAGTGAAAGCTGTGACCGGTTGTCCGATTAAGTTTGCAGGAGTCGGGGAAAAGATTGACGCGTTGGAGATTTTTTATCCTGAACGTATGGCTTCCAGAATATTGGGTATGGGCGACGTGTTGACGTTAATCGAGAAAGCGGAACAGGCTGTTGACGCGGAAAAAGCCCGCCAGTTGGAAGAGAAGATGCGCAATCAGGAACTGGATCTGGAGGATTTTTTGGACCAGATCGGCGCGTTGCGCAAGATGGGTTCGATGTCGTCGATTTTGGAGATGATACCGGGGGTTGGAAAGCAGCTTAAAGATGTGACTATTGACGAAAACCAGTTTAATCAGGCGGAGGCGATTATTCGTTCTATGACGCCTGCCGAACGTCGGACCCCTTCGATTATCAAGGATTCGCGCAAGAAGAGGATCGCCGCGGGCAGCGGTACCAGCGTCCAGGATGTTGGTCGGCTGCTGAAACAGTACGATCAGTCAAAGAAGATGATGAAACAGATGAGTGATCTGCCGGGGTTTAAGACCGATAGGGTTAAGACGAAGGCAAAGAAAGCCAAGAAAGCCAAGAAGGGTAAGAAAGGCAAAGGATAAACGCTTAGGTAGTAAAGGAGGTGAGGAACATGGCGACAAAAATCCGTTTGCACCGCATGGGGGCTAAGAAAAAACCTTTTTATCGGTTGGTTGTATGCGACGCGGCGACCCGACGCGATGGCAGACCCATTGAGGAGATTGGTTTTTATGATCCAACCAAAATTCCCCATGAGATTCGTATCAATGAGTTATCGGCTTTAAAATGGCTGAATGAGGGGGCTCAACCGTCGGATACGGCGAAATCTCTGCTCCGTCAAGCCGGAATTATGCAGAAATATCATAATATGAAGAATTCGTAATCGGAGCAACCATCAAAATTGGGAGGTGGTTTTGATGCGGAACTTAGTCGAGATCCTGGCAAAAGCATTGGTGGAATTTCCGGACCAGGTTGAAGTCACGGAAACAACCACAGAAAAAACGATTCACCTGCGTCTGACGGTCGCTTCAAGCGATATGGGTAAAGTCATCGGCAAGCAGGGGAAAACAGCGAACGCTATTCGGACGGTGGTTAAGGCTGCAGCCGTAAAAGACGGTAGGAAGGTTATCTTGGATGTGGATCAGTAGTTTGGGGAAAAAGGGCGTGAAGCCCTTTTTTCCTATACCTGGTTTGGCGTGCACTTTAAGTACGCTCCGGAACGCGTTTCGGAGTAATCCGGGGTGAATTCGGGGTGGAGTCGGAGTCATTCGGGGTGAATTCAGGTGAATTCGGGTGAATTCGGGGTGAGTTGATTATGGATCAGTTTCTGGTTCTGGTTGGACGAGTTGTCAAACCTCAGGGCGTTGGCGGGGAGATGAAGGTTTATCCCCTGACGGATGATGTCAACAGGTTCACGCGTTTGCGTGAGGTTGTGCTTGTGCAGGGAGACCGAAGGCAGACCCATCGGGTTGTGTTGGCCCGTGCCGAAAAGAATTTTGCTTTTCTTAGACTTGAGGGTGTGGATACTCGGGACGCGGCTGAAAGGTACAGAGGATTTGAGGTGCGTGTTGATCGTTGTGATGTACCGCCATTGAAGGATCGTTGGTACTATTTTGAGCTTGAGGGAATGCGGGTTTATGAAGGGGATGCGTTGTTGGGGGTTTTGGTGAGGGTTCTGGAGACGGGGGCTAATGATGTCTATCTTGTGCAAGGTGAATTCGGGGAGATTTGTGTGCCTGCTTTGAAATCTGTTGTGAAGAATGTCGATGTGGCCGGTAAACGTATGGATGTTGTCTTGCCGGAAGGTTTGATCGAGAGTACGAAGTGTGAGGGGAAATGACATCAAAAATGGTTTTTTGGGTGTTGACTTTGTTTCCGGGTATGCTGGAATGTTTGCGCTATAGTGTGGTGGGCAGGGCTTGGCAGTCCGGACTTATTGATATCCGCACCATTGATTATCGTGAGTTTGCTGCGGACAAACATTTGTGTGTTGACGATTCGCCATATGGGGGCGGGGGAGGCATGGTTCTCAAGGTTGATCCAATTGTGAGGGCTTTACGGTCGCTACCAACGGGGACCGGGCGGCGTGTGGTGCTTCTGAGTCCTCAGGGCAAGATTTTTCGGCAGGAGGATGGGCGGCGGTTGGCTGCTTATGATGAGGTGGTGTTCGTTTGCGGGCGTTATGAGGGATTCGATGAACGGGTGCGCGCCTACGTGGATGAGGAGATCTCGCTGGGGGATTATGTCCTGTCGGGTGGTGAGTTGGGGGCGGCTGTGCTGATTGATGCGGTGGCCCGGCATATTGACGGCGTGTTGGGCAACAGCGGATCGGTTTTGACAGAGTCTCATGGGGAGGGGTGTCTTGAGTATCCGCAGTTTACCCGGCCGGAGGTTTATGAGGGCGTCGCTGTACCGAAGGTCTTGATGTCCGGTCATCATGCGGAGATAGAGAGGTGGCGGCGTAAGGAGGCCTTGCGGAGGACATTTTTACGGCGACCGGATTTATTTGAGGAGTTGACTTTCGGAACCGGGGACTATGCGCTGTTGGAGGAATTGGTGGCGGAATATCCGGAGCTGGCCGGGTTGCGCGAAGGGTGGCAACATTTGCGGCATCAAGCCAAGCGGGTTCGGTTTACGCGGTAAAAGGAGGTTGTATGAGTTTACTCTATGTGGCATTGGTGCACGCTCCGGTTTACAATAAGAATATGGAAGTGATCACAAGTTCGATCACGAATTTGGACATTCATGATATCGCGCGAAGCGCGGCAACCTATGGAGCGAAGGCTTATTACATTGTGCATCCCGTGCAAGCCCAGAGGGATCTGGTGGGTACCATTATGGGGTTTTGGCAAGAGGGCGTCGGCGCCGCTTACAACCCTGATCGCCGGGAGGCTTTTGACCGGGTGAAACTTGCCGCGGATTTGACGGAGGTTGAAGACGATATTCGGCGTGATCTTTCGGGAGAGATGAAGCTTTATCAAGTGGCGACTGATGCGCGCCTCTATCCGAACACCATAGATTATGGGGATCTGCGGGGGCGTTTGCACGAGGGAAACGATGCTTATTTATTGGTTTTTGGGACGGGATCCGGGATTGTGAGCGAAGAGATCCAACGTTCTGATTATATTCTCAAGCCGATTTACGGACCCGGGGCGTATAATCACTTATCGGTGCGGTCCGCGGCGGCGATTATTCTGGATAGGTTATGCGGGGGGTGAGGCTGTGGCGGACACACGTTTTTTCATAATTGTGATGGACAGTTTGGGGATAGGGGCGTTGCCGGATGCGTTTCTTTACGGTGATGAGGATAGTCATACCTTGAAACACATCGCGCAAAAGCGAGATGGGCTACATATTCCTCATTTGCTTGCTTTGGGATTGGGACATATTCAAGGCGCGCTTCCTGATGGGTTCGGTTCTTCCGCCCTCGTATCGCGAAACAGATGTTTCGCTCAATTCGGCCGCATGGCGGCGATGTCGGCGGGAAAAGATACGATATCGGGGCACTGGGAGATTGCCGGTGTGGTTGTGGACAACCCTTTTCCCACGTTTCCTCATGGGTTCCCGGCAGAGTTCCTGAAGGATTTTGCGGCGCGTGTGGATCGGGGGATCTTGGGCAATGTTGCGGCGTCGGGAACGGAGATTATCGCACGTTTAGGAGAAGAGCATGTGCGAAAAGGACATCTGATTGTGTATACTTCTGCCGATTCTGTGTTTCAGGTGGCGGCTCATGAAGAGGTGGTCCCTCCGGCTGAGCTGATGGAGATCTGCCGGGTTGCACGGGAGATGTTAACAGGGGAGCTGGGGGTGGCGAGGGTTATTGCGCGGCCGTTTGCGGGACCCCAGGGAGCCTATGTCAGAACAGGGAACAGACGGGATTTTGCGGTGGAACCCATGGGGGTGACGGTGCTGGAGAGAGCCTTGGATCAGGGGTATGATGTTCTGGGGATTGGGAAGATCAGCGATATCTTTGCGGGCAAAGGGATCAGCCGAAGCTGGCCCAGTCATTCGAATCGGGAGGGGATGGAGTTGATTCTGAAAGCTGTACGGCAGGTTGGGAATGGGATTGTTATGGCCAATCTGGTGGATTTTGATATGTTGTATGGTCATCGCAACGATGTTGATGGGTACGGGCAGGCCTTGGAGGTGTTTGACGCCTGGTTGCCTGCGCTGTTGGAGGGGGTACGGGAAGAGGATGTGGTTATCCTGACAGCGGATCATGGTTGCGATCCGACGATGCCGGGAACCGATCATACCCGTGAGTATGTACCTTTGCTCGTTTATGGCAAGAGGTTGCGAGCCGGGGTTGATCTGGGTACCCGGAGGTCTTTCGCTGATGTGGGACAGTCGGTGGCGGAAGTCTTGGGGTTAGGGGTATTGAAATACGGAGAAAGCTTTCTGACGCCGGATGAAGAGGGGTGATAAGATGATAACTTACGAACAGATTAATGAAGCGGCTGATTTTCTGTCTATTTGTATGCCGCCGGAACCGGTTTTGGGATTGATTCTGGGGTCGGGGTTAGGGCGTTTTGCGGACAGGATTGAGAATTCTTGTGTGATTTCCTATGAGGAGATTCCTCATTTTCCGATTTCAACGGTACCGGGTCATGCGGGGTGTTTGGTCTACGGGATGTTACATGGTGTTGCGATCATGGCGTTTCAGGGGCGGTTTCATTATTATGAGGGGTATGATGTCAGCCAGGTAACATTACCGGTGCGTGTCATGCAAAGGTTGGGTATCAAAAAACTGTTGGTGACCAACGCGGCGGGGGGGGTGAATACCCAATATGTCCCAGGGGATCTGGTTCTTTTGAGTGATCAGATTAATTTAACCGGCGTGAACCCGTTGCGAGGAGCTCATGAAGATCGTCTTGGCCCGAGGTTTCCTGATATGAGTCAGGTTTTTTGTCCCCGGTGGCGACAAAAAGCTGCGGGTATCATAGGAGATTTAGGGATGAAGGTTTTGGAGGGGGTTTATGCGGGGTTGCCGGGACCATCTTATGAGACGCCGGCGGAAATCCGATATTTGCGCCATATCGGGGCTGATCTGGTGGGTATGTCGACAGTGCACGAGGTGATTGCGGCACAGCATGCGGGTATGGAGGTTCTGGGGATTTCTTGCGTGACGAATATGGCTGCCGGAGTGCTGGAACAGAGGTTATCCCATGATGATGTTATGGAGGTGGCGGATCGGATCGGTGAAAGGTTTTGTGTGGTCGTGGAAGAGATTGTTCGTCAGATTTCCGATTGATATATTTGCGATTGAATTGTTGTATTTTTGCTGATATACTGAATTCTGCGGATTGAAAGATTCTGAGTTTGGGTCTGTAAGTGACGATATCATGTTGGGTTTGGAAGAATTCCAAAGTCCGGATCAAGAGTGACCCAAGAGGAGGGATTGTGTGATCGAAATTGTTGTTGTTGATGATCATCCCCTATTTCGCGACGGTATTCGCATGGCGTTGGCTGACAGTGAGAAGTTTGTTATTGTAGCTGAGGCGGGTGATGGACAAGGTGCCATCAACACAGCACGTCGCGTGAAGATGGACATGCTTCTGCTGGATATCAACATGCCCGGTGTGAACGGTATTGAGGCTTGCCGGATTATTCGAAGAGAGTTCCCGGATATAAAAATCGTGGTTTTAACAGCCGATGATTCGGAAGAACCTTATTGGATGTTTCAACAGATGGGTGTAGCCGGATATTTTTTCAAGAATATCTCGGCAGCGAACCTTGTGTCTTATTTGGACAGGATTTCTCAAGGTGAACCTGCGCCGGTACCGGCTGTGAGCAAGGTCGTTCTGAAAAAAGCGGAAGGGATGAAAAACAATTTCGGATTGACACCACGGGAACTTGCGATTCTGAAGCTTGTGACCCACGGAGAATCGAACCGTGATATCGGGATTGCGTTGTATATCAGTGAAAAGACCGTGAAAAATCATCTTTCGAAAATCTTTCGCAAAATGAAGGTGGAGGACAGAACCCAAGCCGCTTTGAAAGCGGTCAAACTGCAAATGATAGAGCAGAGCGATGTGTTCTGTTAGATCCAGGCATATTCATAACTTTGTCGTTTGAGTCCGGCCAAGAATCGCATGGTTTCTTCGCGTCTTTTGACGGCGATGCGCCTGCCGGTGCGGGTGTATACTTTTTTCGGCAACGCTTCCGCAAACATTTGCGCTCTGTCCAAGGCGTCTTCGGGTGTTCCGATGAGCGGGTCTTCACCGATCAAGCTGAACAGTTTCATGATGCCGATGTTCCCGAGATGGTCGAGGATGTTGGCGTCTCTCAGATAGACCGATTCGTCATGTACCCCAGGTTCGGAATAATGCATGTGTTGTTCAACGGCTTCTAAAACGATGGGGAGTTTGTCGGGATCGAAGGAACTTTGTTTAAGCATGTTGCCGGCAATTCCTTTTGAGCGCAGGGTGTGGTCAACATTGGGGAGGGCGTACATAGGATATTTCCCTGTATCGTGCAGGAGCGCCGCAATGTAGAGGACTTCATCATCCAGATTCAAGTGTTGGGAGAGTTCTCTGGCTAAATGGTAGACCCGTTGGCAGTGTTTCCAGCCCAGGGCTACCGGGGCTCCGGATTTGTTAATATAGTTGAATAACTGTTGATGCAGATCCATTTTTTTTCGACCGCCTTTCGTCGATAGGTCCAAAGACTTATCTTGTGTCGTTCATTCAAAGAATTACGGCATTTCCTGGGATTTTCCTTCAGGGGAATCGACCTAGTTATCTGATTTTTCGGACAAAATCCTTGAAATAGCGTTTTCTTTATTGCCCTATATAGCCGTATTGTCACAATGCCTGTTTCTTTTTCCGGCGAGAATTGCGGAAGATTTGTTCTGGACAAAGCTATTGATATTTTGTAACATAGGGGAGGGATCAGAGGTGAGGGGTCTTGGGGGTGTTCTTCATTGAATGCGTTGAATAAGTATCAGATTTTTGAAGGGTTTACACAATCAACCTTTTTTGCGGATTCGGTGCCGATTCCGCGGTTTCTTCTTGAACATTACCACAGCATGGGGATGACCAATGAAGAGTTGGTTCTTGTGTTACATCTGCTTTCGGCGTCAGCAAAGATTGAAATGGTGGATTTGGCGTATCGAATGGGGTTACGTGAGGATGATATGGAGCGATTGTTGGCACAGTTGCAGAAGAAGGGATTTCTGTGTGTTCATGAGTCCCAGGGAAAAGCTCAATCTTTCGGTCTGCAGTATTATGATCTCAGTGGATTGATGGACCAACTGTTCGAGATTTGGGGAATTATGAGTTATCGGCAGATGAACAGTATGTCAGCTGAAGAGAGGGTTCTGACAGAAAATAACGGATCTGTGGAGGTAGACGACCAAGCCATGGCGCAACTCAAACTGAGTTTTGAGCAAGAGTTGGGGAGAGTCTTAACCCAAATAGATTGTGACATTATTCGTCAATGGGTTCTGGCGGGGTGGTCTTGTGATCTCATTAATCTGGCCTTGCGTCGTGGGGTGAGTGCCGGTGTTCGGACTTTTCGGTATCTTGATTCGATCCTTCGGGAGTGGGAGAAAAAGGGTATTCGCACAGTGGATGAGGTTCTGGAGGAGGAACGCTATTTCAAAAGTAAGCGGTCGAAGAATAGCAAAGGGGAGAAGGTCTCCAAGGATCAGGTGGCTAATATGTATGAGAAGTATAACGAATTGTATCTTTGAGGAAGGAGATCTGTGTGGAGGATCTTAAGAAGACGATTGAAACGATTATGGCGAGAGATCGTACGGTGGGGGCATCTGAAGATCCCTTCAGGGATGATGTCTGTCCCCATTGTTCGGGCCGGGGGTTTGTTGTAGGGCCGGATGATGTGGCGGTACGGTGTTCTTGTATGGATATTCAGCATATCAAAAATCAAATGAAGTCGGCGCGTTTGTCGAGGGAATTGGCGAAATGCCGGTTGGATGATTTTGATTTTTCTTATTATAGGGATAAGAGCGAAAAGAAGCGGCCGGATCAGGAAAAGGGTAGCCCAAAAGAGGGGGAACACGTGTTGAACGCACGCAAAGCCTGGCAGGCCGCCCGGGATTTTGTTGATGGGGTTGTGAAGGATCCGCATCATATCGGACTTATGTATTCGGGTCAAGCCGGGTCAGGTAAAACTTATCTGGCGGCGGCGATTGCCAACGAACTCATTCGTCTGGATAAGAGTGTCCTCTTTGTTGTGGTGCCGGATCTGTTGGATGAAATGCGCGCGACTTTTGATCGTAAGGATGTCAGCGAGTTTGATCTGTTGGATATGGCTAAGACGGTGCCGATTCTTGTTTTTGACGATTTGGGGGCCCATAATTATACGGATTGGACTGTGAACAGGATTTATTCGATTCTCAATTACCGTGTTAATGAGCAGTTGCCTTTGATTGTGACGACGAATCTGCATCATGGTGATATAGCTTGTCATCTGGGCGAGCGGACATCGTCGCGGTTGTTGCAGATGTGCCGGTCCTTTAAGCTCAGCACCCCTCAGGATATTCGTTGGCAACAGTATACTGCCCGGGAAAAAAAGTAGGCCGCTAAAAATATTTTTTAAAATTTTGCACAACTATGCATGTCCAGAAAATACAAGCATAGTTTTTTATGTGATCATTGATGGTATCGTCGCAGATAAGGATCAAGAGCAAAAGATCACATACAAAGCTATGGAGGTGTTCATTGTGGCCAAATTTATTACTCTGGAACGCAGGCATTTCTGGTACGGTATCGTTGCCGCAGCCGTCTTAATCGGTATGGTGATCATTAGCACGAGCTTGATGAATCGGGATCAGGCTCTTCAAAGCAATGCGGATGTCCCGAGCGCCGAACTTAAGATCGTTAGTATCGAATTCGAACCCAAAACTTTAGAACGGGACTTGGTTTATGGCGCGAACAAAATTGAGGATGCTAAGGTTATTAACAAGAGTGCCTTCAAAGTCGCGGCTGTGGTACAAAATGTTACGGACAAAGAGATGACCAACATACCTGTGACGATGACATTGACTCTGATTGGCAACCCGGAGAGTCAACAAATCAAGCAAGGCAATATTCCTTCTCTGAAGCCGGGGGAATCCGCACGCATTACTTTTGAGAACTTGAAGGCTTTAGGGGATGCGGCCGGAGAGCAAGGGACACTGGGACAACATGAGATTGTGATGAATTTTGCTGTCAGCGATGAGGGATTGAGTGTGGCAACTGAGACGAAAGTTGGGTTCATTGTGGATACAACGCAGAAATAAGGTTTGACGGGGGACTAAGCCGGCTAACGCGGTCTTCGACCGCAAGTATCCAGTATTCAGTATTCAGGATTCAGAATGTGGATTTTCTTGTTTTTTATTGATGTTGTTGCAACCTAAGCGGCTAAATCGGCTAAATTGAGCTCAAAGGAATGACGAACGGAAGAGCATAATAAGGGTGTGGCCCAAGGCCGCACCCTTATGCTACTGCTCACCAAAAACATGAATAAAAACAAGTTTTTGGTGAGCAAGTATTCAGTATTCAGTATTCAGTATTCAGAATAGAGTCAAAAAGACAGTAGAAAACCAGAGACAGATGAAGAGCATTCTGCCTCGACTCCATTAGCCGGATTCAGGCAACATTGAGCAGCGTTTTGTTCGTGTAAAGTAAAATGCTCGAATCGGCATCACCATTGAAAATCTTATGCCTGAGTAACTTGTTGTTGAAGCCATTGATCAGATAGGCTCCATCAGACAAAGCAACCAAAAGATTAAGAGTGTCATCACTTAGTCACTTGGGTTGTGGGCGAAGCCCACCCTATGCTATTGCCCTCAACAAACAGACAATAAAAACAAGATTTTGAGGAGTCAGAAGCCAGAAGACAGGAGTCAGAATAAAATAGACAACAGCAAACCA
>WRJI01000062.1 GCA_009778595.1 Peptococcaceae bacterium | reverse complement strand
ATGTCAATAGTTAACGCGATTTTATTAGCAAATGAGTTATCACTACATAATGGACGCGAAAAAGATTGAATTATCAACGGGTTGGACAATTCAACCTGTGGAAAGTCTGAAAGTCACGCTAGGCGACATCTTAGACTACGTAGGCTCAGCCTGGTATGTGGGATGGAGCCATGTCCCGGGAATTAACAAACTCATATCAAACGACATGAACGAATTCGCACACAGGAAATTCGCCGAAGGCAACGCCGCCATGAAAGACTTCGCGGGACTGGGAACCCCGCTAGCCGCTTAGGTTGCAACAACATCAATAAAAAACAAGAAAATCCACATTCTGAATCCTGAATACTGAATACTGGATACTTGCGGTCGAAGACCGCCTTAGAATGGGTAGAACTGGTAACCTATCTGGTACTGACACCCCTCTATATAGCCGACAAAGAAGCCACGAACGCCTTCTCAGAAGAAAAGCACAGCTTCCCCGGCATCCTGGAAAGGGTAGAATTCGAAAACATCTGGAATTGGCACTGTGATAAGTACCGATACGCATGGGAAGAATTAAAAAAGAAATACCTTCTCGGCAGCACGGTCGAAGGTATGGTTATGTACTTTTACCCGCAAGGAGTTATTTTTGATATGGAAGATGGGGCTCAGGGCGTTGCAGATTATGCCGAATGCAAAAAAAACAGCTTAAAGGAGAATATGTATCCTGGTCATAAAATAACCGGGACGGTTATTGGTTATGACGAAGGAAATATGTGGATTGTTATAACCTCTGATCAAATAAAAGCGGCCAGTAGATAGTGGCTGGTGGTGATACATCTATGGCAATGGCGCAGAAATTGACAAAGATCTCTTATTGATGTAAAATTTTTACATAGGATACTTTTGGTGCGACATATCGCGACATATAATCAGAAAGGGAAGCTCTATAAGATTGAACAAGGCCTCGTATTCTGAGCTGTTTGATCCATAAAGGAGTTAACTATGAAAATCATAGACTTGCTCGCAAAATACAAGTGGCTTCTGATCATAAACCTCTGTGTCGTAGTGATGATCGTTTTAGCCGTATGTATTGTGCACATTATCTCAAATCCTCCTTTGGAATATGATTATAAATACAGCAGCGAGTTGGGCAGCGTTATCTTAACGAAATACACAGGGCAAGATCTTGATGTTATGATCCCCTCAAAAATAGGAAAACACCCTGTTGTAGGAATTGAGGGGAAGTTTACAGTTGGGATCGTAAGTGACCAAGTTAGAACAGTCACCATTCCTGACAGTGTCGTATCTATCGGTGATCACACGTTTTTCGATTGTGATTCACTTATATCGATCACAATCCCCAGCAGTGTCGTGACTATCGGCAGCAATGCATTTTTAGGCTGCCGCTCTCTTGAATCAATCACTCTCCCTGAGAAGGTAACCAGTATTGGTACCGCCGCGTTTAATACTTGCCGATCCCTTACATCAATCACAATTCCTGATAATGTATCAAGTATTGGTAATAGAGCGTTTGCCAGTTGCAGTTCTCTTATATCAATCACAATTCCCAACAGCGTCACCAGTATCGGTGATAGTGCGTTTGCGGGGTGCGACTCCCTTGAATCGATCACAATACCCAACAGTGTAACAAGTCTCGGCATCAGCGCCTTTAGCCGTTGCAGTTCGCTAAAGTCAGTTACTCTCTCTATTCGTTTAACAGATATTGAGGATTACGCGTTTTACTATTGTGGTTCACTTGAGTCAGTTATTATTCCCAACGGTGTCGCAACGATTGGTTATCATTCGTTTAGCAATTGCAATTCGTTAACGTCAATCGCAATCCCTGAAAGCGTCACAAATATCGGCTATTGTGCGTTTCTTGATTGCGGGTCCCTTGAGGAAGTTCTCATTCCCGACAGTGTCACCAGTTTTGGCAATGGTGCTTTTACGAGATGCCCTTTACGTTCCGATCAAACCAAAGAAAGAATATTCCGAATCAATCCTGAGGCGCTTTGAGATTCGGGATGATCATCCTCTCTAACTACTAATGCGGGCTACGCCCGCAAGTATTCAGTATTCAGGATTCAGTATTCAGAATGTGGATTTTCTTGTTCTTTTTTGACGCTTCGCGTCCGTAAGGGACTATTGGGGGTTAACTATGAAAATCATAGACTTGCTTACAAAATACAAGTGGCTTCTGATCATTAACCTCTGTATCGTGGCGATGATCGTTTTAGCCGTTTGTATTGTAAACTCATTTCCTAGAAATCCTCTTCTGGAATATGATTATAAGTACAGCAGCGAGTTGGGCGGCGTTAGCTTAACGAAATACACCGGGCAAGATCTTGATGTTACGATCCCCTCAAAAATAGGAAAACACTCTGTTGTGGGAATTGAGGGGAAGTATGGATGTGGATTGGTTAGTGACCAAGTCAGAACGGTCATAATACCTGACAGTGTAGCAACTATCGGCGACTACGCATTTTTTGGCTGCAAATCGCTTGTCTCAATCACAATCCCCAATAGTGTTGATACTATTGGTAGCAACGCGTTTTGCAGTTGCCGCTCTCTAAAATCAATCACAATACCTGAAAACGTTACATGTATTGGTGTTGTAGCGTTTAATGGTTGCCGATCACTAACAACAATTGCAATTCCCGAAAAAGTA
This sequence comes from Peptococcaceae bacterium, assembly GCA_009778595.1. Classification (GTDB taxonomy): domain Bacteria; phylum Bacillota; class Desulfitobacteriia; order Desulfitobacteriales; family Syntrophobotulaceae; genus WRJI01. The sequence continues at coordinate 15,441 of WRJI01000062.1, read as the reverse complement.
AAGACCATTGGTGCCGGGGCATTCGGTGATTGCATTTCACTTGTCTCAATTGTTATCCCCGAAAGTGTCACCAGTATCGGTGATAGTGCGTTTGTGGGGTGCGACTCCCTTGAATCGGTCACAATTCCCAATAGTGTAACAAGTCTCGGCAGCAGCGCCTTTAGTGATTGCAGTTCGCTAAAGTCAGTTACTCTATCCATTCGTTTAACAGATATTGAGGACTACGCATTTTACTATTGTGGTTCACTTGAGTCAGTTGCTATTCCCAACAGCGTCACAAGAATTGGTTATGAATCGTTTTGCTATTGCAGTTCCCTTACGTCAGTCACGATACCCGAAAGTGTTACAAATATCGGTTATGGCGCGTTTCTTGATTGCGGATCCCTTGAGGAAGTTCTCATTCCCGACAGTGTGATCGGTATAGGGAACATAGCTTTTTTGAGATGCCCTTTACGTTCCGATCAAACCAAAGAAAGAATATTCCAAATCAATCCTAAGGCGCTTTAATATCAAAGGGGGATTAACGATGAAAATCAAAGACTTTCTCACAACAAACAAATGGCCTCTGATCATTAACCTCTGTGTCATCGCGATAGCCATCCTGGTAGCATGTATTGTATACATTATCTTAAATCCTCCTCTGGATTACGATTATGAGTACAGAAGCGAGTTGGGTGGCGCCATCTTGACGAAATACACAGGGAAAGACCTCGATGTTGAGATCCCCTCAATAATTGAGGGGCACCCTGTTGTAGGAATCAAGGGGCAGTCCGGCAATGGAATCGTGAATAACCAAGTCAGAACAGTAACAATCCCCGACGGTGTGACGACGATCGGCGACTTTGCCTTTTATGGCGGTGAATCCCTGACATCGATCACAATCCCCGATAGTGTTGCCGCTATCGGTAGCAGCGCGTTTTGCTGTTGCCGCTCCCTAATATCAATCGTAATCCCTGATAATGTTCCGCGTATTGGTGTCGCGGCATTTGATGGGTGTCGTTCTTTGACAACAATCACAATGCCCAAAAATTTGACAAGTATTGGTTGCGGGGCGTTTGGTGATTGCAGTTCACTATTATCAATCGATATTCCGGAAAACGTTGGAATTCTTGACGATGATGCCTTTGTAGGGTGCAGCTCCCTTGAGTCGGTCACAATTCCTGACAGCGTAACACGTGTTGGCAAAAGCGCGTTCTCCAGATGCAGTTCCCTGAAATCAATCACACTCTCAAAAAGCATCACGAGTGTTGAGAATCATGTATTTTACAAATGTAGCTCCCTTGAGACAATAAGTATTCCTGAGGGCGTAATGTTTATCGAAGATGAGTCTTTTAGCTACTGCAGTTCCCTTACATCGGTCACTATTCCCGACGGCGTTACCGGTATCGGATATGGCGCGTTTCGTGATTGCAGTTTCCTGGCCGTTTCAATCCCTGACAGTGTTATTGGCATTGGCGGCTCGGCTTTTGCGGGTTGTTCTCAGCTCTCGGAGCAAACCATACAAAGAATACGCCAAATCAATCCCATGGCACTTTGAGTTTCGGGATAAGCAGGAAAGCAGGAAAGCAGGAAAATAGGAGGAGCAGGTGACATTCATGGCAAACCCCTCGAACCCAAAAATGAAGATTCTCTATCTCATGAGAATACTCCTGGAAAAAACAGATGACCAGCACCCTATGGGCATAGCGGAAATCATATCCGATCTTGCCGCGTACGGCATTCACGCCGAACGCAAATCCATCTATTCCGATATTGAGCTGTTGCGCCACTTCGGAATGGACATAGAAATGCAACGAGGCAAAAAGACCGGATATTATGTGGCGGAGCGGCAATTTGAGCTTCCGGAACTCAAACTCCTGGTTGACGCTGTGCAGAGTTGTCGCATCATTCCGCTCAAAAAAAGTGAATCTCTGATCAAAAAGCTTTCTTCCCTCACAAGCAACGAGCAGGCGAAACAGCTTCGGCGCCAGGTTTTTATCGCGGATCGCACGAAAACCATTAACGAAACGGTATATTACAGCATCGACCAAATACACAACGCCATCAACACGAACAATAAGATCTCTTTCAAATATTTCGATTATGGCGTCCGTAAAGAGCGCATGTATCGAAAAGAAGGGGGTCTCTACCAAGCAACTCCTATAACCCTATGTTGGAATGACGACAACTACTACCTGATCGCTTACAGTGAAAAATACCACGGGTTGGCCCCTTATCGTGTTGACAGAATGAGCCATGTCACAGCGATGGAGGAAAGGGGCGACAAATACGATAGAAGCCGGTTCAATATCGCGGATCATGTTAAGCGCGTATTCGGTATGTATGAAGGAGAAAACATGCGAGCGAGACTCTCTTTCGAAAATCATCTCGTCAATGTTGTGATGGACCACTTTGGTAAAGATGTCACAATCCTTTCCGTTGAGGACGGATGGTTTGAGATCTCAGTCAACGTCTCCGTGAGTCCGGTGTTTCTGTCCTGGATGTTTATGTTCGGCGACAGTGCCATCATCAAAGAACCGGCTAGACTGATTGAAGCCATGGGGGAGCTCATCGAAAAGAATCGTCGAAACTATGATGTCTTATGAGGCACGAGTCATTATTCAAAGTCCGTACTATGGGACACTCTAGTGAGTATAATAATTGTGATGGAAAAGGTCACTTGAAAACAATCGAAAGTTGGATTATTATTATGCCATTGATGATTATGATCAGGCGGAAGGAGGTGCCCGGGTGCCAACCAATTTCGATTTCTTAACGACGGAACCTCTTTTTGAACCTTTCGCCGAAGCCGCCGTATCGGCAGAACGCGTTCTGCCGATTTCGCCGTCCCTCTGTGCCACAGCTTGCCGCACAGCGTTAGAATCAGCGGTGAAATGGGTCTATCGTGCGGACAAGTCCCTGATTGAGCCTTATGACGATAGACTTTCCACCCTCATCAACACCGATGATTTTCGTGATCTTGTTCCCTCAGGCATGATGATCAAGCTGGAGTATCTGCGCCGTATAGGTAATAACGCTACCCACAACCCGAAATCGGTAAGCCGGGATCAGGCTATGTTGGCGCTGCAAAACCTTCACAGCTTTCTCGATTTTGTTTCCTATTGCTATGGATCCTCTTACATAGATAGCCCTTTCAAAACAAGCCTGCTGAACGAAGCTGCGTCTATTCAGACATCTCCTCAGGTTAAGGTGCCAACTGACGCCGTTTCACCCTCCGAACCTCCGCCCTCCGACCTCTCATCATCAGGCATCGACTTCGCCGCGAAGCGTACCCTGCGACTCAAAAAAGGTTATACCGTCAAACCCACGGATATGACGGAGAAACAAACCCGCACGGCCTATATTGATGTGATGCTTCAAGATGCGGGATGGCAACGGGATATCAACTGGTTTGACGAATTTCCTATTGGGGATATGCCCAACAAATCCGGCACAGGGGCAGCGGATTATGTTCTGATGGGGGATGACAATCTACCCTTGGCGGTTGTCGAGGCGAAACGCACCAGTGTCAATGTGGAAAAAGGCCGCCAACAAGCCGTCTTGTACGCTGATTATCTTGAGAAGAAATACAAACGGCGACCGGTCATTTTCATGACTAACGGTTACGATACCCGGATTTGGAACGACAGATACTACCCGGAACGGAATGTGTCAGGGATCTATTCCAAACGGGATCTGGAAAAAGAGTTCAACAAGATGCGAGACCGGATATCCCTACGGGGTGTCCGGGTTGACGACGCTATTACCAACCGTTACTACCAAAAGGAGGCTATTCAAGCCGTTTGTGATGCTTTTGACGCCCGTAACCGCCGTAAAGCCTTGCTGGTGATGGCGACAGGAAGCGGGAAGACGAGAACCGTGATTTCTCTCGTGGATGTGTTGATCCGGAGCGGTTGGGTCAAAAACGTGCTGTTTCTGGCAGACCGCAAAGCGTTGGTAAAGCAGGCCAAGGGGGCTTTTCATGCCCATTTGCCCAATCTGTCCTTGTGCAATCTCTGTGACGACAAGGAGGATGCTGGGGCAAGAGCCATTTTCTCCACATATCAGACCATGATCAACAGTATCGACGATACCCGTGATGATAAAGGGGAGCGGTTGTTTACCCTGGGGCATTTTGATCTGATTATTGTGGATGAGGCTCATCGGAGTATTTTCAATGAGTATCGAGACATCTTCTCTTATTTTGACGCCCTGTTGGTGGGGTTGACCGCAACGCCTAAAGATGAAGTCGATAAAAATACCTACAGCATCTTCGATATGGAGAGCGGTGTACCGACTTACGGGTACGAGCTGGCTCAGGCGGTGCAGGACGGATATCTTGTGGACTATGTGTCTGTCAATACCAAGCTGAAGTTCTTGTCAGATGGTATTACCTACGATGATCTTTCCGCGGACGAGAAGGAACTCTATGAGGATACGTTTACCGACGAAGAGGGAAATCTGCCGGAGGCTATAGATTCCAGCGCCATGAATCAATGGGTGTTCAATGAGGATACGATAAGACAAGCTTTGGGTGTGTTGATGCAGTTCGGTCAGAGGGTTGATTATGGGGAGAAGATCGGCAAGACAATAATTTTTGCTAAGAACCACAGACACGCTGAGGAGATTCTCAAGGTGTGGAACAAAGAGTACGCCGATTATCCTACCGATTATGCCCAAGTCATTGATAACACGATTAACCATGCGCTGGATCTGATCGACAAATTCTCCGCAAAGAACCGGATGCCACAAATCGCTATTTCGGTGGATATGTTGGATACGGGGATTGATGTGCCGGAGATCCTGAACTTGGTGTTCTTCAAAAAAGTGTTTAGCCGGGCGAAGTTCTGGCAGATGATCGGGCGGGGGACGCGGACGTATCCGGGGTTGATTGACGGTGAGGACAAGAAGCTTTTCTATATTTTTGATTTGTGTGGGAATTTCGATTTCTTCCGGCTTCATACCCGGGGGCATGAAGCCAGGGCGGTGGCGACTTTGCAGGAACGTATGTTCAATATGAGGACGGGGTTGGTGTACACGCTTCAGGATATGGAGTTCCAGGATGAGGTGCTGCAAGGATACAGGCAGGAACTTGTGCAGGATCTGGCATTTCAGGTTCGGGAGTTGCCCGGCGACAATTACGCGGTGAAACAGCATCTTCGGGTGATTGATAAGTATCGGAAGGATGAGGATTTCGCGATATTGACTTATGAGAACACGTTGCAGATTGCGGAACATATTGCGCCGTTGGTCTTGCCGAAGGGGCGAGGCGGCGAGGATCAACCTGATGTTGAGGCGGAGCGTTTCGATATGCTTATCTATCAGATTGAGGCGGCGATTCTGGCCAAGAAGAGTTGCACAAGGGCCAAGAACGATGTTAAACGCAAAGGGGCAGAACTGTTCAAACTCGGCACGATTCAGGAAGTCGTTGCTCAAAGGGATCTGTTGGAGCGGATTCTTCATAGTGACTTTCTCGAAGGAGCGGGAATTGGGGATTATGAAGAAATCCGGTTGAAGATGAGGGGGTTGATCAAGTTCATTCCGGATTCTGAACGGGCCCGGTATGAAACAGATTTCACGGACGATATCGTTTCAATGGAATGGGAACAATCACAGCTTGATAATGATGACCTAGCCAATTACAAGAAAAAAGTTAATTTCTATATCTCTCAGAATCAACAGAACGTCCCGGCCATTGCCAGATTGAAGGGGAACGAACCTTTGTCACAAGACGATGTGAAAGTCTTGGAGGAAATCTTGTGGAATGAGTTGGGGACAAAAGAGCAGTATGAAACTCAATATGGGCAGACCCCTTTGGGCGAGCTTGTCCGCTCGATTGTGGGGGTGAGCCAAAAGGCCGCCAATGACGCGTTCTCCCGGTTCCTCAATGATGCCGGCCTGGATTCCCGGCAGATGTATTTCGTGCGTCAGATTGTCAACTATATCGTGAAAAACGGTTTGATGAAGGATTATTCTATTCTTCAGGAAAGTCCTTTTACCGATATGGGCAGCGTGAGTGAGCTGTTTGATACAGTGGTTTTTTTGGATCTGCGCCGAGTGATTGAGGGGATTAATCGGAACGCTCTGGCGGCGTAAGGACGGGATGGGCTTCGGACTTCGCGGAGGGGGTTTTGCCTGATGTACATGCTGAGTGAAGATGACATTCGAGACAATCTCCATGAGTTGTTGTGTGATTACCGCGAGGTTGATAGCCATGCGCTGATTAAAGGCGGTTTCGTTCCACAGACCTTTACGGTCGCCCAGAAGAGGCGCGGTTGTGGGATCCCTTTCTTTAATGATATGGGGTATGAAGACTGGGTTGATGGGATGTTGCTTGATGTTGTGGGCAAATTGGCATTGCCGGAAGCCACAGAACAGGAAGCTGTTCGCGTTTCTCGTGCCAATCTTAACATGTTGTTGGGGTACACGTCAGGCGGCTCCCGGGTGGAGGACCTTATCTACAACCAGGAGTTTGTGGATGTTATTCGAAAAGTCGTGGGATTTACTTTGCATGGGGAACCGGATTCTGAGGTGGATTGTGCTTGGAGGTTCAACAGTTTGGCTACCGCGCTGATGCCTTGTTTGGTTCGGCGCCTACAGGAGATGAATCTAAGCCGGGAAGTTGTTATGAAGCTGTCTATTGCCGGCGGGCTGGCTGGGCTGGATCTCAAAGGCGCGCCTTCGGCGTCTTCGACTTATGCCAATCAAGGGATTGGTATGGCGGGATGTTTCGATAGGGATCCGCCGGAAGCGGCCGGGTATGTGTTGGAGCACCTTTTGGAGACGGTTCGATCGTCGGTTTATCCTTTTTTTGAATGGGAGGAGTTGGAACGGGATCTGGCCCGGTGCGCAAGAGTGGTTTGGCTGACAGACGACTATATTGAGACGTATCTGGATTTGGTTTTTATTGACAAAACCCTTGAGGCCTACCCGGATTTGACGGTGGAGCTGATTCCTAAAAACGGTTGTTTCGGCAACGATATGTCTTGGCGAGGATTGCGACAAATCTTGCGTGATCCTGTGTTTCATGGTCTGATGAGGAAGTACGAGGAGGGCAGGGTGCTGATTTCCCAAAAAGGACCCAAAATGGGAGCGGCAAATTTGAACAAGATGTCTCTGGCGTGTTTGGATAGCATGATGGCGGCTGATTTGCTTGTGGTGAAGGGATGCCGTATGCATGAAATGCTCCAGGGTGGTGTTATGAAGGACATGTATTGTGCTTTCGTGGTCTGCCGAACCTTGAGTGAGATTGTGACAGGATTGGATTCTCGTGAACACCCGATTTTGCTGTATAAGCTTAAGCGGGGGTGCTATGGGTTCTGGGGTTCTGCATCTGGGTCTGGATCCACGTGTGTGAGTACGTTGTCTGATCATAAGAGACGGTTGGCGTTGGTTACAACCGACGATATTGCTAAGGAGTTGGAGGTTCTCGAAAACTTGGAGGGAATTTGTCCTGTTGATAAGGAACCTTGGTGCGCTGAGATGGATGTGCTTAGGGAAAGGATGGAGGTCTTGTGAGCCCAAAAAACAGCGTCTTCGAAAAGTGCCTTCGGTATGGTACAGGCATCATTTCCATCGCGATCACATGTTTTGTGAACAGTGTCTGTGTCGTTGTTATGAATGTTGTCGATCCCCAGTTCGCAATTGTCTGGCTGTGTGATAAGGGGTTTTATATCTCTTTGTCAGCGATTCTGATCCAGATTCTGCTGAATACTTATTTTCTGAGGAAGGATTTCCAGGGCAAAGACTCTGAGGAGAGCATTGTTTTTCCTGAGAATAAGTATATCGTGTATAACAAGATTACAGAGATTGTTAAAGAGAAACACGCTGACGTGATCAAGGTGATTTGTTACGGTACCGGGCTGTTCGGAAGGCTGTTGGTGGACATTCCTGAACATTATTCCTATGACAGTCTTGAGATTATTATTTGTTCTCCCGATACCGATATCATTGATGCCAAAAGGGACAAAGACAATCTGTGGGCGACGATTGAGATCCTTGCGGATTCATGTGATAAAGGGGTCGATCTCTATATTTCCAATATCCCGCCCACCATTCGAGCGTCCTATATCGCCAGCAAAAACGGCGGTCCTCTGTGGTGTTCGTTTCAGCCTTACTATATTTTTGAGAAGACGGCGGTGTTCAAAGGGGATACCTTCACACCGACAATTGTGGCGGACAGCGACAATCCGGAGTTGCTGACGAATCTGTCAGAGATTTTTCTGAAGGAGTTCAGCCGGTTGCAAGGGTCAAGCAAAAAGCTTGATCTGGTTTCCTTGGAACAGGCTTTTCATTCTCCCGGTGACGTAACTGTTTCAGCGCAGATGATGGAGCAGTCGATTTCATGATTTCGTGATGTCGTGGGGGAGTACTAGTACTCCGTCCAGCCAAAATCACTTAATGTCTTGCGTCGTCTTTCGACACGCTGCTTCGTCAGATCCTCCTAGAAGACACCCGGTATTCGTCGTCGGTTCTTCCTAGCATCATGTCGAAATACTTGCAATCCATTTAAGTGATTTGGACTGGACGGAGTACTAGCGCAAGGCTTCTTGCGGCTTTAGGCCACGCTATGGTATGATAATAGAGGTGTGAAAGTACTGGAGGTGGATATGCGTGGCCGATGACTATTTTTTCCCGTCTCTTATTGATAATTTGATTGAGCGGCATCCTGACAAACATGTTGAGGTCGGGACTGTATGCGGCGCAATGAAAACGGCATTTTCCATGGAATCTCTGATTAACAATCTGGCGGAGGTTTTTCGGTTATCAGGGAAGGATATTGAGAAGGATCTTTCGGATTTTGGTTTGGGTGATCAGGTGCTGTTGTATAAAATGAAAGCGGGTGGGGCGGCTCACAAGGGCGCTTCGACGACAGTACCGCTGTATCTGTGTGAGAACCCGGGGGCTCTGTGTCCTGAGCCGGAGCTGTTTTCGGTGACGTTGAGTGGGGGTGTGGATTCGCCGATTGTTATGGATGAAGGGTTGCGGGACGACCTGGAAGGGTTGTTTGCCCAAGTCCCGGCCGGATTCGCTACGGATTCTTTTGTTAAGTTGTATCGGGATGATGTTCTGGACTATTTCAATGGGTTCATGAAGGATGTGGCACCGGATCTTCAAGCCGAAATCGAGAGGCTGTTCACACAGTCGGGAGGATGGCCAAAGTATCTGGTTACAACGGGGATCGGGGCTAATGAACAGTTCACGCATTATGTGGCCGCGTTGAATAACGAGGATCCCGGGCGGCGGCTTCGATGGCTGGTGATCAATTCGCCTCGGGATCTGTCGCTGCTGCCGGACGATGCTGATGTTGGGAACACATTGTTTATGGAGTTTTCCCGGAGCAGTTTGACAGAGGAGACGGTGAAGATCCATGAATATACTCCGAGGAACGCGAAACGGGTTGTGTTTTCAAACAGCGGGCCTTTGTATGACATTGCCAGGCGTGACGGGAATCTGACCTTGTCTTTGCCGGATCAGGTGTCCGGTCGGTACGGACGCAATAAAACACCGATCTTATTGGCGCCTATGTTTGTGGCAGGGATGGATGTCGAGCAGTATTGGCGGGATATTGACGAGGCTGTGCGGACTTACGATATTGGAGATCAGAATTCGTTGCCTTGTGTGTTGGCGAAATACATTTTGGTTTGGCAGAAGCTGCGGGGAAAGAATTTCATCTATTTCGGATGCAATGACAAGGTGTTATCTCTGTTGGCGGATCAGTTGATTCAGTTCTGGAACGAAGGTGTGAATAAGGACGGCAACGATTTGTTGATGTCCGGATTCTTCGGTTTGCCGCGGGATTCTCATATGAATGTTGAGGGGGTTCTGGGGAACAGGGAAACCAAAATGGGCTTGTTCCTGATCAGATCGAATATGCGGGATCGGTTGCGTCACAGTATGGTTTCCGAGGTTATTGATCCGATCAATCCGGCTCATGAGGGGTTGAGGTATGGGGACGAGGAAGTTGTGCTGGCTATGGCGAACTATAAGAGGTTCACGGAGGTTATGCCGGCTGTGTTGATTGAAGTGCCGGGGAAACCGTCTTTGAGGTTGTCGGCGGTGTTGGGGCAGATTTTTGCCGATGTGACATATGTGTATTCGCGGTTGGAGGGAATCGATCCCGGGTCGAATCCGGAGGTGAAGTTCGTTCGGGAGCGGGCGGCGGATATGTTGGGACAGGTGGCCCGTAAGGTTCGGGAGGGCGCGGGTATTGGCGCGGCGGTTTGCCTTGAGGATTGAGGCCAAAGCCAAAGGGACTAGCGCGGGCTCTGCCCGCAAGTATCCAGTATTCAGTATTCAGGATTCAGAATGTGGATTTTCTTGTTTTTTATTGATGTTGTTGCAACCTAAGGGACTAAGACAGGCTTCAGAATAACCACAAAGGAGATTGCTGAAATGAAAAAGAGAATGGTTTTTGTTATGGTTCTGGCTGTGTTGTTGACTGTTTTGGTTTTCTCCGGTTGTTCTGATAAAGATGCACCTGTTACGCCAGAGAATCCGGTTCCGGAACCGGTTGTTCTGCCTGGCGAAAAGGAGATAACTGTCCTTCAGGGTGGCGAGGAGATGCTCTTTACCGGAACCCTCGCTTATAGCAATAAGGGCTATGGGATTTATCTGTTGCCGGGGTTCGAACTGCAGGACTCAGATTGGTTTGATCTTGTTGTTCCCGCTGAGGGGTCCTCGTATGACCCCGGGCTCTATATGAAAATCTATGAAGTTGATCCTATGATGCCGATACCGGAGGCTGAGGGTGAGTATGGGGTAACGCCTATGGCGAAATACAGGCGTATCGCTCTGAAAGCCAAGGCGATTAATGTGCAGATGAATTATCCTTGGGAAGTCGGCGAGGATGGGTGCGAGTTATTGCGTGAGATGGCGAAAACCATGTGTGACGTGAAGTGATGGTGCGGATTACGCCTGCAAGATGGTACAACTGAGTATGAGATAGCTGTAGGGCGATTCTGTTGTTGCTACCTTAAGTGACTTTGGCCAGCTGTCCGGCTCCCCAAAGAGCGGCTCGATCGTCACAGACTGCTGTTATCGGAATCTGTTGAAGGATGCCGCTGAAGCGTCCTTTGTTCACAAACGCTTGGCGGAATGCCGCTTGGCAAAGAGCGGGTAGGATGTGGGAGATGATGCCGCCGGCTAAGTAAATGCCGCCTACAGACATGGTCTGGAGTGCAAAATTGCCTGCTTGGGCGCCGAGGATTTCGGTGAAGAGATGGAGCGTCGCCTGACATAGGGGGCATGTGCCGTCCAAGCCGCGGGATGTGATCTCCGGCGGGGTCGGTGACGGCGCTGTCTGCGTTGCCGGTGGTGCCGGAGTTGTGGGCGCTTTAGGTGTCAGAGTTGTCGGCGTTGTCGGCGTTGTGCCGATGTCGGCGGCGGCCGATTTTTCTTGAGCCAGAAAAGCGTAGATGTTCTGCAGTCCTAACCCGGAGAGCAGACGTTCGTAACTGACGTGTTCGTAGTGTTGTTTCAAATAACGCCACAGTCTGACTTGTTGTTCTGTGGTGGGCGCGAAGTCGGCGTGGGCACCTTCTGAACTGAGAGCTTGATTCGGAGATAAGAGAGTGGATTGACCGAGGCCGGTGCCGAGGGATAAAACAGCGATAGGGTAACAATCCTGTGGGGCGAAGGCGTTTTCAGCTGGAAGGTGTTCGGTTAAGCTGACAAAGGATGAGGTTGGCAGGACTTGTAGACTGTGGGCGGTGGCGACGAGGTCGTTGGCGAATACGATGTGTTCGATTTGGGGGAGTTCTTGGCGTACAGCTGAGAACTCTAATGTTTTGTCTAAATTGACCAATTGACATTGGTCTCCGACTATTGGACCGGCCAGGCTGAAGCCTGCGGCTTGGATGGGTTGAGTAAGGTTTGCGGTGCGGATGAATTCCCTGAGAAGCCGGAAGTCGAAGTCCCGGCTAGGCCAGCGCGTCAGATGGGTGGGGTGCCAGTCAGAGGTTGAAAAGGAGGAGCCCGAGGGGGTGGAGGAGCCCGCGGGGGAGGAGGGAGCTGAGGGGGAGGAGCCAGACGGTGGAACCGGGAAGAGGGCGGCGTATGTTTTGGTTCCGCCAATATCGACGGCTAAGATCATCTTCTGTTACCTCTTTTTTTTATTTGAGCTTTTGTATAAGTGATTTGGACTTGGCTGAGGACCAACTGGTTTTTCTATTATACATTATAGTTTCTGATATGCGAATTCCTCGAAGGATTTTCGCAAAGATTATATAATACTGGATAGAGAAGATGGACGTGGCTACAGGATATGGTTGCCGGATGTGGTTGCAGGATGTGGTTGCTTTGTCTTACACATGAGAATGAGAGGAGGTCTTGATTATGGATGAAAAAACCGCCGGTAGAGTTGCGGCGCTTTTTCAATTGTGGCGTGAGGATAGCTATTTTGATGAGGATGCACGAATGGAGCTTTGTGGGTTATCGGTGGAGGATGAGGAGGTTGTTGACCGGTTCTATACGGATTTGGAGTTCGGTACGGCAGGGTTGCGCGGGGTTATCGGGATCGGCAGCAACCGGATGAATATCTATGTTGTACGGCGGGTGACGCAGGCCCTTAGCGATACGATTAAGGCGGCGGGGCCTGAGGCTTGTGAGCGGGGTGTGGCGATCGCTTATGATTGCCGGCATTTTTCGGATGCGTTTGCGCGGGAGACGGCGCGAGTGTTGGCGGGGAATGGGATTCGGTCTTTTCTGTTTGACGCTTTGCGGCCGACGCCGGAGTTGTCTTTTGCCGTGCGGGAGCTGAAAGCTATTGCCGGGGTGATGATTACGGCCAGCCATAATCCTCAGGAGCATAACGGGTACAAGGTGTATTGGGAGGATGGCTGTCAGGTTGGGGCTGAGAAAGCTGAGGAGATCCTGAGACGTATGAACGAGCGGGACAGCTGGTTGGTGGATGTGCCGCCATCGGGTAGCTGGGAAGAGATGTGTACGATCCTTGGGGCGGATATGGATGAGGTCTACCTCAAGGCTGTGGAAGGGACGCTGGTGAATCCTGATCTTATCCGGAAGCGGGGGGATGAGCTTTGTGTTGTCTATTCGCCGCTCCATGGGACTGGGAATGTGCCGGTTCGGAGTATGTTGAAGCGGGCCGGGTTTTCGCGGGTTCATGTGGTGGAGGAGCAAGAGTTGCCTGATGGGAGTTTTCCGACGGTGCGGGTTCCGAATCCGGAGGATCCGGAGGCCTTTCGAATGGCGTTGGCGTTGGCGCGGCGGCAGGGAGCGGATGTCGTGTTGATCAGCGATCCGGATGCGGATCGGTTGGGGCTTTGTGTTCGGGATGGTGAGGAGTATAAGGGGTTGACCGGAAATCAGATCGGGATCGTGTTGATGCATTATTTAATTGATCAATTGCGGGTTTCGGGAGGGTTGCCGGAGGATTCGGTGGTGGTGAAGACGATTGCCAGTACGGATCTGGCGGAATCTGTGGGGAAGGATGCCGGGGTTGAGGTTCGGAATGTACATGTGGGGTTTAAGTTTATCGGGGAGCAGATTCTGGAGATGGAGACGTCGGGGCACGGGCGGTTTTTGTTGGGGTTCGAGGAGAGTTTGGGGTATTTGGCCGGGGTGTATGCCCGGGATAAGGATGCGGTGGGGGCGGCGGTGTTGTTGTGTGAGGCGGCGCTCTATTATAAGTGTGTGGACGGGAAGTCTTTGTGGCAGGTTCTGGGGGATTTGCATGAGAAGTATGGGTTCTATGATGATACCCAGAGATCGATTACCTTGAAGGGCCTGAACGGACGACAGACTATGGATGAGATCATGCGGATTATGCGGGGAAGTACGCTGACTGAGTTGGCGGGACGGCGGATTGAGCGGTTCGAGGATTATAAGGCGCGGGTTTCCCGGAATCTGTTGTTGGGGACGGAGTCGGTTATTCCGTTGCCCAGTGCCGATGTGTTGCGGTTTTCGTTGGAGGGCGGCGGGTTTGTTATGGTGAGGCCGTCGGGGACGGAGCCGAAGATTAAGTTCTATTATTCTTTGAAGAGTGATGGGGAGGATCCGGAGCTGAGGGAGCGGGTTGAGAAGGCTTTTTTGGCGCCGGTGCAACATTTGATCGGCTGATATGATGAGGTGCAGTCCGGGGGGAGTGCTTGGGAAGGGCCTGGGAGTCCCTGTGGCGTGATTGGGTGTACTTGGGGAGCGCTTGGGAGTACACCCCAGGTACTCCCCCCCGGGTACACCTCTCGGGCTGCAAGACTGAGAGATTTTCTGGGGAGGGGGAATCAGGTGCGTAGAAACGATCGCGAAGTGACGGATTTGGATGGGATTGTTGAGATTCTGAGTCGGGCAGATACGATTCGTCTAGGGTTGCATGATGAGCCGTATCCTTATGTTGTGCCACTGTCTTTTGGGTATGAGGTTGTTGCCGGTCGGGTTGTGGTGTTTTTTCATGGTGCGTGTGAGGGGCTTAAGCATGAGCTTATTGCCGGGAATCCCTATGTATGTGTTGAAGCGGGGATTTTCTATCGGTTTGCTGAGGTGCCTGGAAGCGTGACTACGGAGTATGAGAGTGTGATTGGGTTCGGGAGGGCAGAGCTTGTGCGCGATGGTGAAGCGAGACGTGGCATGGGTCTGCTGTTACGTCATTGTGGGTTCGAGGGGTTTGTGTACGATCCCAAGGGACTTGACAGAGTTGCGGTTTATCGGATTGTCCTTGATCGGGTGAGTGGGAAACGGCGGTTTGTGGGGTAAGGTTGGGATGCGATCAGCGGACGATTCTCGGTTGTACCACCTTGCGGGCGTAACCCGCATTAGTAACTTATAGACGCGAAGCGTCAATAAAAAACAAGAAAATCCACATACTGAATACTGAATCCTGAATACTGAATACTTGCGGGCAGAGCCCGCGTTAGTACAGACAATCAGATATATTGATATATTGATAGACAGTTCACCAGTTCACTCCCTCCTATTGCACTGCACAAGAAGAATTGATATACTTGTTTCAAATGGCATCAGAGGGTATCCCCTCAATATTTTGGATCCCGGTTTGAATAAGTGCTAATTTTGTAGTATTGATTTTCCAAGATACCTACATGTGATCTTTTTCGCGCAGGGAGGGCTAACCCGTTCTTATAAGGAGATAAGAGAATGACCTACAGAATCAATTTCGCCGTACTGAGGTATCTGCTCGAATATCAGGAACAAACCCTTCAGACAATCCAGGACATGTTTCAATTCCTTGCAAACATGAAAATCATCGGAGAATCGGACGGGGATTTCGTGATAGCCATTACTGAACTGGAAGAAGAGATGAAAGTATTGCTTGAAGAACAAGTCGTAATCTTTCAAATCTCCACCGGATACCTGAGAAGGTTCATAGAAGCAGCCGTTCTCTTGCTTAAGCCCACCAACGAGAACAATGATGTCGTATTCGATGCCGATGCCATGGATCGTTACATGTCCGACGTCGAATATGAAATCAGCGCCATGGCGACCAGAATC
>WRJI01000061.1 GCA_009778595.1 Peptococcaceae bacterium | reverse complement strand
CGTACCCGCTGCCGGTGGTTTCTTGTTGGTTGGCCCGGGTTCCTTCGGTGATTTTCGTGATGTTTCCCAAGACATCGAAGGTGTAGCTGTAGGCTCTGAGTCCGATGAATTCGGTGCTGACCAAGGTGGTGCGGTACTGGGATTGGTTGGGGGCGTTCCGGTCGGAGAGTTTGTATTTGTAATGGGTGTTGACCGGGGCGTCAGTGGTGGTATCGATGTCGGTGAGCCGGTTTAAATTGTCATACGTATAGTCCTGTTTGCGGGAGAAGGTTGAGGCCAGGGTGGTGGGAGCGTTGTCTTTGATGAGCTGAATGTTGTCGAAATAGGCCGGGTTGGCCTGTTTGTTCCAGCGGAGTCTGACGGTGATTTTGACAGGCAGGTCGGCGGTGGTGTTGCCGGTTCCCAGGGTGAAGACCCCTGAGGTGTATTGCCACCCTGTGATACATGGGTTGAAGGCGGCCCGGCGACGGTCTTTGGTTGCACCGCTGGCGTAGGTGACGGTGGCCAAGATGTCGAAGCGGGTGTCGTCCCGTTTGACGGCGTCGGCCCAGGCCCAGCCGCTGATGATATAATTGCCTCCTGAGAAATTTGACAATCCGCCATGAAAAATAGACAATAGACATAGAATTCGTTCAGCAACCACAGTCCACCTGTCAGCACCGGATTTGCCGATAGAGCTGTCCAACAACTGCCTGACATGCGCGAAAAAAGGAGAAGAGAAATGATTAAACTTTATCCCAACGGCGTCTACATACGAAACGGCAACGAGGTCGTCTTGCCGGATGAGTCCGCCGAAGCTTCTTTGAATCAACAAGGCTTGATGGATCAAGGACGACGCCAGACCATAAGCCACAGCGTTTTGGGCAGTCATAATGTGTCCCCCATCCCTGAAGACCTTGTCTTGGGACAGATCGGACTGCGTGTCAAGTTCGACGCTCTGGCCTCCCATGACATTACTTATGTCGGTATTGTCCAAACCGCCCGCGCCAGTGGGTTGGAAGAGTTCCCCGTCCCCTATGTGCTGACCAATTGCCACAATAGCCTTTGTGCCGTTGGGGGCACCATCAATGAGGACGACCATCTGTTCGGTTTATCCGTCGCCAAAAAATATGGCGGCATCTATATCCCGGCTCACCAAGCCGTTATCCACCAATACATGCGTGAGATTATGGCCGGTTGCGGCAAAATGATTCTGGGTTCGGACAGCCATACCCGTTATGGCCCATTGGGTACCATGGCCGTTGGTGAAGGCGGACCTGAGCTTGTCAAACAGCTTATGGGCAGAACTTATGATATCCCCTATCCCCAGGTTGTCGCTGTCTGGCTGACCGGCAAACCTCAACCCGGAGTGGGCCCTCAAGATGTGGCTCTGGCAATTATTAAAGCCGTCTTTGCCAACGGGTTTGTGAAGAATAAGGTCATGGAATTCGTCGGTGACGGCATCGCGAATCTGAACATGGATTATCGCATGGGTATCGACGTTATGACCACGGAAACCACTTGTCTCACGTCGATCTGGCAGACAGATACCGTCGTGCGTGATTATCTGCTGCTCCATGGCCGGGCTTGCGATTACGCCGAACTCAAACCCGGACCCTTGGCCTATTATGACAGCATGATCCTGGTGGATCTGTCCGCAATCAGACCAATGATCGCCCTGCCCTTCCATCCGTCAAACGCCTATACTATCGCTGAATTGGAAACCGACTTGGCTGATATTCTGCGGGAAACCGAGAAAGCCGCGGCGATGCAGTCTGATCGTCCCGATCTGCCCCTGCGCCTCACAGACAAAATCATTGATGGCGTACTCCATGTTGATCAAGGCATTATCGCCGGTTGTGCCGGCGGCACCTATGACAATATTGCGGAGGCAGCCTACATTCTTCATGGCAGCTCCGTCGGTTGCGAAGCTTTTGCCCTCAGTGTCTATCCGGCCAGCCAGCCTATTATGATGCGTCTGACCGAAACAGGGGCTCTCTCCTCTTTGTTGGCTGCGGGAGCTACCGTGCGCACCGCTTTTTGCGGTCCTTGTTTTGGTGCCGGCGACGTCCCCGCCCACAACGGTTTCAGCATCCGCCATACCACGAGAAATTTCCCCAACCGGGAGGGCTCTAAGCCTGACGACGGCCAGATCGCGGCTGTGGCGTTGATGGATGCCCGCAGTATTGCCGCCACAGCCAAAAACGGCGGCCGTCTGACCGCCGCCGGCGAAAATGCCCGCAGCAAACCTGTCTATACTTTCAACAATACGCCCTACGCTAACCGCGTTTATAACGGTGTCGGCCGTCCCCGGCACAGCTTCCCCCTCGCCTTGGGCCCCAATATCGCCGACTGGCCGGTCATCCCGGCTCTCAGCGATCATCTGCTGCTTAAAGTGGCTTCGGTCATCACAGACGACGTCACCACCACGGACGAGCTTATCCCCTCCGGGGAAACTTCTTCCTACCGCTCCAATCCGGAGAAACTCGCTTCCTTCACCCTGTCCCGCAAAGATCCGGGTTATGTCCCTTTGGCCAAGGCTGTTAGATCTCTGGCCCAGGTGTGGCGGGAAAACGGGACGGATGTTATTTCGGACATCACTGCCAACACGGCTGATCCTGGCGCCACAGACAATGTTTCCGCTGAACTGCGAACAGAACTTGCCACTATCCTTGATGTCGTCAAAGCTGTTCTCTCTAACGGAAACGGTGACCGGACATTCGAGCTCAACGCTGATTCTGTCGGCATCGGCACATTGGTTTTTGCCAACAAACCCGGCGACGGCTCAGCTCGGGAACAGGCGGCTTCCTGTCAGAAAGTTCTCGGCACCTGGGCCAACATCGCCCGCGAATACGCCACCAAGCGTTATCGCAGCAATCTCATCAATTGGGGTTTGCTGCCGCTTCTGTTGGAACAAACCCCGGAAAACGCTTCAAGCTCCGAAACCCCTTTCACAACAGAAGCGCTACCCTTTCATACTGGCGATTGGTTGTTCATTCCGGGAATCCGCACCATTTGTGAACAGAGCCTCTCTTCTGTGACCGCTTATATTATCAGCTCTGACACGTCAAGCTGTCTGCCTCTCCACCTGAGTCTCGGCGAATTGACCGATGAGGAGCGTTGCATTATCTTAGCCGGGTGTTTGATGAATCATTATCGCACATAACCGTAGACTCTTCTTACGACTCCCCTTCAAACACCAGCTTGACGCTCTCGCAGTCCGGATCAACATCAATAGTCACCTCTCCGCCTTTGGCCAGCCGCCCGAACAACAGTTCATCGGCCAAAGCCGCGCGAATCACATCCTGAATCAGCCGCGCCATGGGACGGGCACCCATAGCCGGATCGAACCCTTTTTGGGCCAGCCAGGTTTTCAGTGTATCCGTAAAACAGGCAGTCACATTCTTTTCGTTCAATTGGCTTTCAAGCTGGGCCAAAAACTTGTCTACCACCCGGAGAATGATTTCGTTGTCAAGGGACTTGAAGGATATCATCCCATCAAGGCGGTTTCGGAACTCCGGCGTGAAAACACGCTTGATTTCGCTCATTTCGTCGCCTGTCTCCCGTTTGGCTGAGAAACCCATAATGGTTTTCTGCATAGCCTCGGCTCCGGCGTTGGTCGTCATAATGAGAATAACATTGCGAAAATCCGCTTGCCGCCCGTTGTTGTCAGTAAGGGTGCCGTGATCCATGATTTGGAGCAGGATGTTGTAGATGTCCGGATGGGCTTTCTCGATTTCGTCAAGCAATACCACACTATAGGGTTTCTTGACAATCTGTTCCGTGAGCAGCCCCCCTTGATCGAAACCAACATAACCCGGAGGCGCGCCAATCAAACGGCTAACCGCATGACGTTCCATATATTCCGACATATCAAAACGTACAAGCTCTATACCCATGGTGTACGCGAGTTGACGGGCAACTTCGGTTTTGCCTACACCGGTGGGACCTGAGAACAGGAAACAACCGATGGGTTTCTGCGGGTTTCCCAAACCGGAACGCGCCGTCTTGATGGCTTGTACCAGCGTATCAATGGCGGCATCCTGACCGAATATGACTTTTTTGAGGTCTTGATCAAGGGTTTTCAACGCGGCGCGGTCGTCTTGAGAAATGTTCCGAGGCGGAATCCGGGCAATTTTGGCGACGATGTTCTCAATTTCGTTTTTGCCGATGGTTTTCTTTTGCCGGGATTTGGGCAAGATGCGTTGAGCCGCGCCGGCCTCATCAATGATATCGATAGCCTTATCGGGCAAGTGACGGTCGTTGATATATCTGGCAGACAATTCGGCGGCGGCGGTGAGAGCTCCGGGGGAGTACCTGACGCCGTGGTGTGCCTCGAAATGGTTTTTCAGCCCCTTGAGGATCTCGACGGTTTCCGCCACAGTCGGTTCGACGATGTCAATTTTCTGGAAACGCCGGGACAGGGCATGATTCTTCTCGAAAACTTGGCGGTATTCGGTATAAGTCGTGGCTCCGATGCACTTCAAGCGACCGGCGGCAAGTGCCGGTTTCAGCAGGTTCGAAGCGTCCAGCGTGCTGTCTGATGTGGCACCGGCACCAATCAACGTATGGATTTCGTCAATGAAAAGAATGGCATCTTTGTTGTCGGTCAACTGTTTGAGCACAGTTTTCATGCGCTGTTCGAAATCGCCCCGGTATTTTGTGCCGGCCAACAGCGCCCCCATATCAAGGGCATAGATCTGAGCGTTCCTGAGAATGTCCGGAACAAGCCCGCCCACAATCCGATGCGCCAACCCCTCCGCAACGGCTGTTTTCCCCACACCGGCTTCGCCCACCAGAATCGGATTGTTTTTGCGGCGTCGACATAGGGTTTGGACAACGCGCTCGATTTCCTTGTCACGGCCAATCAACGGATCGATCTTGCCCTCCAAGACCTGTTGGTTGATGTTGTGGGTATATATTTGCAGAACGTCTTGCCGGGTTTTGACTTCTCGTGTAAGCTGTTCTTGGCCGTCATACAAGTCGCCGATTTCTTCATAATTCGTTTTGGTTACACCGTGAGAGATGAAACTCAGGATATCGAGGAGGGAGATATCCTGCTGTTGCAGGAAATAGACCGCATGGGAATCCTCTTCACTATAGATGGCCACCAGCATATAAGCCCCGTCAACTTCTTGCTTCCCCGACGATTCTGCCTGCAGAATCGCTCGTTGGAGAACACGCTCAAACCCCAGGGTTGGCGGAGGATCGAATTCATTATTGTCAACCTTGGGGGTGTGTTCGTCAGTGAACCGGGTGAGTTCACGCCGCAAGTCGTCGACATCAGCCCCGCAGGCCCGCAATGCCCGTGCGGCAGCAGGGTTGTCCAACAGCGCGAGCAACAGATGCTCAACCGTGAAAAGCTCATGACCTTTTTTCCTGGCATCATCTATGGCCAGATGTAAGCTGATTTCCAGCTCTTGCTCAATCATTCGGTTTCCTCCATCATACAAGCCAAGGGATGCCGGTGCTGTCGCGCGAAGGCCACAACATTCTGAACCTTGGTTTGGGCGACATCTTTCGTGAAAACACCGCACATCCCCATACCTTCTCTGTGAACCTGAAGCATGACCTGAGTCGCCCGTTCCCGGTTCATGGCGAAATAGCTTTGCAGAACAACCACAACGAAGTCCATAGGTGTGAAATCATCGTTCAGCAAAAAAACTTTGTACAGGGGCGGACGGGGAATACTCCGGCACCGGCCTTCCAGTATGGTTTCTTCTTGTCTTTGTGTTGCCGCCATATCGATCCTCTCTGCCAGTTTTTTTCCCGGATCATGCTACCTTAAGATTTATTGTTTTCTGGCTTGCCGCCTTCAGCTTTGCTAACTTCCGGCTTGCCGCCCCGCCGTCTCCTTCTGCGCAACAGCAGCACAACCGCCAAGATAACACCTCCGACAACAAGGATCGGGGAGAGATAAGCCATACCCACCAACCAATAGTTCAAAACGTTCCATAAAGTGCTGATGGTTTTCAGAATCGCGTTCTTACATGCTGTTAACGTTTTGCTGAAAGATGTTGGTTCCCACGGATCCGACACAATAAGATCCTGATTCCCTTGGCGCAACATGAGGGACACTTGGGCGTAATCAACCTGATTATCCCAATAACGCAATTGCCCTTTATAACTCTCAATCGATGTCCGTACATCGGTCAAGGATTTCTGCACTTTGAGAATTTCATCAACCGTTCTGGCATCCTGCAGAATCTCCAAATATCTCTGTTCTTGGGCTTCCAGGTTCTTCATACGGGCTTCCATATCGAAATACTGCAATCCAATATCATCGGAGGACTGCCTCAACTCAAGAACCGTGCCCCAAGCGACAATTCCGTCTTTGAACTCCGAGAACCTGTTCTGAGGAACCTTAATACTGATGTTGGCTCTTAAGTCATTCTCCGCATAAGTCGACTGAACAATATAGCCGCCCATGGAAATTGTCTTTTCCTCAATCGCCTTCACCGCCTCTGTTACAGAGTCGACCTTAAGCGTCGCTTGCGCGGAATAGACGATTTTTTTCCCCAAGGTTTCCTCAACGCTGCCACCGGCTTGATCGACCGACGGCGAAAGAGGAGCGGTGGAATACCTGCCCGATTCCGCAGTCTCCGGCACCTCATAATCATTACTGTTGTTTGCCGCAAAGCCTTCATCCCGAGCATCATACATACCATACTCATAGGGAGCGCTCTCATTTCGCATATCCTTCGAACACCCAAATCCGGCTACACAAACCACAAGTATCAGCAGGACCGCCCCAGAGACCGGCCAAACCCGCCTGCCTAACGGTTTCTTTGCCTTTATGGCCCATTCTTCCTCAACACATTCACTTTGTCTCAACTTGTTTTTTGTCATGATCGTTTCTCTCCTTACCTTTATTCCTATAAAAAAAATACCCCAAAGCCATAGACCCAACCACCAGAAACGCCGGATGAATCCACGGGACAAATAGGATTATGCCCAATGCCACCGCCCCCAAAAACCACATCAAACCGTCAACAAAAGCCTTCTTCCCCATACCCCAAGCCACCTGAAGCAAAAGCACGATAACAACCGGACGGACACCGGTTAACATGGCCCGAAGAACGGCGGAATCGGCAAACCGCATAATCAACCCACCCAGCAACACCACCGCCAGCGTTGTCGGCAAAAAAATCCCGATTTCCGCGGCCACCACCCCGAACCAACCCCGGGCGCGATATCCGATCATCGCGGCGAGCTTTGTCACCAACGGTGCCGGCAGAGCGGTAGAAACCGCCACCATATCACTGAACTCTTCTTCGCTCACCCACGCGTACCTGTTGACAACTTCGGCCTGAATCAGCGGAATCATCGCCGGTCCTCCGCCGAAAGACAAATGACTGGCTCGAAAAAAAGCCAAGAAAAGTTCCCAATACCGCTTCATCTGAACACCATCCCTCCAACCGCCATGGATGCCGCCACCAATACAGCCGGATGAACTTTCCGGCGTAGGCCCAGCGCCGCGCCAACGGCAATCAGAGCGCTGCCTCCCAGGATCCTCCAATCGCTATGTTCCAACCCAAGAGACATGATATCCCACATCCACCCCAACGCCACAGCACCAATTAATACGGCAACCACCGGCCGCACCCCCTTGAGGGCAGCCTGAACCCCCGGATCTTGAGCATGCTTCATCAGAAACTGTCCTGCCCACACCACCAAAAGAATCGTCGGCAAAACAGTCACCGCCGTAGCCACCGCCACACCCGGCCAAGAAGCCACCTTGAACCCCACATAAGCCGCCAGCTTTGTCGCAATCGGTCCCGGCAAGGCGTTGGTTACCGCCACCGCCTCAGCGAACTCGCTGTTGCTCATCCAACCATACCTATCCACGGCTTCATTCTGAATCAAAGGAATCATCGCCGGTCCTCCGCCAAACCCAAAATTGCCGGCACGGAAAAAAGCCACACACAAATCCCAAAGATCCTTGATCATAGAAACTTTTTCAGCACAACATCCAAAGCCCGGTCTTCCAAAGTATTCTCAAGAGTCGTGAACCTCACCGGACTTTTTTTGTTTCGAAGAGCTGCCCCCAACATCAAATCCGTCAATCTGGGATTCTTGGGCAACAGGGACACCATATTGGATCCGAAGACATTCTTATAGCGAAACCCTTCCGTATTGTCCTTGCCGTTATTGCCATGACCATAAACAACGTTGCCCAAAGGCGGGAGATCGTCGCCTCTGAAAACATGTTCCCGATGGTTTTCGAAACCGACAATTTTGACCTCATCCCCGGCCAGCTGCGTCCCAACCACGCAGTCCCCAACCAGAAACGTGTTCGTAAGACGTGTAAAGAAACTGATCAACCCTAAACTGGACACTCTATGCCCCTCCTCGGTCAAGCGATACATTCCAAGCAAATGGCAACCGCTGCCCACCGCCAACATCACCATGCCTTGCTCAATGGCGGTTTGCAGTATATCCCGACGGGGCATCAAATCATCAAACACAATTTTGCGGGTTTGCTCGTTTCCCGTGCCCAGATAAACAATATCCATTTTCGCAAAATCCACCGGCTCCCCCGGATTGATCTTGACAAGTTCAACTTCAATCCCTCGCCAAACGCAACGCTTTAGCAAAGCCGCCACATTGCCCCAATTCCCGTTCAGGTTCAACATATTAGGATAGAGATAACATATCTTCAGCATGAGAACCCCCCATTTTTGTCGTGTCTACTAAAACTTTGCGTAAAGGCGTTAGCGCCGAATAAGCAGAAAGCAAAACAACATGCTCTCCAGGCCTCTCTATGGCCGACAACACAGCGTCACGCATATCGTCGACGACCAGAATATTCCTCTCAAGGATCCCCGCATATTTTAGCCGAACCGCCATCTCAGCCCCTCTTGTTCCTGTACAGATGAAACACCCGAACTTGTTGGCATCAAGACCCAGCCTTTCAAAATTCACATCCCAGATCCAAGAAACATCGCACCCATCCGCCGGCGTATCACAGAGTGCCAGAAGCAACACAACGCTGCCTCTCAACGGATCCAACACCGACAAAGACTCTGTGTACCCTTTGGCGTTTTTCACAAGATTAAGCAGGATAAACTTTCCATTATGGGAGAACCGCTCCATCCGGCCGGGAGAAGTTGCATAGTTTTTCAGGCTCATCATCATACGCTCCGGATCGAGCCCCAGACAAATCCCTGTCATAAAAGCCGCCGCCATATTATAGTAGTTGAACGTTCCTAAAACGGGGGAACACAACCTAAACTCCTGCCCTGTCGAGAAACGGGCGCGGCAACACAGGTCAACGGGATCCGGCAACGGTTCAATATACAAATCCGGATCAGGCCGAACAAAACCACAGGAACAGGCATATTTGCCCGGGAAACCATCGACGCCGATTGCGAGCTTCTTCCCGCAACGCGGACAGAAACGAGCCTCAATATTCATGGATCCGGTAACCGATCCATAGAAGAAATGCTGCCCCGGCATCGTATCCGCCAGAACCGCCGTATTCGGATCATCAGCATTTAAAACAAGCCAAACATCAGATTCTCTGACCAGTGCCCCCTTCACAATCTCGGCGGCAGTAGCTGTGTTGTAGCGATCCTCCTGATCGCTGGAAAAGTTGGTCACAACCAAAACATCCACAGTTATCTCATCCATAATAGCCGGTAGAGACCCCTCATCAATCTCCAACAAAGCAAATTCAGCGGTCGTCTTGCCAAATACGCCGACGGAATCGATGAAGGCCGCTGTAATACCATTGACCATATTGGCCCCATCATGGTTATAGACAACCTTCTGGGACGATGTCTGCAAAAAACCATGAAGCATATGCGTCACCGTGGTTTTGCCGTTGGTTCCGGTCACCGCGATGATTTTTCCCACAATACCCTCATACTCCTGACCATCCTTGTATATGATATGAGGTCTGCGCAAACGAGCGGCCAAATCCGTTAAAACACGCGAATAAATCTTACGTGCCACCATCCCAGGCAGGGACGATCCTTTATGTCCAATAACGCGGCTCACCCAGCCGACAAACTTTCCTATTAAAACAGCCAGAGGTAATCGAATAAAACCCATAGACTTCTCCTTACAAATCGACTATCGTTATCCTACATTATCGTCTTCATCCGTATCCTTATCCATATCCGAAACCTCATCCATATCCGTGACCTCATCCAAATCCACGATATCCATTATTAATTCTTCTTCAGATCTCAAAGTCCCTTCTTTTTCGTCAAAATCATCCACCCCTTGAGCCTGTTCCCAATCCTCATCGCCCATTGCGGCCCTTTCCTGTTCAATCAGCGTGTCCAAATCCGGGAGTTCCTCCAAAGACGTCAACCCGAACCGCAACAGGAAATTCTCCGTCACCCGAAAAAGCACAGGTCTCCCCGGTGTGTCCCTGCGGCCGGCTTCAGAAACCAAGCCCTTCTCCACAAGCGTCGACAGCGCCTTATCAGACTGAACACCCCGCAAGAAATCGATTTCCCCCCGAGTCACCGGCTGACGAAAAGCTATAATTGAAAGAACCTCCAACGCGGCACGGGAAAGTGCCGAATGAGGCGACTTATATAACTTCTCGATATAGGTAGACATAACGGCTTTTGTGGCAAACTTGTACCCGCCGTCAACCTCAACAAGCATAATTCCTCGCGCCTCCGACTCTGTTTCCCGGGAAAGCTCTGCTAAAAGCTCCGCCACCTCCTCACGGCTCACTTCCATAATCTCCGATATCTTATCAATAGGTAACGAATCCTTAGCCACGAACAAGACAGCCTCCAAGGCTGCAACAAGATGTTGATGAAACATACTTTACATCCTCCCGGGGAACTCATCAAATTCAAAGGCTTTCATCGTAGGAACAAGAAAAATATCGTCCCGTCCCGCAGAAGACTCTTGGGTTGCTTTAATCTTGCCCTCCTTGAGCAATTCCAGCAAAGCCAAAAAAGCCATAACCAATTCCACCCGCGATTGATACCGCAACAGCCGGCCAAAAAAAACACCCTTTGGCTGAAGCAAAATCCTTCTCAAAACATCACTGATAACAACATCAATGGAGATAGCCTCCAAGCTCACAAATCGGACATCCGTTTCCTCATCTCCCACATCCGCGCGTTCCAGCACTTTTCGAAACGCTGACAAAACGTCACCGAAAGCCACCGACTCCAAAGGATCTTTCAACGGCAACCCCGCAACGATCTCTTCCGGGTCAATCAAACGGAAATACCGGCTCCCCGTTGCTCCCTCCGAACGCCGCAGTTGCTCCGCCGCTTCTTTGATTGCCCTATATGCTATCAGCCTATCCACAAGCTCCTGCTTATAGTCATCCCCCTCCTCAGGTTTTTCCGTATTGGACTTAGGTTTGGGAAGAAGTTCCTTTGATTTCAAATAGAGCAGTTGCGCCGCCAACACCAAAAACTCACTGGCCACCTCAATATCCAACGCTTCCATCTGCCGGATCGCCGCCACAAACTGATCCGCCACCATAGCAATCGGAATATCATAGATATCGATCTTATGCTGGGTGATCAGATGCAACAACAAATCCATCGGCCCCTGAAAAACAGGCAGATCCAGGTGAGGCGTCCGATTCAACAATTCTGAACCCGACTCTCTATCCATGACCCGGCACCCCTGACCCTCGAACAAGTCCCATGGCCCGGCGCACCTCATCCATCGTCTCTGCCGCCGCCTGACGGGCACGTTCCTCGCCTTGTTTGAGGGCCTGTTCAACCAATCCCGGCTCCTTCCACTCCAGCCGTTTCGCCCGGTACGGTGCCAGCTCTTTATCCAGATTCTCCGCCAAATAAGCCTTGCAGGCCACACACCCGATGCGACCGCCGCGGCACGCCTCTTCAACACGGCTCACATCCGGCGAATACACCTGATGGAACTTATGCACAACACAAACCTCCGGATGACCCAAATCGTCCTTACGTAACCGGGCCGGATCCGTAATCATCATGCGAACCTGCCCTTTGATCTCCTCCGTTGACGCGGCAATCGCAATGGCATTGTTATAACTCTTACTCATCTTGCGTCCATCCACCCCCGGTAAAAGCGGCACCGAACCAACCAACCCCTGAGGCTCAGGAAAAACCTCTTCATACATATAATTAAACCGCCGTACAATCTCCCGGCACAGCTCAATATGAGGCAACTGATCCTCTCCCACCGGCACGGCATGAGCCTTGTACAACATAATATCTGCCGCCTGAAGCAGCGGATACCCCAGAAAACCAAAGGTACGCAAATCCTTGCCCACATTTCCCAGCTGCTGGAGCTGATCCTTATAGGAAGGAACCCGTTCCAGCCAAGACAGTGGCGCAATCATCGCCAAAGCCAAAAACAACTCAGCATGTTCCGAAACCCGGGACTGCAAAAATATCGCCGATTCCTTCGGATCCAACCCCACGCTCAGCCAATCCAGCGCGATCTGGCTCGCCAGCCCCCCGTAGTCGGTTTTTTCATCATAAGCCGTGGTCAAAGCATGCCAATCCGCAATCGCAAAAAAACACTCATACTCGCGTTGCAAACGCACCCAATTCTGCAACACGCTTAAGTGTCCGATATGCAGCGGACCTGTCGGACGCATTCCGCTTAAAATTCTTTGCCGGAAAACCCTGCTCGCCTTTTCTCCCGGCGAAGCCTCTGACATCCCAACTGACATACTCAGCCCTCTTTCCTTGTATTCACGACTAACTCCCTAACATATGCATTTTCGTCCTCTGTGGTCAAAATCCTTCCTTCCAGCCAACGCACACGAACTTGCTGAAGCAACCGTCCGATTAAGGGCCCTTCCGGCACACCTCTTTGTCGAAAATCCTGCCCCGTAACCCTCATATTCATACCGGCTACAGCTTGGCGATACGCAAAAACCATACCTCGAATATCCCCGTTCAACATGAGCACATCAACCATCCATTCCGGAACCTCCGCCAGAATCCCGTCAATTTCCTCCAAAGTCCCCAGGCACGCCCGCAACAATCTCCGCGCCTCCAAATAGATCCTAACACTCTTGCGCCACTGACGCACAATCTTCAACCGCCCCAACACGGTTTCCATCTGGGCGTCGTTCAATCCTTTCAGCAGAGACAAGAATCTGATCAGAAGACAATTGCCGGTTGGCAAACTTTCATCAATATCAGAAAACATTGCATGATCAATTGGCCCGAACCAAGCCCCAAAGACCCCGCTCTTCGCCAACATATACCAAATATCTTGATAAGCATCCTCAGCCAAAACCAGCAGCAGTTCTTCCGAAAACCGTTCCACGCTGACCTTTGTCAAAGCCCCTTCACGCAAAGCAGTCTGCACCGCATCCTTCGTCAACCGCGCAAGATTGAAGCCATAACGCCCGGCAAACCGCATGGCCCTAAGAATGCGCATAGGATCATCAATAAAACTTAGATTGTGAAGGATCCGAATCTCTTTTTGCTGCAGATCCCGCAACCCGCCATAGTAATCAATCAGCTCTCCAAAACGCTCCCGATTCAAACAAACCGCCATGGAGTTGATCGTAAAATCCCGCCGAAACAAATCATCCCGCAATGTCGACCCCTCCACAGTCGGCAACGCCCCGGGGCTGGAATAGATCTCCGAACGTGACCCAACAACATCGACGTGGGACAGTACCGTCGGGGAATCTTTCTTATCAACGGTTTTATCCATGGTCACCCGGGCCGTCCCAAACTGACCGTACAATTCGAAACGCGACCCCGGCAACCGCTCGCACAGAGCCCGCGCCAAGACCTCAGCCTGCCCTTCCACAACGAGATCGATATCCTGAGTGGGCACACGCAGCATCAGATCCCGGACAAAACCCCCAACAAGATAGACCCCCAACTTCAGATCTT
Organism: Peptococcaceae bacterium; assembly: GCA_009778595.1. Classification (GTDB taxonomy): domain Bacteria; phylum Bacillota; class Desulfitobacteriia; order Desulfitobacteriales; family Syntrophobotulaceae; genus WRJI01. The sequence goes on along the minus strand of WRJI01000061.1, from coordinate 4,770 downwards.
CGGCAACATCCGTCGCCCCGGCAATCACCTTTTTCATGGGGTCCGGCAAACCATCAAGCATTTTGCCCACATCCTCACGCATAGCCATACCGCGATCCTGGGCCAGCTTCCAAGCTGTTGGCAGCGATTGTCCGTAAATCATGCGCAAAATATCCGAACGGGTAATGATCCCCACCAAATTCCCATGTTCCACCACCGGGACCCGCCCGATATCATGATCGATCATACATTGCTGCACATCCTCCCAAGAAGCTTCCGGCTCCACCGTTACCACATCCCGGGACATAAATCCCTTCACCGGCGCATGGCTGAGCTCATAACGCAAAGCCTTATCAATATCCCGACGGGAAATAATCCCCACCAAAACCCCGTTTTCCGCCACAGGCATGCCTGTATGGCTGTTGCGCAACAAGATTTTCCCAAGCTCCTCCATCTTTGTATCCGGCGTCACCGTCTTAACGGGGTAGCTCATAATCTCCCGCGCTGTTTGCGGTGCTTGCACCCATTTCGCAATCTCCACCCTCAGTTGGGCCAGCACTTCCCCAATGGTTCCGTTCTTAACAGTCGCCGAAGCCGCTTTATCGTGACCGGAACCGCCAAAAGCTTCAACGATTCTGCTCACAGCCACTTGAGGATGGCGGGAACGCGCTATAATATGTACCCGTTTGTCCATTCGAACCAGAATGAACCAGACATCCGCGCTTTCAATTTCGCCGATACGATGGGCCAGCAGCGACAATCCCCCCGAAAAACCCTTTTCCTCAGCATGAGAGATGTAGACCGGTACACCCCCAATCCTCTCCACCACGCCATGGTCTAGGAGCTGTTGAAACAAAGAAAACTGTTGCGGATTCAGCGGTGTATGCATATACTCAGCCACAACAGCCAGCTGCGCCCCACGGCGCAACAAGAAAGCCGCCGCATCCACGTCCCGCGGTGTCGTGTTTTCAAACAAAAGGCTTCCCGTATCATGATAAATCCCCAACATCATGACCGTGGCCTCAAAACCGGTAATCCTGCACACACCCTCCAAGGTCGCCAACCGCTCCACCAACAATGTCACCGTGGCGCCCACAGGCTCAATGTGGTCAGTTTCCCTGACCACAGACGTCTCTCCCGCCAAGGGATGATGATCGAAAATCTGTAAGGGCAACTTTTGCAAGTGCCGAATCGCTTCGGCGTTGAGAGACGTCTTACGGAAATCATTGATATCCACAAGAATAACCTCTGACACAGCGTTCAAATCCAAATCCCGCCACGGCAAAAAAGCCAGATGTTCCTTGGCCAACGCCATGAAATCCTGGACACTGGCGCTGACCTCCCCATCCATAACCATGACGGCATCCGGAAATAGTTTCTGAGCGGCAATCATTGAAGCCAGGGCATCAAAATCAAGATAGCGGTGAGAAAGGATAATCCTCATGACTCACCCGAGGGTTCACCGGATTCGTTGAGATTACCCCCAGATCCGCCGGGCTTTTCCCCAGATCCGCCGGGCTTTTCCCCAGATCCGTCGGGCTTTTCCCCAGATCCGCCAGGCTTTTCCCCAGATCTGCCGGGCTTTTCCCCAGGACCGCTGAGTGTTTCCACAGAACCGCCGGGCATTTCCACAGGTTTATCCAAAGTTTCCACAGGTTTATCCACAGGTTTTGCAGGGGTCCCCGCTTCCATGACCTTTTCCACAGCTGTGGTCATCTCTTCGATTTGCGATTTATCCAACCCCTCCTTTCCCAAGCGATAATCAATCGCTTCAGCCCAAAAATCACATTTCTCCGCCATCTTCCGAAACTTCTTCGAAAGATCACGGCTTGTGCCCGCCCGAGCACGAGCGTTAGACCCTACAATCTGACAGATATAACGTCCTTGAACACGACTGTCATTGTCCATAGTCTCAAACCCTGACATCAGGACGCCAATAAGCTCCATGTAGAATTCCCGAAACTCCGCAAAAGGCAACTCTTGTTCCATCGCCAAAAACACTTTGAGCTTTTGTAGCAACTCTTCCATCACGTTCTCCTTTACTGTACACACTCCAACCACAAATATACTGCCGACATATCTTCACCCGTACTATTTTAACATTTCTCAGAAAACAAGGAAATGGCTGAACGGGACAATCATGATTTCCATATAATGGTATAGTCAAGGAGGGTGGTTCTCAATGCAAGATTTTTTAGCCCAAAACGGGTATTCTCCCCAAACCGGCATTCAAATTCATAACACGATGATCCCGTTGACAGGTAGCATGAGAGGAACGGCCAACCAACCGGCCGGCATGATATGGGCCAAGAGTTCAAATACCATCTGGCCCACAAGGTTGGGAAACACAGTTCCCCTCACCCCCGTACCCACCCTATGGCCTGCCGGAGCCGTCGACTCCCTCGGCTATACCAACAATGCCCAAAACCAAAACCACATAACTTGTATCCTTGTCGCTATACTGATCCTGGTTGCGTTGGAAAGGATATTCATAGGATGATCTTAAGTCTAATGCGGGCTACGCCCGCAAGTATTCAGTATTCAGTATTCAGTATTCAGTATTCAGTATTCAGAATGTGGATTTTCTTGTTTTTTGTTGACGCTTCGCGTCTGAAAGGTACTATCCTGCTACAGTTTCAGATTTGTTTGATCTCTTGCGCTTTCACAGACCTCCACCAAGGCTCTGAATTGCGCTTCGTCCTCCAGTTGGCAAAACGTAATCAGCTCATCTCCGGCAAACACGAACAAGTACATTTTCTCATCAAGATATGACTCTGCTCCCATTGGCAGAGTACTATAGCCTGTGACCTTGATGGTACCTTCATAATTATCATATCTGCCAATATCGGTTCCTGAATACCTCATCAGCAGATCTTTGACATCCCGATATGCCACATTTTGCTTTGGTATCAGATCCCAGCCGAAGCCACTGTCCACGATGATCTCCCTATGGTCTTCATCTAAGATTTGCATGACTTTTTTAGTTTTTGCGTCAGCATACCCATACTCTTTAGGTTGGTCGTCCATCTCAACGAGATCTTTGGGCTCGACGACACCGTTTCCTTCGGAGTTCCCCCCATCAGCTCTGTTCAGAGCAAATCCTATACACAGGGCCGTCACCAACAACACCGCCACAACGATAACAATCTGTGGGCTCTCTTTGAATTTCAGCACGTTTTTAATCCTCCCCTTTGTACCGCCCTCGCCAAAAGCAAGGGGGCTACTGCCAATACCATGTCGTTTCGTTGCCAAAGACAGGAGAGACAGTGAGTAAGCCTTCTTTGTTTCGATACCCATTTTTTGTAACACGCGCTCATCACACGCCATTTCCATATCAGCGCTCATCAAAAGAAACGCCGCCCAAACCAAGGGATTAAACCAATGGAAACACAGAACGAAGTAAGCCAAGAATTTCACGATATGGTCACGCCGGTTGATATGGGTCTTCTCATGGAGAACTATATACTCGCGCTCCTGAGCAGACAAGCCGACCGGTAAATAAATCCCCGGTTTCAAAAAGCCCAGAACAAATGGGGATCGGATGTTTTCTGTTTCGTAAATGTTCGCGCCGGTAAGATTCGTCTCCACAAGGGTTGCGCCCCTCATCTTTCCCTTCAGGAGGCGGAAAGAGATGATCCCGTAAATGATCAGAACCACAACGCCGAGAAGCCATACATACGCACCAATGGTTACCCAAATCTGTAGCGGATTGAGACTCGCCCCCAAAGCAGGAACGGGAAGGGCCCCGCTGATCATATCATCAACAACCATGACACCACTATTAATACGCGGGGTTGTCTGGAATGCGATGTCCGGCGGAATAATCTGAGTCTTGAAAGGGATCAGACTGAATACACTCTCAAGGGAGACCGGGAATATGAGCCGGAACCCTGCCACAATCCACAGACCATATGAGATTATTTTGGGAGCTCTTTTCAAGAGCACCCGCGCCAAACAAATAGCGATAATGACAAAAGAACCGGTCAAACTCATGTTAAGAATCGTCAGAAAAATATTATCCATGGGCCTCCTCCTCATATTCTTCAATGAGACGTTTGATTTCAGCTGATTGTTCCGGTGTCAATTTCCTGCCGTTGAAAAATGAAGCGATGAAGTTCGGCAACGAACCCCCGAAGGAATCTTCAACATAACGTCGGCTTTGGCGCGCTTTCTGTTCTTCTTGAGAAAGCACAACCGAAATGTTTGCGTTTTCGTTTTTGAACACACCTTTATCGCAAAGTTTCTTGAGGATGGTATACGTCGTTGATTTCTTCCAGCTCAAAGCCTCGTTCGCCAGTTCCACCAGCTCCGGCGAAGTCAATGGGGCTACCCGCCAAATGAGCATTGCCAGCCGCTCCTCAGCTGTGGTTAGGTTAATATTCATCCTTCTATCCATGGCCTCCCTCCAGACTATACTAACGCGGGCTTTGCCCGCAAGTATTCAGTATTCAGTATTCAGTATTCAGAATGTGGATTTTCTTGTTTTTTGTTGACGCTTCGCGTCTGAAAGGTACTATGAGTTTCCTCCAGACTATAATACCTAGACCATCATCAGTCTATCGCATTTAGTCTGATGTTGTCAAGTCTGTCATCGCAAATTCGCAAATGGGCGCATGACATAAATGTCAAGAATAGCAGAAGACCCATCTCTGAATACGAAGTCAGCCAAATAAAGACGGAGTACTAGCGCAAGGCTACGGGGGGCGGTCTGGACGTGGCCTGTCCCGCAACGCCTTTGCGGAGGGCTTGATGCGGATCTAAGCGAACAGAGCGATAGCAAACTCAACTGTC
>WRJI01000060.1 GCA_009778595.1 Peptococcaceae bacterium | reverse complement strand
ATGTTCAGGTGCTGGAGTTTGCCGACGCTGAACATTTCCAGGAATGTGAGGGTTGTGGGTAGCTGGAAGGCGGCGGCGAGGGTGTCGAGATGGGTGTTGGCAAGCTGAAGGGCGAGTTTGGCGGGGCTGGTGCGGGTGTCGGTTCTGACCTGAATGTCGGGCGTGAAGGGGGTAACGACACCGGGGTTGTCTTGGGTGTAGTATTTTCCGGCGACAGGCAGTCCGGCATAGTAGGTTGTTTTGTTGGCGGCGTCCTGGGAATCCTTTGATTTGTCGGCCAGTTTGCGGGAGACTTCTCCGGAGAGTTCGCCGGTCATGCTGGTTTCGGGGTTGTAGAGTTCCACGACTAACGTGGATTCGATGGGCAGGTTGGAGAGTTTGTTGTAGGCGGTGAGCACGCTTATGTGCAGGTCCTTTTTCTGAGCGTATATTCGTTTGAGGATATCGGTCTTTTTGGCGAGGGTGTGACTGAGGGAAAGGATAATGTAGTGGGGTTTGGCGGCGTCCATGTCGCGTTCGCCGGTTTGGATGCGATGGTCGATGACCTGTTCAAAATACGCGGAGATTTCTTTCATTTCGCCGTCTGTTCTGGCCAGGAGTCGGAAACTGCGTGTGTTATCCCATATGTGGGGGAGCCATTTGGTGAAGCCGAAGTGGTTCTCTTCTTCTATGTCGTAGAATACGGCGAGTTTGACTTCGTCGTAACTGTAGAGGGCGGCTGTTTGGATGATGAGTCCTTTGATATGTTCGATGACTTGGCGTCTGTCGCCAATGACGCCGCTGATGGGGTCCCTGAGCAGTGAGATGGTCATGGGGACGCTGTGGAGAGGATGGCGGGCTTGGCATATGTCCAGGAGCTGTTTCTTCAGGTGATCGTCTTCGAGGGTGAATTTGTCTTCGGGGAAGTTGACGTTGGCTTGCAGTTCTTGCTCTCCCAGGCCGATTCTGAGTGTGAGGAAGTCGTCTTGACCGGGTCTGCGTTCCCAGAGGGTTCTTTCCCTGTTTTCGATGCGGCTGATGCATTCGTTGATGTGGACGCAGGTTTTGCGCCGGTATTCTTCTTGTCTCCGGCATTCTTTTGTGAGGCTGTTGCTGAAGTCTTGGAGGTAGGCGCTGTACTTTTCTTGCCGGAGGGCTTCTTTCTGTTGGCGGTTCTTCTTGTTGTGTTTCCGGGAGAGGATGGGCCAGAGCACAACGCCGCAGAGCATGGATACGGACATGGCGATCATGGGGATGGCGGAGGTGAGATTGCCCCGGGACATTCCATTGACGACGGCAAAGATGAGCATGGTGGAAGAGGCTAGACCCATGGTTAGGGCTGGGCCTAGGGTCATCATTATGGGGGTCTGTTCGCCGAGCTGGTTGGGCGGCGGCGCCTCGATTTTGAATGTGGGCGGTTTGAATTCCTGTTCAAACCGGGGAGACCGTGAGAAAAGGGTGATGGAGGTGTTGTTGGCGTCATCGTCCGAGGACGGTTTGGGCCGGGTTTCTTCTATGGGTTTGAGCAGATCGGTTTTGACACGGACTTTACCGTCGGGATTGTTGATCGCGATAATGTTCCCGGCGACAATTATTTTGCATCCGGCTAAGATGGCTATGCTGTCTCCGGTTCTCAGAGCTTTTTCTTTGACGCGCTTTCCGTTGACACAAGTCCCGTTGATCCCGTCACTGATGATTGACCAGCTGTTCACTGAGGTGTCGATGCGCGCGTGATATTCGGATACATAAGGGCTGTTGATAACGATGGTGTTGCCTTCGTGTCTGCCGATGCTGACGATTGCGTTGTCGGCGGCACGGTATTTGCGGTATTGCTGGCGGCCCAGGGTTGCGGGTTCAATGTATAATAAGGCTTTTGCGCCTGTCTTCCGCAGACGCAGCGGATACATGGTGAAGGGTTGCAGGGCGCAGGATTCTATGGTGTTGCCGTTATTGTCCAGAATGTCGGCGTCTTGATTGGTTGTGATAAGCCAGTAGCCGTCTTCTCCTTCGCGGTCGCTTTCGATGCCTTCTATGCTGATGGCACGGGTGGCTTCAGAGGGTTGGGGTGACGTGTGCAACCAATGCTGACCGTGTGTCTTTTCGGGCAAATGGGTTGTGTGGATACCTTCCCGGTGAAGAAGTGTTGCGATCATAACGCGTTGTCCTTCGCTGTTTTATTGCTGCGGCTCATGATCATAATTTTACTATATTCTGAGGGATTGTGTAAAGATGAACCGAATGAGCCTCATAATATGGACTTTAAACACTGTTTTTTATATAATCATTGTATTGGGAGGCCGGAATGAATGCTTGCGATAAACTCTTGCGTGGATGAGAAATATAGAATTATTCGTTTGGTCAGCCGCGATGAAGCCGGTGCGTTGTTTCTGGCTTCGAAGGAAACGAATGATGAGCCGGTGTGGGTTCGAGAAGTCCATAAGTCCGGGCCGGAATCAGGGATGCCGGTTTCCCGGTCTCTTGCCGCGGAATCGTTGGATTTAAAGGCGCTCCGGCATCCTAACCTGTCTCCTGTTGTTGATGTTGTTGAAACCAAACAAACCTATCAGATTGTTCTGGATTATGTTGAAGGGACGCCTTTGGATTGTGTGCTCAAGGGGTCCGGGTTGCCGCCCCGGCAGAAGATGACCTTGTGGATCAACCAACTTTGCGCGGTTTTTCATTATTTACACAGTTGTTCTCCGACGGTTGTTCAGGGCGAGATTGAGCCGGGCGGTGTTCTGATTAAGCCGGATGGAGATCTGGTTTTGCTTGGGTATGGGTTAATCAAGAAGATTGACGGGAACCGATTGGCGGATACAGCGACGGATAAATGCGCTCCGGAACAGTATGACCCGGTGGGTTGGGTGGACGCGAGAACCGACATTTATGCGCTGGGGAGGCTGTTGTTCACTTTTGCCGACCAGTCTTGGGCCGGATTGGAACGTATTGCCCAAAAATGTACGCACCCTGATCCCAGGGAGCGGTACCAGTCCTGTGATGAACTCATGCAGGCTTTGGCGCATTGCGATGGCGCGGATGTGGCTGTTAAGCCGGATCAGGAAGGGGCGCCGGTTCCGGAGCATTTGAAGCCGGACGTGGTTGTTGTGGATCGGAGAATTCCCAAGGGAGAGAATCAGGAGAAGGCAGGGGGGAAAACCCGGAACCCCCGGAAACCTTTTAACCGGAATGTTGTCTTCTGGGTGTTGATTTCTCTTGCCGCGGTTGTTTTGGCGATATCCGTCGGTTCTCTTTTCTTTTGGGATCTTGCACCCAAGAGCTATACTCAATTGTTGTCGGAAGCCGCTGAAGAGAAAAGAACTCATGAGGAGCGCGCCGATCTTTATATGAAGGCTATTTTGATGAAGCCTGCGGATTCAAAAGCCTATGCGGAAATGTTGGCGTTCTTCTTGTCTGACGATGAGCGTCCCGGTGTCTTAACAAAGAGAGACGCCGAGAGACTTGAACAACTCAAATCAGGAGTTGAGATGAGGGATTCGAAGTTTCGGCCTCCTGTTACAGTCTATCCTTTGCGAGAGTTTCAAAGCGAAAATAGTAGCGGATACAGGAGTGTTTCCTTGCAGATTGGGTTGGCCTATTGGTATCGCTACGACCATTATCTTGCCGATCAAAGCCAACGGCGTTCCCTGGCTGTGGCATGGTTGAAAGAAGCGGCTGACAGCCATAAGGTTGCCCAGGCCCTTGTTGACATCAACGGAAGTTATTTGGCTCTCGGCAAGGATCCGCTCTTGAAAAGTGATGCGGAGAAGGCTTACCGTACCCTTAGTGAAAGTCTTAACAGATTGAGAATTGACGCCGGGTCGTCGTCGATTGACCGGGATACCTGTGTGATGATATGGGATGAGTATGTATCGGCTGTGATCAAGTATGTTGACCCGTTTTTCGAGTTTGACGCGGTAGACTTCTTTAGTATGATGTCCGGTTTGGAGAGGCTTGAAGATTCCTTGATGCGCTTTCAGGGAGACGATGTTCAGGCTGTTTTGGATAAGGTTCAGATCGCCTTGGTTCTTGTTGAGGGGCATAAGGGGCCTAATATTTTGTTTATTCCCAGAGAAAAACGGTAAAGCAACAAACAAAACAGCGCGAAAAATAAAAATAACCGGTGGAGGGAGACGAAATGTCCGACATCAGAGACTATGAACCTTTATGGGGAACGTGGCAGGTCGAATCACAACTCGGTCAGGGTTCTTTCGGCAAAGTCTATAAAGTGAGCCGCAGCGAATTCCTGGAACTGGGCACAACCACCTACTCAGCTGTGAAAATCATCTCCATTCCCTCCGACGAAAGTGAAATTAGGCAGATGCGCATAGAGGGCCTTGAGGGTGATTCTTTGCACAACTTTTTCCATAACGTTGTCGCTGGTATCATCTCTGAAATTGATATGATGATTGACTTCCGCGGCAACAGCCACATTGTTAGCTTTGAAGACTACATGGTCATTGATAAATCTACTCCCTCCCAACCGGGTTGGGATATTCTTATCCGCATGGAACTCCTGGAGAACCTTTCCGATCTCGTTGTGAAAACCCCTCTCCCCACCGCTGAGGTCGTCAAACTCGGCGTCCATATCTGTCGGGCATTGGCACTCTGCGCGAAAAAGAACATTATCCATCGGGATATCAAGCACGACAACATTTTCGTTTCCCAATACGGCGACTACAAACTGGGTGACTTCGGCATCGCCCGGCACATTGAACGCACAGCCTCCGGACACTCCAAAAAAGGCACCTACACATCCATGGCGCCTGAGGTCTATAAAGGCGCGAAATACGGTGCCAGTGTGGACACCTACTCATTGGGCATTGTTCTCTACAGCCTGTTAAACCAAAACCGGAACCCGTTCCTGCCGGAATACCCGAATCCCATCAGACCTGAAGACCGCGACGAAGCTCTGCAGCGACGTATGGACGGCGACCCTCTCCCGGTCCTCAAGAACATCAGCCCTGAGCTCAACGCGATCATTCTTAGAGCTTGCGCCTTTGCCCGAGAAGACCGGTTCCCCAATTCATCCGCAATGCTTGATGCTTTAGAAACCTTTGCAAATCAAGAGGGTTACGAATTGGGTGTAACGATGACCCCTTCTCACGAAAGCGACTCTTGTGGCGCGACACCCTCCCCGAATAAATCCGCACCTCCGGAAGATAACAAAAAAACGAACCCCATCATCTTACAACATCAAGAAAACTTACAACGCCAAGCAAACTCAGAGCACCAAGAAAACTTACAACGCCAAACAAACGCAAAGCACCAAGAAATACTTTCTGCCGGAAAGCCCAAAACAACCACAAGAATCCCGATGAAAGCTCTGATCGCCACCCTTTCAGTCGCCATGACCCTGGCACTCATCGTGGCAGGCCTAATTTTTCTCTTCAACCCCTCCCCCGACACCATGATATCCACAACACCCGACAAATCCGCACATAAAGTGCCGAAATCGGTTTCGAAGTATGCCATCAGCATCGACGGCCAAACCGAGCTCTTTTTTAGCGATAAAGAAGCGGCTCAGGCAGCTCTGGATGGATTGACAAAACATTACGCCGACCTTGCCGCTGAGACTTTTACAACCATTACTTCGGTTACCTTCGCAGAAAATGTTGGCATAATCGATTCTATGCAAGTCAAGACCTACCCGCAAAAAGTCAAGGACGCGCAAAATGCCTTGCAAGACTTAATCTCGCACCCCTACCTTCATGTCATCGTCGAAGGGACCCAGGAAGTGGAAGAAGAAATCGATTATCAAGTCGAAGTCAAAAAAGATCCGACGCTTCCCATGAATTCCACCGACACACAACGATCAGGCGAGAAAGGGAAGAAGAGCTCTGTCTGGACCTGTATCTCCAGCAACGGCATCATGATAGAACAATCTTTTTCTGAAGCGATAGTCACAAAACCCCCCGTAAACGAGGTGATCCTCCAGGGAACCAAAGCGATCGTATCCAACCATATAGGCAAGCGCCTGACAAACAAGCAACTTGCTGCAATGATTCAGGATGGTACGATCCCCAAAAATGTCACCCGTTTGGACTTGAGTGACAACAATATCAGCGACCTGACATCTCTCAGCGCCTTAACAAACCTGACAGAATTGTATCTGTGGAAAAACCCCGTTAGCGATCTCACGCCCTTGCGCTCGCTGACGAAACTGACCATACTGGACTTAACCTACAGCGAAGTCTTCGATATTGCGCCGCTAAGTTCGCTAACAGAGATTACGGACCTGTACTTGAACGGATGCTATTATCTTGTGGTTCAGACACTAGCGCCGGTGAAAAAGCTCCCAAAATTAAAGACCTTGGAATTGTATCATTGCCGACAATACTTCGTAAACCCTGACGCCACGAATCCGGTCGAAACCCGTGAATTTAAGGATTTCCGAGCTTCTCTGCCCAATTGTAAAATTATATGTACACCAGGGCCATACGAAGGATAAGCCTTTGCGCGCCTGCTCCTATTCAATCAACAATCAGCTTGTGGCGCCTCCCGCATATCCTCCGCAACAGCCTCAAGTTGCCCCAAAGGCTCATCAACGGAAACCCCCATCTCATGAAATCGACGCATCGACACCAACACGCGGCTCTCCAGTGATCCAATCATAGCGTTGTAAGCTCTGGCAGCTTTCTTCAACGCGCTCCCCATATCATCCACATGGCCAACCAATCCGCCGACTCTGTCATATAGTTCTTGAGCAATCTGCTGAATCTGGCGTGCATTTTCAGTCAATTGTTCATGCTGCCACCCATAAGCAACTGTTTTGAGCAATGCAATGAGGGTCGTTGGTGTTGCCACAATAACGCGTTGTTGTGCGCCGTACTCCAGCAGACTGGGATCCTGCTCCAACGCCGCACTGAACAACATCTCTCCCGGCAAAAACATCACAACAAGCTCAGGCGTGAATTCCAGCCCCCGCCAGTAAGCTTTGCTTGTGAGATTGTTAATATGTTGTCGCACCTGTCGGGCATGGAACCGCATCTTGGCGGTCTTGCCCTGCTCATCCTCGATCTCCAACGCTTCCATATAAGCGGCCAACGGCACTTTGGCATCCACAACTATCTTCTTGCGTCCCGGCATATGAACAACAAGATCAGGACGTTGCCGGCCATTTTCAACCTCCGTTACCGCCTGTTGCTCGAAATCGCAATACTCAAGCATACCCGCCAGCTCAACAACGCGTTTGAGTTGAATTTCTCCCCAGCGGCCACGCACAACAGGTGTTTTCAGCGCCATAACCAACCGAGAAGTCTCTCGTTGTAACTTCTCCTGGCCGGCCGCCAGAGACACCACCTGCTCACTCAACCCGTGATAAGCCCCAACCCTAGCCTGTTCAATCTCGTGGATTTGATCATGAACCTGGGCCAATGATTCCCGAATGGGTTGCACCAAAGCGTTTACCGCTGTCTCTCTCTTCTCCAATTCAGCACTGGCTTGAACCTGATAACGCGCCAAGGAAGAGCGCGCCATCTCCACAAACATCTCGTTATTCTGTTGGAGGGCATCGGCAGCCAAGGTACGAAAAGCCTGATTCATCTCGCCCTTCGCCTGAGCCAACATCTCAACCTGTTCAAGATGGCGATCCTCGGCAACTTCCAGCCGCACCAACAGCTCCGCCACAGCCGCGCGCCGTTCTGACGCCTCGCGTCGGCTCTCTTCCTTCTCCTGACGTTCAAACGCCAGAACCTTCTCCAGCTCAGGAATGCAGGCATTCTTCTCACGCAAGACGGCATTCTCTTTGACCAGGTGCCCCCGGCCACTTTCGCCTCGCGCCAAAGCAGCCAAGAACCCCAGAACGCCTCCAACCAGTAACCCCAGAACAAAAACACCTGCCCACAATCCGAACCAAGCTGTTTCCATCAGATCAACCTTAATCCCTTCCCGATATCAGTAATACAAATTGAAATCATCCAAAACAAGCCATTTCCCACCGATTTTTACCATGTAAAACTTAACAGTTGCCTCATCTTGATTCTTCTTCCCTTCTATGGTGGCAACCACCTCATACTCCGTCATAGCCTTGACCTTATCGAGTTTAATAAACTTTTTATAATCCCATCCTCTGCGCTCTATACTTTTCTTCAGAGCCTCAATCCGAATGTTCATGTCTTCTTTGGAAATTTTCTCAGAATCTGTAATCTTCGTCTTAACTTTATAATTGCTCCCATACTCGATTATGAACTGCTCATTCATCAGTTTGCCGTATTTGCTGTAGAGGGCTTTCAGGCTTTTGACATCTTCATTCTCCTTCAGCTTATTGTAGAACTCCTTCTTAGACATTCCCTCTGCTGTATAAATCTCTTTGACAAGATTGTCAACATCATAGGCAGAATACTTTTGCGCTTTGCCATAATCGCCTCGAATTGAAGAACTCATATATTTCTTCAAAACCGCTTGTGGACCGTTGCCACTAAAAACCGCAAACGCGCCGATAATCAGAAGAAGCAAGGCGACCCCGCAGGCGATGATACCAATTTTTTTGTTATCCAGCTTAACATTGCCCACTTGAATTGTCTTTGTCCCAGCAAGATCTTGAGCCGAAATACCATCATATTGACCCAGGCCCTCCCCTGCTCCGTCTTGACTCTCCCCGGCTCCGTCTTGACTCAGGGTTCCCTCACTCTGGCTTCCGTTGGCCTCCATAAGCTCGCCGCAAGCACCGCAGAATTTTTCCCCTTCCGCAACTTCAGCACCGCATTTCCCGCAAAACACAATTGTCACACTCCTCACTTTTTGTCATGGGACTCGCTCCCTACAAAAGCCCTCCCCTACGCTTAAGAAAAAAGATCTCACGACATATTAAGTGAAGTATACCATAGGGTGGGCTTCGCCCACAACCAAAGGCTTTCAGCCTTGTTAGTATCCAGGATTCAGGATTCAGAATGTGGATCTTCTTGTTTTTTATTGATGTTGTTGCAACCTAATGCGGGCTACGCCCGCAAGTATTCAGTATTCAGGATTCAGGATTCAGAATGTGGATTTTCTTGTTCTTTTTTGACGCTTCGCGTCCGTAAGGGACTAAGCGACTAATGGAGTCGAGGCAGAATGCTCTTCATCTGTCTCTGGTTTTCTACTGTCTTTTTGACTCTATTCTGAATACTGAATACTGAATACTGAATACTTGCTCACCAAAAACTTGTTTTTTATGCAAGTTTTTGGTGAGCAGTAGCATAGGGTGGCCAACGGCCACAACCAAAGAGGAGTCAGTGAGTCAGTTGTCAGAATAACCCGATATCCGACTCTGAACAAACTGACTCGCCGAACGACCGGATCGCCCGTTATATAACACCGCCCACTGCAAAGCCTGCGCTTCCAACATTTCCTCAGTCATACCCTCGTGCCCAAGCAGCCCCGCCTGTTCGGCAAGGCCTCGAACGATCGCAAGATAGCTCTCCTGATCCGGTGACAAAAATGTTATCGTAATCCCAAACCGGTCAGCCAAAGAAAGTTTCTCCTCAACAACATCCCGTCCATGAACCTCATCACCGCGTTCTGCAAACGTTTCCGGCATCAGATGTCTGCGGTTAGATGTCGCGTAAATGAGCATATTCTGCGGTCGCCTTTCCACGCCTCCTTCCAACAGAGACTTCAGCTCCTTATAATCGGACTCTTTCTCATCAAAAGATAAGTCATCCACAAACACAACAAACTTTAAAGGCAACCCCGCAATCTCCTTGGCAATCTCCGGCAAAGCCTCCAGATGTTTTTTTCGCACCTGAATCAGCCGCAACCCGTGATCGGCATAAGCATTGAGCAACGCTTTCACCAAAGAAGACTTACCTGTTCCGCGGCTCCCATAAACAAGCACATCAGAAGCGGGACCCCCCCGCAAAAACCGCTCTGTATTCTCCCGAACAACCTTCTGTTCCCGCTCTTGCCGAAACAAATTATCCATCTCAACCGGATCGGGACGTTCCACCGGAACCAACCCCAACCCAGGCTCCCAACAAAAAGCCACAGCGTTCTGAAAGATCCCCGTCCCCAACCGACGCCAAAACTCACAAAGCCTATACGCGTTATCGGCCCAATCCTTTTCCTTGGCAAAATCCCTGATAAACACGTTCTGTTGATGAAACAACCACCCGGCAGCTGCGCTCTCCCCCTGCCCAGACGAATCTCCCAACTCAGCCATCCCGCCTACACCCGTCTTCCAGCAAGGCCACTTCCTCAAACACAAAAACCCGGAAAAAACACCTTCCTCGTCGCTCAGTTCCGGCCACCTATGGGCCGCCCACATCTTCATCCCTTCCGGATCCAGCACCGCCGCCTCCTGCAATATTGACAAATCCTGTCTCAACAGATCAGAGACCGCCAGTTCCTCCCAAGACAAACCAAATACTTCCGGGTGGCATGCCGGCACGCGCCCAACCAAATATTCCGGCCAACTCCGCCCACGCAATACCCGTCCAAAAGAACAATAAGCCTGAAAAAACCTCACAGCACCCTCATCATCCAGAGCCGTTCCCAGCAACTCCAGAAAAGCCGTCACCACCTCATCCTTAACAAGCCGAGAAAAAACATTCAGCTGAGAAAAGGCCAGGTACAACCTATGTAATTGTTCCCCAAATGAAAGCGCCATTTAATCTACAGCTCCTGCCGTTCTGAAATATCAATTATTCGACGCCAAAGGCAACACCTGTCAACTGTCAAAATACTTAGCCGGCGGTTTCGCCAAGCCACCAAAGTTCTCCAACGGCCAATAGCAGAAAAGAACATGCCCGATAACCAGTTTTTGATCAAGGAATCCCCAAGTGCGGCTGTCTTTGCTCCCCTCTCGGTTATCCCCCAGAACAAAATAACAACCCTCCGGCACCTTCACAGACGCGAACTCGCTAGCGGTTTTGCCACCGGAAATGACATAAGGTTCATTGAGCACCCGTCCGTCAATCCAAACATACCCGTCCCGCACCTCAACAGTCTCCCCGGGAAGCCCGATAAGTCGCTTAACCATAGCTTGCCCGGCTAAATCCGCAAGATCCGGATGTTCCGGCGCCATGAATACAATGATATCGCCCCGCTCAAGATCTCCCATCTTATAGAACAGCCGGTCAACCATGACATGATCTTTAAGTTGAATGGTCGGAAGCATCGACCCCGTCGGCACCACACGCCCATCAATCACAAAATTACGCAAGACTAGGGACAACACAAAAGCCGCCACAAACACCAGTACCCATTCTCCAATTTTCTTTAAAACCTCCAAAACCTTTGCCACCTTCCTCACAAACCGGAAACCGTCTCGCTCCCGATGAAATAATCCTTTGGAGGTTTCGTAAGAGGTCCAATGCTATCTAAAGGCCAATTACGAATCCAGACGCGTCCAATAACCAGCCGTTCATCTAAAAACCCCCATGTCCGGCTGTCATTGCTCCCGCCCCGGTTATCCCCCATCACAACAAGAAACCCCTCCGGTACCGTAACAGGACCATACTTCCCTTCCGTAGCACCGCCATTAACATAAGGTTCGTCCAAAGCCCGTCCGTCAATCCAAACATATCCGTCCCTAACCTCAATGGTTTCCCCCGGCAATCCAATCAACCGTTTGACCAAATCTTGCTGCCTCAGATCCCTGAGTTCAGGTTTTTCCGGCGCTGTAAAAACGATAACATCCCCGCGCTGCAACGCACCCATCTTATAGAACAAACGGTCTACAATGACACGATCCTGCACCTGAATGGTTGGAATCATCGAACCTGTCGGCACCACACGCACATCCACAATAAAAGCACGCAAGAGCAAAGACAAGCCAAAAGCGATACCAATAATGAGTATCCATTCCCCTACAGATCTCAGAAGTTTCAAACTGTCATCCCCCTACTTGATGATCCGACGACCCCTCAGCCATGAATCCGGAAAAATATACACCTCAACTAAAACTTTCGCTTCCCGACAAACTCAGCCAAATCTTGGAGATTTCTACGGTTGCGTGTGTTCGGAAAACAACGCAAACATGTTTGCGCCCTTTCTGTATATCTGTCGGCTAACATCTGAGCCCTCTCAATTCCTCCTGAAATCTTGACCAACCACAGAGCTTCAGCCACCAAAGCCTCGTCCTTTTCACGCATACTGAAAACCTCAGCAAACCTCTCCTTCTGGGGGGCCGGCAACATTTCCATGGCATAAATCATCGGCAACGTCATGATACCCTGACGGATATCGCCGCCGCAAGGCTTACCCAGTTTGCGGGGATCTGCCGTAAAATCCAAAATATCATCAACAATTTGGAAAGCAATACCCAGACTGTGACCGAACCTTTTTAGCAACATCGTCTCCTTGGCTGACGCCCCCGAAACCATAGCCCCCGTCTGGCAACTCATAGCAACCAACAACCCGGTCTTGCGCGAAATCCGGTAATAATATTGCTTGAACGATTGCTCCACATTGAAAGCAGCCCGAATCTGCTGTATTTCACCCAGCGTCATTTGCACACACATCTTTGCAAATAGCGCGAACAAAACCGGATCTTCCAAATCCAAAACCAGATCCATAGTCTTCGCAAACAGATAACTCCCTGTATTGATAGCCACCTCATTCCCCCACCGCGCCGAAACCGAAGGCCGGCCACGGCGTGTCAATGACGCGTCAACCACATCATCATGAACCAACGACGCCATATGCATCAACTCAATTGCCATCGCTAAAGGCAACACCTTATCAAAATCATAAGAAAAAAGTTTTCCGGCCAACACCACGAAACTCGGCCGAATCCTTTTCCCTCCGGCTTCCAGGAGTACTCGTCCCGTCTCAGCGATCAGGTCGTCATCGACATGTAAATAATCCTCCAGAGCATGGTTGATACGAGCCAAATCCTCTTCCAACTCGCGGACCCATATTCTTTTCAACGCGGCTTCCATTCGATGATCACCCTTTTCTTTAATCCAAGTCGAAATCCAATAACCAAAAACACACGGTCAATCCTCGCCGCGCTTATCCACAAGCAATTCTTGAGGCAATTCCCTCAATGGATTATCCTCATAGCGTAACAACCCGTCTTGTCGGTTCGCGGAAACATCAGAAACATCCTTGGCATCGTCAGCACCGGCAGACACAGCTGAACCGGTGACATCGGCAGACTCGGCCACAGATACATCTTTGGCACCGGCAACCTCGGCAGACTCGGCCACGGATACATCGGCAGACTCAGCCACGGATACATCTTTGGCACCGGCAACATCGGCAGACTCGGCGGCCACGGAAACATCGTTGGCTCCGGCGACACCGGCAGACTTGGCGGTCGCCGGCTTCTCCTCAAGGACCTCAGCCAATGATGAAAGATCGAGAGAACTGTTAATT
The DNA here is from genome assembly GCA_009778595.1 of Peptococcaceae bacterium. Lineage (GTDB taxonomy): Bacteria > Bacillota > Desulfitobacteriia > Desulfitobacteriales > Syntrophobotulaceae > WRJI01. The sequence continues at coordinate 5,938 of WRJI01000060.1, read as the reverse complement.
GATTTCGTGAAACCCTTTTCGATTTTCTTAACCTCTTCTAACGGTTCATCAATCATATCGCGAAAATCCTTCACGTAAGCCTGATAGATTTTTTGCCCTTGTCGAAAAAGCTTCCCGAGTGTCCGGGCAATTTTTGGCATTTCCTCCGGCCCGAACAATACAAGAGCCGCCACCAGAAGAACAATAATCCCGGTCATACTCATGAAGAAGCACCTTCTTCCTCTTTCTTCCTCTTCCGTTTAAGCATCAGCACGCCGACCCAGATACTGACCTCGTATAGCAGATACATTGGCAGAATCATCAAAGACAAAGTCCATAAATCCGGCGTAGGCGAAATAATAACCGCAGCCAAAACGATGAAAAAAATCGCGTATCGGCGAAACTTTATCAACGCCTTAGGCTGCAAAATACCAAGCTTCATCAACAGCAACAGAACAAGGGGCAGTTGAAAAACCAACCCAAAAGCCATGACAAACCGCAACACAAAATCAACATAAGTCTTGATGGAATACATCTGCTGTGTTGCAACGCCTTCCTGACCCATGGACACAAAGAAATTAAGGCTCAGGGGCATCACAACCAGGAAACAAAAGGCGGCTCCTCCCAAAAACAGCACAACAGACCAAGGCACAGCCATATAAATGTTTTTCTTCTCCGACCGTTTCAGGGCCGGCAAAAGAAAGCTCCATATCTGCCAGAAAATAACGGGAGCCATGATAATAACCCCGATGACCATTGACAATTTTAGCTTGACCATCAGCCTCTCCAGAGGCCCCAAACTGACAAGAGATACCTCAAGCAAATCTGACACCGGCAAAGTCATAAACGAAAGAACCATAGGCGCCAACGCCCACCCAATAACCGCGCCTCCCGCCACCGCATATGCGACAATAAGAAGCACCTTGCGTAGTTCCTTCAGGTGCCCAAACAAAGGCAATTCATTTGGGTTTGATTTTCTCCGTTTCAATCAAATCCTCCGTCTCTTCCGCGGATTTTCCGGAAAGAAAGGTCTCCTTATCGCCAATCACGACTTGTGCCTTTCACTCACTATTGTACAACGTCTTAAAACCATTGTCTACTTCACAATCACGTACGGGTGCGGTCTTCGACCGCAAGTATCCAGTATTCAGGATTCAGGATTCAGAATGTGGATCTTCTTGTTTTTCATTGATGTTGTTGCACCTTAGTGACTAAGGAGTAGGCGTTCCACTATTCAGGTCAGCTGACATAGGGGATTTTGCCCGAAAATTCAGTTCTTTTTCGAGGAAATCCAATACCTCCTCCAGAGCCGTCACATTACCGAAACAGGCCAATTCACCAATCAACGCCTTTGCCTCAGCCAAGAAAACCGCCCAAAGAGGCGATATCTCCGACACACCCCCAGAGGATTTCACACCATCCGCAGCCCCGGCAACTTCTTCCCCCGCAGCCCAAGCCAGGCCCAGGTATCGACCAAACCGTTCAAACAAGGTTACCGCCGACCCGTCAGCACCAAGAATCTCCGCCGCCAATTTGCCGCTCAGAGCCATAAGGGCCCCCCGCTCCATCTCCCATATCGTCGGCAACCCTTCCCTGCCAATTAGGTTCTGAGCCATTTTCCAGCGCAACAGGGCCCCTTCTTTCATGGTTTTAACCAACCCGGTAAAGTGACGCAAGCTGATTTGCGCAAAGATCTGATGTGAAATCATCTGCCAAAACGACTCGCTCAGCCAATAATCTCCAACCAAGACCGAGTATTGACGGGAAGGCATACCGTCCGATTCCCACCCACCATCCTTAATTTTTTCATGGGCTATATCCGATAAGTATAGGCACATCAAAATGTCAGCCAGAACCGCCAGATTCTTATGACCGCGACCCAAAACCCGACCCACGGCATCAACCATCGCCGGACATAAATAGCTCTCAATATCATTAAGCCGGATATCCAAAGAATCATGATACTCTGACAAAATACCATAAGCTTTATGGCAATCAAAAACATCCTGCGTCATCTGTGTATCATACTCCTCCTCAAAACACCTATTTCCCGAACCTTCTCTCTTACTGTCGCGTCAACCAACGTTCAAACACTGATGCTATCTATTCTAGCGCCAAATCGAAACAATATCAATATTATGCTCAAGAAATTCTTCTGCCATTACGACCCCATTACGACCCACGACGACTTATCCATTGATAAAACCCCGTAATCACTGATCACAGGGTTTTATATCGGGATTCGGAATAAAATAAATATCCCTCCTACATATTGGCAGCGTTCCGGACGACTTCCGTCATCCCTCTTTTGTACTCTTTAGCTGATACACTGCCGGCCTCAAAGTTATCAGAAACATATTGGCACGCATCCCATGGGTTGACTTTGTCACCACAGGTAAAGACGTCAACAGCGGCGTATCCCAGCTCAGGCCAAGTATGAACGGCGAGATGTGACTCAGAAATCACAACAACCCCACTCACACCTTGCGGACTGAACTTGTGAAATACAACCTCGCGAATTTCTGCGCCCGCCTCAAGAGCTGCACTGACCATAATCTTTTCCACCGAGTTGATATCGTTCAGGATATCAACATTGCAGTCATAGATTTCGGCCAATACATGACGTCCCAAGAAGTTTTTCATCTTTAAGTCGTCCCCCTTTAATAATAAATTTTGAATCTCCACCTAAGACATTTTAGCATAACACCCCCCGTTGTCAATAAAAAACAGGAATTTCTCATATTTTGGCAATTAAAGAAGCCGTGATATCCAAACCGCCGTTCCTGTAGGGGTTTGAAGGACGTGGTCTATGTCTGGTCCTCCCAGGTCACAACCCGAATAAAAGCGCGACTCAGCTGCCGGGCCAACTCAGGCAAAGGCGTTGACGCCACCTCTCGATACATGCGCAAAGTAAAAATATGACCGGCTTCAGGATAGTATTCCCGAAGGCGCGCGCGCAATTGATCCCCGGCATGATCAGCGTCCGTAAGAATAAATATCTCGTGATAGAGCCCGGGGTCAACCAGATTCTCCAGACGCTCGGTTTTCGATGTGCCAAAAGTACAATAGATATCTACCTCTTCATCAAGAACCTCGAGCAGCCGCTTTTTATCACTTTTTCCTTCTACGATAATCGCCTTGCGTTCCTCCATAACACTATCATATCCAAAAACAAATCTTTAGGCAAACACCAACAACATGCAAATATTGTTATTGACCATTCTATGTTCTCGTTTAACAAGTGTTCGGCGCCGAATCCAAATCATGTTTGACAGCATACACCGCCAGCTGCGTTCTGTCATGCAACTCCAGTTTTTCCAGCAACAAAGAAATATTGTTTCTGACCGTCCCCTCAGACAAAAACATTTTCTCCGCGATCTGTCGGTTATTCTTGCCGTTAGAAATCCAAGACAACAGCTCCTTTTCCCGTTCTGTCAAATGATCCGAAGACCGGTTGCCGGGATAGAATTTGACCTTAATATTGTTGTAAACCTCCGTATCAAAAACATTAATTCCGGCAAGAGTGGTTTTGATGGCGCTAACCAACTTCGCTTCATTAACACCTTTCAGCAGATACCCGTCCGCCCCGCTGGATAATACCGCCGACACAGTATGTTTATCATAGAAAGTCGTCAGAATGAGCACTTTGACATGGGGAAACGCGTCCTTAATCCGCCGGGTCGCCACATCACCGTTACACCGTGGCATTCGTATATCCATCAAGATCAGATCCGGATTCCTCTCAACGCAGAGTTCCCAAGCTTCCAGCCCATCGGCGGCAAACCCGCACACTGAGATCTCCGCATCTTTCTCAAGAAGCGTCTTCAATCCAAACCGCACAATCATCTCATCATCGGCAATCACGATTCTGATCATAAACGCGCCTCCGATTCGCTTATTCCGACATCATATTGAGGCATAGCCGAAATCTGTTCATCAACATGTTTCGTATGAAGTATGACGGGGATAGACATCCGAATCGAGAAACCTTCTCCTACGCTGGAACTGAACTGAATCTGCCCGCCCAGACAACGAACAGCCTTTGTCATGCCTTTTAAACCCATATGATTCAGAATCTCATGACATCCCACACCATTATCAATAATGAACACTTTCACGGAATCCGTCAAAAATTTAACCACAATATCAACGCTGGTGGCCTGACCATGCCGGATCGCGTTGGTTAACGCCTCTCGGACAACATCAAGAATAACCTCACCAACAACTAAATGGTTTTCAGTCTCATCCCCGTTAATGGACAACTCAATGGCCACCTGGGTAATATCCATGCTCCGTATCAGTGTTTGCAGCCGATTCACAATGCTCTCCTCGGGAGCATCAAGATTGCTTACATAATTGCGTAAATCCTGCAGTAACCTCGTCGACAATACCAACAGATAATTGAGGCTTTCGCTTTTATGCTCCTTCTCCATAGCGGCCAGCTTGGTAAGAGTCATCATATTCACCAGATCATGCCCCATGGTATCATGAAGATGCTGGGCAATTCTTGTGCGTTCTTTCTCAATAGCCAGTTGTTCTGTGACCGTATTCAGATTTTTCAGCTGACTATTGGCCTCTTCCAATTGCTCGTTGCTGGTCTTCAATTGATCCATCACAGTAAACAACTCTGTCAAATCACTCAATTTGATCACACGACCCAGACAAAGCTCTTTGTCGAATATTTTTTCCACCTGAACGGTATAGGTCTTGCCACTTCGGCTTTTAATAATAGAATTGGGTTCTTCAATAATATCACTCTGACAGATGGTATCAATAACAGCATGCTGATCCTCGGATATATAACCCTTGACTTGATTTGCAATCTCCTCCAGAAACAGAGACTCATAAACAATTTTCTCCCGCCCAAAAAAGGTTTCAAAGGTTTTGTTCACGAAAACAGTTTTACCCACCTTGTCAACAACAATAATGGGATCATTCATGCTGTTAACAATTCTACTCAGCGCAATAGGCGCCACATTGGTAAACTCATATTTATGGATAGCCACAAGCACCAAAACAGTGGATACCGAAAAAGCAAAAGGCGTATAATCCAGCTCCCAGAAAGTTTCCGAAAGGATATTGACCAGCAGAGGAAACAAGACCGCGGAAATAAGTAGCATCGTTTGCCATCTTTGTTTGAGATAAGCCTTTCTGGCAGCAAAAAAAAGCAACAGGACAGATGCCAAGATGTAGGCATAGGCGTCCAGCATATTTAAATAATAGCCCAACGCCTTTTCGTGGACACCGAAGCCGTACCCGACATAATAAAACGTCTTTGCCGGATCAACAACGTACAACAGGTAGAGAACAGTCGGGGGAAGTATCAGCAGAACCTTCAGGTAGGGCGGCAATTCAAGTGAAGGTTTGGTAAACTGCAAAACAAAGAAAAAGATAAATGGTCCAATAAAAACCGTGGCAAAATAGACAACATTCAACGCCATTGTCTGCTCCGGCAAACTTGAGGCTGTGTATTCAAGGAGTTGCCCCACCGTCCAAACAATGAGGAGCCCCTGACAACAGATAAACATCCGGGCCAATTTATGCTTAATCGAATTGATAAGAAGCCAGGAAACACTGGCTGCCAACAAGATGATGGATATAGAATGAGCCAAGAACATTGTCAACCAACTCGCCACAGGTCAATCTCTCTTTCTGCCTCGTATTCATATGTTATGTAGAATGCATGGCTATATTTGAGAAACTAGTCACATTTTATCCCACAGAACTATGTTCGTCAATAGAAAACGACGCTCAATCACGCTGTATTAGCGTAGTCGTCGACCCCAACGCTCGTCTGGAGCTCAAATTGTGAGATATTTTGCTTGCTTGTTAAACTTGCTTTTTCAGCGCAGGTGTGTTAGATTAATTGAGCATCTTGTCGGGGCGTAGCTCAGTTTGGTAGAGCGCTACCTTGGGGTGGTAGAGGCCGCACGTTCAAATCGTGTCGCTCCGACCAGCC
>WRJI01000059.1 GCA_009778595.1 Peptococcaceae bacterium | reverse complement strand
CGAGCACAGCGCAGCAGAAAACGCGGTAATCCTGTTGATGGATGCATTTGGGCTCGTCCCGGTGCTTGGGAAGGCGAAAAAGTTGACACGCCTGTCCAAACTGATGGATAATGTCCCCAGCAGTCATGTGTTATCAGGGAATCCTAAGGTTCATATCAACGCGAACGCGGCAAGTTTGGATAGTGTCCCTGCGGGAGTCAGGAACAACACAGGGATGCCGGGGAGAGGCGGGCATACAGGAGGATCCAGCGCCTCGAAACAGCATTCCAGTGCTGAAAGGTATCTGGCTGGGCGTTCTCAGGGCCCGGGGAACGGGAAATTGATTGGCGACCTTAATGGTCTTAATCAAGCAGAACGTGGCATGGTAAACGATCTTCTGAAACAAGGGAAAACCGTCGAGATTATTCCGAGATCCAATGCTCAAGGCGTTAAAACGCCAGATTTCAGGGTTAATGGGGTCGCAACAGAATTAAAAACCTTGAGTGGATCCAGCTTAAATACCCCTGTTACCAAGATTCAGAGGGCATTTAAGCAAGGCAACAACGTGATACTTGACGCAAGATTAAATCCGAATATCACAGCAGCCGAAGCTGAAACCATATTCAATAGACTTGATGGGATATATAAAAATAATTTGCCCGGCGGCGTTGAAATATGGACAAGAAATGGAATTTTCAGGAGATAAATAATGTCTAGAATGTCTTGCAAGTGTGGTAATGTATTGTCCAATTCATTAATCCCTAACGATATTGAACTTAGGGTTTATACGGATAAAGAATGGGATGCAATTCTGGAAGCCGACACAATTGAAACATGGAAAATTCCTTTGCCAAAATATGACGTCTGGAAATGTCCGGCGTGTGAACGTTTATATTTCTTCGAAGATGGAAGCGAAAAGGCTATTAAGGTTTACGTCCTAGAAGATGATACGGACACATGACATTGATAGCGAATTAGCGAATTCTCCCATGAAGGAGCTATGGATAGACCGTCTCCGACGGCAAGAATCCAGCGGAATATCACAACGAACCTGGTGTGCAGAAAGGAATCAAGTACGAACAATTCCAATACTGGAAGAAACGGATCAAGAGATTGAATGCCCAGATCGCTGATCAAGCAAAGAACCCACGCCCAGCATCACGTCCCCAATTGAAACTTCCGATGCATCGCCTGAACCGCCGCCACCATATGCTCCTTCTCCACCAGAACCCACACCGTCGTATGGGAGTCTGCTGATTGCAGCGTCATCACACCGCACTCTTCCAATGCGTCCAGAACCGTTGCCATAACTCCCGGCAGATCAGCAATCCCTCCCCCAACCAGGCTAATCTTGGCGCAATCCCGCTTCGCGCGCGGGACAAATCCCATATTGCACAGTATCCCCACAGCTTTATCCGCCCACTCGTTGCGCACGGTATAGCAGACCCGTTCCGGCTGCACGCTGATGAAATCAACACTGACATCCGCCAAGGCCATGCCTCGAAATATCTTTTTACAGACCTGTGGGGTGCTCCCCCGCCCGTCTTCCAGACCCACATCAAGATCGATTTGAATCTGAGTCAAATCAGGTGTACAGGCTATCCCGGTAATAACCCGATCCCCAACAACATCAGATCCCGCCGCCACATCAGGCATGCTGTTGGTCACCACCGTCCCCGGCGAATCGGAAAACGTTGACCGCACCCGCAAAGGCACATTGCGTTGCATCGCGATTTCCACCGCCCGGGGATGAATGACCTTCGCCCCTTGATGAGCCAGATTGGCAATATCGTTGTAGCTGACCACCGCCAGAATTCTGGCATCTTCAACCATCCGGGGATCCGCGGTCATAATCCCTTCCACGTCGGTAAAAATCTCAATGGCTTCCGCCCCCAACGCCACCCCCAGAGCTGCCGCACTGGTATCGCTGCCCCCCCGGCCCAGGGTGGTCAACTCTCCGCTTTCAGAAGCGCCTTGGAATCCCGGTACCACCACGACACGTTTTTCCGACAGATGTGCCAAAACCCCTTCCGGTTCCACCCGCACAATCCGTGCGTCTCCATAAGTCCCGTTTGTCACGATCCCCGCCTGAACCCCGGTCAGAAGCACCGCCTCCAACCCCAGACTCTGAAGGGTTGTTACCATAACCGCCCCGGAAATAACCTCGCCGCAGCTCATGAGCATGTCCATTTCCCGTTTGGGCATATCCGGCGAAACCGCCTTCGCCACAGAAACCAACGTATCTGTCGCGTAAGGATCCCCCTCCCGGCCCATCGCCGAGACAACAACAACAACGGCATAATCCCGCCCCACCGCCTGCACAACCTTGCCGGCCGCCTGCAGTCGTTTTTCTTGAGACGACAAAGAAGTCCCGCCAAATTTTTGCACAAGAATATTCAAATCTATGCCTCTTTCCGACTCACATCAACCTCGCCCCATAAACTTACAGAAGCAGTTCCGCAATCTGTACCGCGTTGGTCGCCGCGCCTTTACGCAACTGATCCCCCACAGCCCATAAACACAGACCTCGCTCCACCGATGTGTCTTCCCGGATACGGCCTACATAGACTTCATCCGTATTGGCCGTGTATAACGGCATGGGATAAAGGTTTTCCATAAGATTATCCTGAACGACGACTCCCGGGAACCCTAACATGGCGGCCCTGGCTTCATCGGCGGACATTTTCGTAATTGTCTCCACATTTATCGATTCGCTGTGAGAACGCCAGACCGGCACGCGTACGGTGGTTGCCGATATGCGCAGATCAGGGCGATGAAAAATCTTCTGGGTTTCCCGAACCATCTTGAGCTCTTCGTTGCTGAAACCACCCTCACAGAATCGATCAATATGAGGAATAAGGTTAAACGCGATCGGATAGGGGAAAATCGCCTGACCATCGTTCTGGCTCTCTTTATAAGCGGTGTCAACATCCTTGCCCTGAACCCAAGCCTTTATCTGTTCTTCCATCTCGCTCTGGCCGGCGTGCCCGGCCCCCGATACCGCCTGATAAGTCGATACGACAATCCTATCGATCCCCACAGCGTCCTCAATGGCTTTCAACGCCATGACCATAATAATCGTCGAACAATTGGGGTTGGCGATAACCCCCTTGTGCCACTTCACATCATCCGGATTAATCTCCGGAACGACCAACGGCACCGCCGGATCCATACGATACGCCGAGCTGTTGTCAATAACAATCGCGCCGCTGCGAACAGCCGCCGGTACGAACTCCGTACTGGCCGACCCACCGGCAAAGAACACAAAATCCATGCCGGCAAAACTGTCTTCACTCGTCTGTTGCACCTCAATCTCCCGAATTTTGCCCATAGCAGAATTGTTTCTGCCTATGGCAGAATGTCCTTCGCCGGAGGAAGAATTCGCGTCGTCGCCTGCCCCTCTCTCGGCCCACCGAATAACTCTCCCGCTGGAACGCTCGGTCGCCAACAAGCGTAACTCATCTATTGGGAAATTCCGCTGGGTGAACAGTTTAAGAAACTCCGCTCCTACCGCCCCCGTTGCTCCCACAACAGCTACATTAGCCATGAACAATCCTCCAAGTAATTTTCTCTAATTATAATTTAATTGGCTTCCTGTGTCAAAAAGTCCTCCAACACAGGCTGGATCTGTTTACGCTGGCAGGCGAAATAAATTGTTTCCGGGATCTTTTGCATATGAGAAATAAGAGAATTGGCCTTCTGCCAGGGATTATCCTGACCAAAAGGGACGAAGTACATATTCTTCTGGCACATGAGACTTCCGATATTCTTTGCGTTGGCGCCGAGCGCGTCATTGGTGGAGATCGCCAACACAACCGGCCCCGAATTGCGCAACTGGGCCTTAGCCGCCATAAGTACAGGGCCGTCGGTTATCCCCCCAGCCAGTTTGGCAAGAGTATTTCCGGTGCAAGGCGCAATCACCAAACAGTCGAGAACTCTGGCAGGCCCCAAGGGTTCCACCTCAATGACGCTGCATAGCGGTTCCTTCCCGCAGATATCCACACACTTTTGTTTCCATTGTTCGGCTTTGCCAAAACGGGTATCCGTGTTGGCTATCATATGAGACATAATCGGAACGATGTCCGCTCCGTCCTCCGCCAGTTTTCTCATCACCCCGAAAACCTCATCCAACGTGCAAAAGGAACCCGTTAACGCAAAACCGATCTTCATCCCCTCGAACTTCAACATGCTTCGCCCTCCTTTACTGCCCGTGTGTCAATCGGCCTTCTCTCAGTCGGCAGGTGTTCGGCAAGAATCGAAGGATACACCCGAGCTAATATGCGGCCTGCTGTTTTCGGTGCCACAATGCCGGGCAACCCTGGCGCCAACAACGCTTTAATCCCCCTCTTGCGGGCGTACTCAAAATCTGTCCCTCCGGGAATCGATGCCGCATCGATTATCACGGCGTCCGTCGCCATGTGATCCAGCATCGACGGAGATAACACCATAGCAGGTATGGTATTGAAAACAATCTGTGCCCGATTGATTTCTTTTCTCAACTCCGCCAGCTCAACAACCCGCGCCCCCATTTCCTCCGCCCTAGCTTGATTCTCCGGGCTGCGGGCTACCACACTGACTCTGGCCCCCATACCCATCAACGTACGCGCCAAAGTCAGGCCAAATCTGCCGAACCCCAACACGAAACTCTCGCTACCATGGATCGTAATCGGGACGCTCTCCATCGCCATCTGGATAGCCCCTTCCGCCGAGGGCACAGAATTCATGATCGCTACGTCATCACGGTTCGCCACTTCGATAAGGCGGAGTCCCCTTGTTTTCACCATCTCTCTCAACACCGGCCGAGCCCAACCGATAAAAACCGGCACATGCCGCGGAATCAACTCCAAGGCCTCTTCGTTTAAAATGATGGGGTGCCGTGTGTATTTAGCCTTAACCAGTCCCCGTTCGTCAGTCCCAAACATCGGAAACAGCATCGCGTCTGCTTTTGCCGCAACTTCAGCAAAAGAGGCGGCACACTCAATGGTGTCAGCGACAGGTGATTCTTCCAGCCCCAAGCCGATTATGTAAGCCCCCTGCTTCTGCAGCTCAGGAATCAGGTAACTCTCCCGGTCGTCACCTCCGATGACTGCCAGAACCATGTGATCGAGGACACCTGGTGTTCTTTGGCCCTCGTTTTTGCGTTCCTCCATCCCGACTCTCCTCCTCATCATTCAAAATCCACTCATCGGCAGTATATGAATAATGAGGCCCAAGGGTGCGAACAAAGGATCAAACATTAGTACCTTACAGACGCGAAGCGTCAACAAGAAACAAGAAAATCCACATTCTGAATCCTGAATCCTGAATACTGAATACTTGCGGTCGAAGACCGCATTAGAATCAGAAAAGGCGCAACACCCATGTTACGCCTCAAGAACTCGTTTACATCCGAAGAGAACCGTCCTCAATCCATGAAGTTTTCCAATCCCACGACAAAATCTTTCAAATCGCGGGAACGCCGAATAGCCATTAAAACCCCCGGCATATAGGTCTCCCGCATGTAGGTATCGTGGCGGATTGACAACGTCTGCCCCGAACCGCCGAACAACACCTCCTGATGCGCCAGCATACCGGGCAAGCGCACCGCGTGCACCTTAACCCCGTTATAATCCCCACCTCTGGCACCGGGGAGCTTCTCATATTCATTGGGATGGCCCTGGAGCATGGTTCCGCGAACCTTGACTATTTTTTCGGCTGTGCGCAGCGCCGTGCCGGAAGGCGCGTCCAACTTCTGATCATGGTGATACTCGATGATCTCCACATTAGGAAAATACTTCGCGGCTTCCTCAGCGAATCTCATCATTAACAAAGCTCCTAAAGCAAAATTCGGCGCGATAAAAACCCCCACGCCCACTTCTTCCGACAATTCTCTAAGTTCGCGCAGATCCTCATCATCAAGGCCCGTGGACCCAATCACCGGTACAACGCCCCCACGCAAAGCCATCTTCGCGTTGCTGAGCACGGATTGGGGATTGGTGAAATCAACCATGACCTCGGGGGCGATTTGACGCAGACTCGCCTCATCAGCAGGAACAACAGAAACCCCGAGAGGTTCCAAGCCAAGAACCAGGCCCAGATCGTCCCCAAAACGACAAATATCCGCCCCTCCCGCCAAAACCATATCCTTCTGCCGCAAAACCGCCCGGGCTGTTTCGCTTCCCATCCGGCCACAGACTCCGGCAACCATAACCCGTATGCCCGCCACTGTAATGACTCCTCCCGAGACGCTGTTATTTGGCTTTCGCCAGCAACCGTCTCATGTATAGCTTAAGGTCTTTGAAGGCGCTGCGAGGATCGATTTCATCCAAGGTCTCGATCAAAGCGTCGGTTTGGGCATCGGTCAGAGAATCTTTCTTTCCGGCTAAATACGCGGCCCGATTATTGATGACGAATCGCAGCATTTCATCGACATCGGCTTTCTCGGCAACCATCTTCTCAACAGTTTTGTTCCTGCTGGCAAACTGAATGAAATCCTTATTCATCAGGGTGTAGTTGATCTTGCCTTTTTCATCGGTATATCGGTCAAGGAACGCTTGATATTCGTCGCTGCCAACCATATCGATTTTTTCCGTTTCGTTTTCCATAACATCCTCGGACTCCAGAGCCGCTTCTTCGCTTGTTGAAGGCGTTCCCGGTTGTGACCCGGCTTGAGCCGCGACCAAAACGGAGGTATTCAATTTGCCCCGTGCCGAGAAAGGCAACCCCACAGTCAGTTCCAACGCCTCCTGAACGGCTTCGTCCGGAAACAGGTCGGCATCGTAGGGCCCATAAGGCACACCCTCACCGGTTCTTCTGTCAACAGTGAACACTGCAACAGCTTCCTGATCGAGACGGAAGATTCTGATCCCGGCACCGCCTGAGGCCAGCTTCTGTTTGTAGGTAATCGCGGGGATCAGTGACAACTCGACTGCCGTGGAACGGATAATATTCATGGTCATACTCCTTGTCTGTTGGTCTATTCCTGTATAATACCAAACGCGGGCTCCGCCCGCAAGTATTCAGGATTCAGGATTCAGGATTCAGAATGTGGATTTTCTTGTTTTTTATTGACGCTTCGCGTCTGTAAGGTACTAAGCGACTAAAATCTTGGCTTCGCGCAACTTTTTGGTCGGCGTCAACTCTTTAATCCTGAATACTGAATACTTGCGGGCGCAGCCCGCCTTAGACAATATTCTCTCCCAAATAAATCTTGGGCATAGTGATCAGACAGCGGTTCCAACGTTTGTAAAACTTCTCAAACCCAACCACCGCCAACCGTCCGTGGGCTTCCGCGTCCTCCAGCACCAGATACAACATATAGGTAATCTTGCCAACTTGTCGCGTCAGCCGGATAGGAGGCTCCCCCGCTTTCACAGCGTTGAAGTCTTTCTGCCGATGCGTGCGCTTGATATACTTAACGTCGATAACCCCCGGTTGGGTCATATAGAATTCGGCGACTTCTTTCATCAAGGCCTCGATCTCTTCCTGTTTCTCGATCTTTGCCTCGTAAATACAGATCTCGTTGAACATAGCAACCGCTTCCCTTCGCTGTGTTTTGAGCTTCACTCCATAACCATTTGATAAGGCGAAATCCTCCGTATCCGGGACGAAATCAGCAGAGACAGGAAATAAGACAGAATAACCGTTGTCACGCCAAACAACATAACCCACAAAGGATCCACAATGAAACCGGCTTTCATCATACCCATACCCTTCATCACCATGGACATCAACGGGTTCGTAAATACCGCCCCCAAGAAACTTCCCGTCACCGCACCGATAGCAATCGGAATCATCACCCCAATAGAAAGCTGGTTCATCAACTGGAACGTTGTGTACCCAACCGCCTTCTGGATCCCCAACTCCTTTTTCTTCCGGGTAATTGACGCATTGATAATAAAATACAATACCATCCACACCACGAAAGCCGTTGTCGCCAACATAATAATACCCATGGCGGCAACGACACTCTGATAAGAAGCCATATTATCGGCAAGCTCCTTATCAAAATTCGTCACACCTAACAACATCTCCTTATCCAACAGGATCTTGACATCGCTGATAACCTCTTCGGCGTCGGTACCCTTATCCAGATAAACATACAACGACTGAAACCGAAAATGTGGGTTCAGCTGTCGATAATCCTGAGCCAACACAGACACATTCTCGCCTCCCATAGCGGAACCGTTCGACAACCCGACAACCGTGAAGGTCTCCTTGTTCTGCCCATATCCCACAGAAACCTTATCGCCGATAACCTTCCCCAGCTTCTCAGCCAAAATCCCCGCCAGCACAATCTCCTTGCCGGACTTCGGATACCGGCCCTTATAGACCTGCAGAGACTCCTTCTTCGCATAATCCTCCATCACGAAAGCCCCGGCCTCCTGACCCTCAACCGTCACCCGCCCCATTTCCAGATACAACGTCTTCCGGACGACCGCCAACCTTTCGATTTCTCTGACCGCTGTGGATTGATCCAACTCCGGATTAAGCTGGACAATAACGTTGCAGAGCTCCATACCGGGAACCTCCGCAAACGCCTTCGTATCAACAGTCGTATTGTAATACATAATCACACCATACGCCCCGGCAAAAGTCACAGAAACCACAATGAAGGCAATCATAATATGCTGCCTCATATTTTGCAGAATCGACTTAAACGCCATCAACGACGACAACCGCCCCTTGGCGCCTTCCAACGGCAATCGATTCTTTTTGAACGTGCGTGTCGTCACTTCCTTGCGTAACGCGCTGCTCGGGGCCAGCTTATTGATCCGCCGCGCCGCCAACCAAGATACCGCCACCACAATTATCCCAATCGCCAGCAACGCCATGAGACTTACCTGACCGTCAACCCCCTGCTCCCATTTCAGCCCGGATTGCTGTTCCAAGACCGTCGACACAAAAGGCAACGCCGGATAAGAAAGCACAACACCAAACAAACTCCCCAACCCGGAAATCAGCAGAAACTGGAGCAGAACCGATGAAACGATTTGCCCATTGGTATATCCGACAGACTTGAGAGACCCGATTTTCACAATATCCTCTTCAACACTGTTCATAATCCGGAACCGCACAACCAGCATACACACAAATACCACGATCAAAGCAAAAACCACAATCATTGAGGCAATCATAATGGTCATCACACAGCGGGCGTTCTCAATCAAAATCAAATCCGCGGAAAGAGGCATGGCGAAAGCGCCCTCCGCCGCGAACACAATGGATTCCGCCTCCAAAGCCTCCCGGACACCTCTTTCAATGCCCTGAACATTCTTGACATCATCCACATTGGCGAACACCACATGGGCCCTAAAGGCAGGATCCTCCAGAATCTCCCCCACCCTTTTCCATGTCCCCTCCGGCAGATAAAAAGACATCGAACCGGTGGCCCTGGAACTGAAAAAAATATCTTCCGTATACCCTTTCACTGTGAAAACAAGCCTGTTGTTTGCGCCGGAATCCTTATCAACATATCGCAGTTCAATCTTATCATCCAACTGATACCCGGCTGTCCGGAAAATATCCGGCACATAAACACCCATATCTCTCTGGGCCAAATGTTTCCCGACATATTTCCATTGGCTCATACCCCTAGGCTCATCCATATTGGCCAACAAAACATTGAACGTTTGGGCTTTATCCTGAAAGACGATTTCGGCATCAAGCCTGATAAGCTCGTGGTGCTGGGTCTGGCGAACATGACGGTTGTTCTTAATGGCCGCCTCAGCCCCCTCCGTATACATGACATCCGGCAACAAAAAATAAGCATCCGCCGGCAAAAGTTCCTCTTTCAGAGCAGCAAAAAACCCCCCATAATTGACAACAACCAACAACCCCGCGTTGAGCAAAAACGCCGCGATAACAAAGAAAAACACCAAAGAAAAAGAAACAGACCTCGCTCTACGGATGTTGGCAAAAGCATGCATACTTAATTTGCCCATACCTACCACCCCATAGACGAAAGAAAATCCTGCAACTTATTCAGACGTCTCGGATCCTCACCCTCATAATCGCCCAAGGAACACTCGCCGCAAACAATGCCGTCGTGCAAGTACAGAACCCGATTGCCCCTCAAAGCCGACTTCAGATCGTGGGTAACCATAATAATACCCTGTCCCTTCCTGCTAATATCAGTCAACACATCCAGAACCGCTTGCCCCGCCGCCGAGTTCAAGGATCCTGTTGGTTCATCGGCAAAAACCACCCTGGGCTTATTAATCAAGGCTCTGACAATAGCCGCCCGCTGGTTCTCCCCGCCGGAAAGCTGCGACGGAAACTTGCGCCAAATCGTTGCGGTCAACCCCACTCTTTTCAGAAGCTTCTTCGCGTCGGCGACAATCTCCTCCCTGTTGCGATTAATGAGCAACCCGGTTGCCAGAATGTTGTCCATAATGCTCATGTTTTCCAACAAAAACATCTGTTGAAAAATAAACCCGCAGTTCTTCCTTCGGAACACAGCCAGCCTGTTGTTGCTGAATCTGGCTATATTTTTGTTAAAAAACCGCACCGTACCGCTGGTCGGCCTGTCCATCCCGGACAAGATATAGAGCAAAGTCGACTTACCGGCCCCCGAAGACCCCATGATAACAGTAAAATCTCTTTCATAGATGCTGAGTTCAATATCCTTTAAAACCAGTTGTTCAAACTCTCCGGACACATAACTCTTACTGAGCCTATCCGTTGATAGGATAACCGCTTTCTCTGAAGACCACAGATCCGAATCCGGCTTCGCTTTCCGCTTCACTTGCCGCCCCGGTCGCGATCTCCTCGGGGCTGACCAGCTTACCGGATACAGTTCCGCCTCCATATCCGGTTCCATATCCTGATCCATATCCTGATCCATATCCCATTCCATATCCCGTTCCATATCCGGTTCCATATCCGGTTCCGGTTCATCAAACCGGTAGAAAACCGGTTCCGGTTCCGGCACAATGACCCGGTACGATACCGGTTCCGGTTCCGGCTCCGGCTCCATGACCCGGAACAATATCGGTTCCGGTTCCAACACCGGTTCCGGTTCCAACAACGGTTCCGGATCAACCCAAGGCTGCTGTTCTGCCTCCCGGCGAAGACGAATCGGTCTCCGCCTCCGAAGTTCCGGCCAGCCTTGTGTCTCTTGTCTAGAATTCACTTCCGGCAGAATTTGCGGAACCCTCGAAGACCCCGGAAACCCCGGAAACCCCGAAGAGCCCGGAAACCCCTCCGGTTCCTGTTCCGTCTGCAACCCCTGCCCGAACTGCCCCTGGAACAGCCAATGCCAAGGTTTGGGTTCATGCCCAAACTGCGGATCCTGTCCGGCCTGCGCATTCTGCCCGAACCACGGATCCTGTCCGACCTGCACATTCTGCTCATACTGCGGCTCCTGCCAGGCCTGAGGACCCTGCCACGTCTGCGCAACATGCCCGGTCTTTGACCGCATGAGCCTTTGGGTGTCGTTCGCCAGTCGAACATAATAGTCAATAACCGCCTCGGCTATCTCATGCTGCTCGTTGAGTTTATCAAGATCAGGCAAAATATTGTTATACACACCATAGATAACGACTTCCAAATATTTGCAATACTCTACAAGGATGTTGAGCTTGGGTTTTTTTATCTCTTCTTTTGTTATGGTCATGACCTCTTCATGCACCCCGGCAAGGCCAGGATCCGGGATGATTGACCGGAGAACGTGAAGGTCGTACGATCGTTTTGCAACGAAGTCTTCTATACCTCTCTCGAATGCTCTGCAACGATCCAGAGCATCAGTGAGGTACCCGAGATCCGCCGCATTCTCTAAGCTATATTGTGCCATAACGTACTTACAACTCCCACTGCCTAGCATTCTAGCATTCTGCGATAACCGATATTTTTCACATGAAAGGCCATATCGGCGCATGGCAATACCCACTGCGTCAACAGCCACTCTCATACTTTCATTGTGTCAAATCCTTAAAGGAAAGTCAACCGAATAATGAGAACAAGCAGGAAAACCGCGTATCTGGTAGAATCACCTAATGAAATTGATTATGTCATGCTTTTTTGATAGATTTTCATAATTTTTGCAAATGGAGGAAATAAAATGTTCTTTGGTAGGGCTCATACAACAACGCATAAGCTTTGCACACCCTCATCCTCTCTGTCAGAGTGTTGCAAACAATGGGCTGTCACAGAAGAAAACCTCTTGTTCGGTGTTTATTGCCTGCTACTCCACCGGAAAACAGGATATTCTGCCTTTGTCGTCGGATATGCCTTTGCCGGTGATTTACGCTCTGTCCCGATTCAGATCGACGATAACGCTTCAGCCCTTGACGCTGTGAGACAGACCTTAGACGCTCGCGACAAGCTAACAGATTCACATCACACAATCGGCAACAGCTATGCCGCCCTCTTCGGAGGCCCCGACAGCGTCGCTCTCCTGGAAGAAACCCTAGCCGCCGGCCACATTGCCGCCATAACCGCTCCCGGGCCCGAACCCGACCAACCGCGCACTGTACGCTATTTATATGACACAGACACCTTCACCGACGACGAAATACACATCCATCACAAACAACTTGAAACCCTCTTAGCGGATATCCTTGCCAACCCGGAAAAACCGGTACGTTATCTCAGCGTTATATCAGAATATGAAGGTGAGCTCATCCGGCTCGCCAATAACACATATTCTCCCTACTCCGACAAAATGAGTATTCACGAACTGCTCGAAGGTGTCGCCGCCCGTTTGCCCGACGCCCCCGCGCTGGGCTTCAGAAACCAGGAACTCAGTTACGATATGTTCAACCGCAAGGCAAACCGTCTTGCCCATACGCTTTGTGGTTTGGGTGCCGGACCGGGAACCTTCGTCGCAATCGCCGCCGAACGTTGTCCGGAACTGATCGTTGCCATGTTTGCCGTTCTGAAAACCGGTGCCGCTTTCGTGCCCCTCTCTCTGCGCTACCCACCGGAATTCCTGGGGCTGATCCTTCGCCACGCAGACGTGAAACTGCTTCTCACCACCGCTCCCACGGTTGTTGCACCTGTCGCCGACGGCACCGGCGTCTCTGTGCTGGATCTGAACGACACCTCTTTGCCACCCGATACCTCTCAGTCAACCGACTCTTCTCAACCCGCCGCTCCCTCCCACACCTCTGACGCCAACCTGCCCCGGGCAACCGGATTCTCCCCCCAATCCCCGGCCGCCCTGATCTACACTTCCGGCACCACCGGGCGACCCAAAGGTGTCGTTGTGCGCCACGATACCGTTGTCAACTACTGTGAATTCAACCTCCGGGAATTCCATATCAATGAGCAAGACCGGATCATGCAGTTCGCCCCCTTCACCTTCTCCACAGCGATCCTTGAAATCACAACAACATTGATCGGCGGCGCCAAGCTGTGTCTTGTGCCGGAACCGTCCGTTATGGATCCGGGTGCCTTCTACCGGGAAATGCTTGCTGCCGAGGCCACCATTCTCTTGGCACCACCCGAATACATCGGCTACCTGCCTCTGCCGCCGACACTGCGTATTGTCGAAACAGGCGCCTCTGAATGCAAGCGGGAAATATCTGAAAAGATTATCCAAACAACTCAGCACGCCAACGCTTACGGTCTTACAGAAGGCTGTGTCCCCACAGTCTGGAAAGGCTGCGAAGGACCGCGCCCACGGCGCATCCCCATCGGCAAACCCGTTCCCAACACCCAGGCGTACATTCTGGATACCCACGGTGAACCCTGCGGTCTCTATATGCCCGGCGAACTCTGCGTCACGGGGCTTTCGGTCTCCGACGGCTATCTCGGCGATCCGGAACGCACCTCGGAACGCTTTGTCCCCAACCCTTTCGGGGTCGGCGTCATGCTGCGCACCGGCGACATCGCCCAATGGAGCACAGACGGAAACATCGAATACCTGGGCCGCACCGACAACCAGATCCAGATACGAGGCATGCGTGTGGAGCTTGAAGAAGTGGAACGGGCACTGACCCAGATGCCGGGGGTCGCCGGCACGGCGGCTCTGTCCCGGCCCGCCCCTAACGGCGACCCTCAGATCGTCGCTTTCGTCACCCCCGCCCGCGGCGCGGACAACGCCCCCGCCTCTTTGGATCCGGAAGCCCTCCGCCTGGACCTCTATAACCGGCTCCTCGAACACAAAGTTCCCTCCGTCATTGTGCCCTTGGAAAAACTGCCCATGACCCCCAACGGCAAAATAGATAAACGCGCCTTAGCCGCCCTTGACATCGCTGCCGACGAATTCGCCGCCCCCCTAAGTCGGGAAGAAGACCTCATCATCCGCGCCTTTGAAGAAACCCTCGGCCTCACAGGCATAGGAACGAAAGCCAACTTCTTCGCCCTGGGCGGCCATTCCCTGCGCGCCGCACGGGCGACCAACCTGGTGGAAGAACTCTCCGGCATACGCCTCCCCCTATGGCAATGGTTTGAAACGCCCACTGTGGAAGGCCTCGCCGGGGTCCTGAAAGAGGCCCTCCAACACCAAAACACCCTAACCCATGCCGCTGAATACACCCCGATACCAAAAGCCGCGCCCCAAGACGTTTACCCCATGTCTCCCGCCCAGCGGCGCCTGTACCTGGCCTGCCAGATTGACGACACCGGAACAGCTTACAACATTCCTGTCGCGCTGGAATTCGAGGGCGCCCCCGACACAACCAGAATGCAGGCCGCCCTGACAGCCCTTTCCCAACGCCAGGAAATTCTCCGAACCAGCTTTCATATACAGACAACCCCCGACAACGCTTTCATCCAACGCATAACCCCCCCGGATCAAGCCCTCCTTGTTCTGGACATCATGCCTTGGGATCCTTCCGACACCCCCGAATCCCTTCTGGCCGGCTTCGTCCGCCCCTTTGACCTGGCGAAAGCACCCCTGATGCGCGCCCGCGCCGCGGTCGCTCCGGACAGGTCCCGCAGTGTTCTGTTGTTTGATCTCCATCACATTATCGCAGACGGCACAACCATGTATCTGCTGCTGGCGGAATTTGAGACCCTTTACAACACCGCTGTTTCCTCCGGCGACAAGCCTTTGACCGCACCGCCTCTGCAATACAAGGACTATTCCCAATGGGCCCTGACCCGGGATCTTTCCGGGCAAAAAGCCCATTGGCTATCCGTATTTGCCGAACCCGCGCCCGCCCTCAACCTCATCACAGATTTCCCCCGCCGCCGACGCAGCTACAAAGGCGGCGAAAAAATCGTCGTCACCGACGCAACCTTGCGCGACAAGATCGAAACCCTTGCAGCCGACCACGGCGCCACCCCATACATGGTTTTGCTCGCCGTCCTCACCGTCATGCTTGCCAAATACACCCGCCAGGAAGACATCACGGTGGGAACCCCCGCCGCCGGGCGGGTACACCAAGACCTGGAACGGGTCGCCGGTATGTTTGTCAACACCGTGGCGCTGCGCGGCCGGCCCGCCCGGGACAAACAGTTCACTGACTTCCTGGAAGAAATACGCAACACCAGCCTGCTGGCCTTCGAAAACCAAGAATACCCCTTTGAAGAACTCACCGCAGCCCTGGACATACCCCAAGACCCGACCCGGAACCCCCTGTTCGACGTCATGCTGGTCATGCAAAACACCGAACCTTTCGCAGCCAACCCGGAAGGACAACGCTATATAAGAACCGTCATGAACCCCGAGTCCGCCAAGTTTGACTTAACCTTCGATATTACGGAAAGACCGGAAGGATACCACATCAAACTCATTTACAGCACCATGTTGTTTCGCCAGGAAAGTGCCGAGGCCATGCTCCGCCATTACCTGGCGCTGTTGGACGCGGCAACGACGGATCCGGCGAAAACCATCGGCGAGCTGTCCCTGGCAAGCCAATAGTCTCTAACGCGGGCTCTGCCCGCAAGTATCCAGTATTCAGTATTCAGTATTCAGTATTCAGAATGTGGATTTTCTTGTTTTTTATTGACGCTTCGCGTCTATAAGTTACTAACTTTCTGCGAAAACAAGCTCTTTCACACCTCATTATATGCTCCGACAGTTAGCTGACTTTTCTCCCAATCCGCATTAAACTTCTCTATCCCCTGCTGTGTTAACGGATGTTCATAAAGCTGCCTAAGCACCTTGAACGGAACCGTTGCGATATCCACCCCAACCAGGGCCGCCTGCAAAACATGAACCGGGTGTCTCACACTGGCAGCAATGATTTTGCACTTCGAACCGTACTGGACAAAAATATCCCGGATATCGGTGAGGGCCGCAACCCCATCCTCGCCCACATCATCAAACCGTCCCAGGAACGCACTCACATAAGTTGCCCCAACCGCAGCGGCCAACAAAGCTTGGGCAGGTGTAAACACCAGGGTTACATTCGTTCGAATACCCATGGGTGAAAGTCGCTTCACAGCTTGGAGCCCTGGGGCAGTCATGGGAATCTTAACAACAACATTCGGATGAATAGCGGTTAGCTCCGCGGCTTCCCGTACCATCCCATCTGCGTCCGCCGCCATCACTTCGGCGTTC
The DNA here is from genome assembly GCA_009778595.1 of Peptococcaceae bacterium. Taxonomy (GTDB): domain Bacteria; phylum Bacillota; class Desulfitobacteriia; order Desulfitobacteriales; family Syntrophobotulaceae; genus WRJI01. The sequence continues at coordinate 3,357 of WRJI01000059.1, read as the reverse complement.
ACAGCAACCCCTTCGTCAACCAGAACGCAGATACGCCGAATCAAACTATGAAAATCCTCACCTGTCTTAGCCACAAGGCTTGGGTTGGTCGTAATCCCCGAGATAACACCTAAACCCCATGCCTCCTGAATCTCAGCAAAATCGGCTGAATCCAGAAAAAACTGCATACCCAAAACGCTCCTTTACTGCCCAAGCGCCTCTTGGCTTGGCCTTTTTTAAGCTTTCCCGTTCGATCCAAACAGACGGATTTTTTCACGCACGACGTCTATCATGCCTTCACGAGCAGGTCCAAAGACTTTGCGCACATCCACATCTTCCGGGTTATCCATGAGTTTTTGACGCATAATGTTGGTGAACGCTTCACGAATATTGGTATCAATATTAACTTTAGCCACACCCAGCGAAATCGCTTCACGTATCGCATCATCAGGAACTCCGGATGACCCATGCAACACGATCGGGGCCTCCACAAGTTTCTTAACAGCTCGAAGTCGATCAAAATCCAGTTTAGGTGTACCTTTGTAGCGCCCATGAGCCGTCCCGATGGCAATAGCCATAGCGTCTACCCCGGTCTCGCGCCAAAAACGTCCGGCTTCTTCCGGATCGGTGAACATAGCGTCACGGTCCGCTACCGTGATGTCGTCCTCTGTGCCACCGATTTTGCCAAGCTCACCTTCGACGCTGAGGCCCACCGGCCGCACCGCCCCGATAACCTTTTGGGTCAAAGCAATGTTGTCCTCCAAAGCCAGCTTAGACCCGTCAATCATGACAGAACTAAACCCGGATCTCAAACACAGCATACACTGTTCGAAACTCGTCCCATGATCAAGATGCAAGGCGATAGGAACAGTTGCTTTTTCTGCGGCAATCCGTGTCAATCCCGCAATGAAGTCAATCCCGGCGTACTTGATAGCCCCCTGACTGGCCTGGATGATAACAGGCGCCCGCTCCGCCTCGGCAGCCGCCACAATAGCCTGAACAATCTCCATATTGTTGCAGTTGAAAGCCCCAACGGCGTATTTCCCGGCCTGGGCTTTCGTAAGAAGCTCATTCATCGGTACAAATAGCATAGTATCAGCCCTCCCATTCGGTCTTCGATGCTCGGTGCTCCGCAATTTATTCGGTTACGGAGTCTTCTGCAGAATCAGGCTGTTTTCCTGCCGAGCATCGGTCTTTTTCTGGACGACTCCAATAATCAATTAACTCGGGCTCGTACTCCGTCAAGCCAAAATCACTTGTCGGAGTACTAGGCAATACAAGACCGCGAGCCCTATAAAAGAACTCACGGTCGTGTCACTTGTTCATGAACCTATCAAAAGTTTTTCAAATAATCTCGCGTAATCGGCCCAACAATACCATCAACCTCGATTCGGGCTCTTGACTGGAAAGCTACCACCGCAGCACGAGTCAAATTCCCAAAATCCCCGTCAACGACCAACCCGAAATCTTTCCGATTCAGGTACCATTGCAGCCATTTCACCCCATCACCTTCACTACCCTTCATCAAATAAACAGCAGGCTCATTAAAAGGGCAAGCCAATGCGGCCCGTGTCAACGGTCCCACAAACCCATCCGGGTCAAGCCCTCTTTGGCTCTGGAATTTTCTCACCGATGCCAGCGTCAGCGGCCCAAATTCTCCATCCACAACCAGCTGAGGATTGGCCCCTTTGTCATTGATATTCCACTGCACCCATTTGACACCGTCCCCTGTTTTGTTATAACTCACAAGAACAACCGGTTCAATATAAGGGCATCTCTGAGCATTACTCCCATCACCAAGACACTTTCTTGGATCAAGATAATCCTTTCCTTTTGGCTGAACCTCAAAGTGCAAATGATAACCGGTGGAATTCCCGGTTGTCCCAACTGTTCCAATCTTCTGTCCTTGCGCCACGACACTTCCCAGGGAAACAACAGCCGGTTCGTTCATATGAAAATACCGTGTCACAATACCCTCCGTATCCTGGTGGTCAATGACGACATAATATCCCCGCATGCTATCATATCCCCGGTCAATGATTTTTCCTGCTTTTGGCGCAACAATTGACCTCCCTCGAATTTCTCCGGCAAGGGACCGAGACCCGCCGGATTTCAAAAAATAAGCAATATCGATTCCGTTGTGTGTGGGCCTCTCCGCAGAGCGGAACGGCGAACTCACACATCCATTCGCAACCGCCGTGGCATCATAAGGTCTTTCTGATTTGCTGATCAGAAGGTTAATGCTCTCCAGCGGCATACTAAGTCCATACATCCATTCATCTCCAATTATATTTTTTGCCGGTACGTCGCCAAACAAAAATCACTGACCGGACACCTTCGTCCCCCTCTTTCATTATCCTTAGGCCTCTTACCATATGCCTCTTCCGGGCGAAGCCGGATTGCATGGTTTTGGTTTGGTTTGTACTTATCATATGTATATGCTGTCTAACGCGAAAGTGTCCATGCTCAGGCCGTTTTCTTCCATCTTCAGCGGTCATCTTCAACTGGTTACAAAATGTAACCGTTTGGTTTCCTTCTTTGACAATACGGTTTTTCAGCACTTTCCAATAATTACGAGCCGTTTGATAATCATTGTCAGTGAGTATTGCCACCACATCAACAATAGAAAACAGCCATTCCTCATTAGCCCCAAAGAACTTATAGAATCAGGCATAGAGCACCCCTACCGGGTCTTGCCTTGATGGTGGGGATACCTCCATATTGGGGGACGCTAACAGCGTTTGGGTCCGCACCCGACCAGAAGCCTTATTTCTTCTCCAACTGCTGAAGGGTATCCCGCGCGATAGGAAATTTTCCCCATAAGCCAGCAATGGAAACGCAACAAGCGCCGCCCCTGCAATACCGATCTTCATCGGCAAACTGATTTTCATTTCATCGATTTTTCTCAAATAAGGGTTAAGGGGAAGGGGGCAGAAACGGGCGGCAGAATGTTGCCACTACAGTCAATTTCGCCCGCGAAAAATCGGCGCGGTTCAGGCTGGTTTCTTTAGCAAACGCTACCGAGATCAATACCGTGTCGCGGAAATTCACTTCATCGGCCTGCGTCTCGACAAAAGCCCCGCTATCGAACGACGCTTCTGAAAAACTAACTTGTTCCAATGCCCACTGCAAAAATATTGCTTTACGAAACACAGCATTGTCAAATGATACGCGCTGCAACGCCAAACCCATCAGTACCACATTATCCAGCCTAGCTCCGTCAAACCCGCACTCAATAAAGCGTACTCCTTCGCTCGATCCTGGAGCACGGTGAGGTCTTCAGCGCCTTCGACGGTATCTGTGCGGCTGCCGCTTACGGTCTCCGTCTGGTCGCCGGTAACGGTTTCTATCTGGTTGCCGCTGATCGTCTGCGTCTGG
>WRJI01000058.1 GCA_009778595.1 Peptococcaceae bacterium | reverse complement strand
CCGTCAGGCTTTCGCCCATTGCGGAAAATTCCCCACTGCTGCCTCCCGTAGGAGTCTGGGCCGTGTCTCAGTCCCAGTGTGGCCGTTCACCCTCTCAGGCCGGCTACTGATCGTCGCCTTGGTAGGCCGTTACCCTACCAACAAGCTAATCAGACGCGGGTCCACCATTATGCGGTAGCTTCCTTGGAGAGGCCACCTTTTCTTACCTGTCGATGCCGATAGGTAAGGTTATCCGGCATTAGCAGCCGTTTCCGGCTGTTATTCCGGTCATAAAGACAGGTTACCCACGCGTTACTCACCCGTTCGCCACTAACTTACCTCCGTCTGCCCGAAGGCTTTCGAAATGTAAGTCCGTTCGACTTGCATGTGTTAGGCACGCCGCCAGCGTTCGTCCTGAGCCAGGATCAAACTCTCCATAATACTATTTCGAGCTTTGTTCGGCTCTTTTTGTTTTGTTTTTTCGGTTGATCGTTCTTGGAACGCTCTTCCGTTTTAACTGAAAATCGTTTTTACGATTCTCGGGTTAACATCCTATTCCGCGCTGGCGCGATTTTGGATGCTTTTTGTCCTTCGTCGTCTCTTGCTGTTTAGTTTTCAATGACCAGGTTTGGGTTTCGTTCTTCGAATAAGTAATGGAAACCCTCGATTCTACATGCCTTCTGTCGAATTTTGAACCCACCTCTTCGACAGACGCTTTACTATAATATCACGCTGTATTTTGGCTGTCAACTTTTTGGAGAAAGTTTTTTTATCAAGATCCGGATAAGTATCGACACAAACAATCTGACATTTCAACATATTCTGTATCAATAACAAAAGTGACTATCCGCTAACAAAAACAAATTGAAGCTTAACGCGTTCGAAGCCTATCCGGCCGAGCCAGACATTCTGTTATGGTTACCTCTCAACTGTCAACTGACAAAATTTCCTCTTGCCCACTTTCAGCACATCCCCGCTTTGTACCTCCACATGAGTCGTCTCCGCCTGAACCTTCACATCATTAATCCGCACGCCCCCTTGCTCAACCAACCGGCGCGCCTCACCCCGGCTTGGCGCGAACCCAACCGCCACCAACAGGCTGATGACCTCCGGCCGCGCTGTTAACTCAAGATCGCCCAAACAAAATTCCGGCATATCATCCGGAACCCCTTTTTTGCTAAAAACCTTCTCAAACTCCTGCCGTGCCCACGCCGCCGCCTCCCGATCATAAAAAAGCGTGACAAGCTCCATCCCAAGCCGCATCTTCAGATCCCGCGGATGATATGTTCCCGCCGCCAATCCTCTTTCAAAATCAGCGGTCTCTTCCTTATTAAGAGGCGTAACCAACTCAAAATACCGAATCATCAACTCATCGGGAATTGACATGCTCTTGCCAAAAATCTCCCGAGCCTCCTCTGTAACGCCAATATAATTGCCCAAACTCTTGCTCATTTTCTGGACGCCGTCCAACCCCTCCAGAATGGGCATGGTCAATGCCACCTGAGGCTCCTGCCCATAAAACCGTTGCAAGGAGCGTCCCATAAGTAAATTAAAAGTCTGATCGGTGCCGCCCAACTCCACATCAGCCTCTAACGCCACCGAATCATACCCCTGCATCAACGGATAAAAAAACTCATGAAGACCGATGGCCGTCCCCTCGGCATACCGTTTCGCAAAATCATCCCGTTCCAACATCCGCGCCACCGTGGTCTGAGCGGCCAAAGTTAAAATATCAGCAAAAGATAAATCAGCAAGCCAAGAGCTATTGAACACAACCCGAGTCTGATTCGGATTCAGGATCTTAAAAATTTGCTCCTGATAAGTCCTCGCATTATCCAGAATCTGCGTCTCACTCAAAGGTTTGCGTGTTTCCGATCGCCCGGTAGGATCTCCAATCCGCGCCGTGTAATCTCCGATAAGAATCACCGCCTGATGCCCGAACTCTTGAAACTGCCTCATTTTATGCAAAACGACAGTATGGCCGATATGAATATCCGGTGACGTAGGATCCAAGCCGAGTTTGACCACCAGAGGTTTCTGCTCCCGCAGAGACCTCGCGATTTTGATCTCAAACTCATTTTCCGGGATAACCGCTGTTGTTCCCTCCGATAGACTTTTGAGTTGATCCTGAACAATATCCTTCATGGAGTCCTTCCTTTCCGATGTAGAAAATATTTTAATATTTATGATATTTTTGCATCTTTCCCAGAGCATTATTTTATTAAGCATTAAATAAACGAGCGTCAGCTCATTGCCTTAATTATACCGGTTATGATGGAGCTTGGCAACACAAATTCTATCCCAGTAATCTATCAAAACCATAAAAAATATGTTATAATAAAATGTCTCGAAAAAGGCATTCATAATAATAGAGATCATGAGAGAACACAACAGGGAGACAAAGCGCAACATACCGCGTTAACGAGGAGGCAGTTTGTCAGACATGAAAGCATTAGATAACACTTCGGATTCATCCTTGAATCCCAATAACGAAAACACCGGTTCTGGGCTGGAAGACATACTGGACGAGATAATCCTTGTCGAAAAGAACTATGAAGCCCAAAACCACAAGGCATCCGAAGAAGAGAATGCCTTTTTAGAAGATCTTCTTAACGCCCCCGGCACCCCTGAACTTTCCCCGACACCGGATCCGGAACCTGCCCCGACACCGGACCCGACACCTGCCCTAACACCGGACCCGGAGCCTGCCGCGACACCGGAACCTGCCCCGGATCCGGCACCTGCCCCGGACCCGGCAAACCACAACAAAACCATTCGCATCGACTTCCCTGCCAAAGAGTCCCGCAAAAACCCCACTGTCACTGATACATCTGCTGATATATCATCCGCCGATGCGGTTATCGTCGAAAGAATTCTTAACATCGACGAATCCGGCTCAGATGAAACTGTCGACGAATTCGTCCGAGAATTTCAAAACCGCTTGTTAAGTAGCCGGATGACAGAAACCGCCCACAAAATGGAAACGTCTCCCTCCGATAAGCCTCTCCCGACGACCCTTTCTTCTACCGGGCCCGGCAAATTCAGAAAACGCTTCAAATCCGATGTGACAAGCGGTTCATCCGGCCGCGTTAAGGGATCAGGCGATCCCCCCGACGGCAACAAACCTACAACCAAGAAAAAACACTACATCCTGCAAAGAATGTTTTTGCTCTCATTCATCATGTTTTTTGTTGCCTGCTTGGGCGCCGGAGCCTTCGTGTGGGCGACCGTCCAGGAAACCCCCGAGTGGGACCCCTCCAAACTGGAAAACCACAAATACGCTTCCTTTATCTACGACAATCAGAACAACAAGATAGCCCAACTCAGCGCGCCAGGAGAAAACCGGCTGCCTGTAAAATACGAAGAACTCCCGGATCTCTTGAAAAACACTCTTCTCGGCGTTGAAGACAAACGCTTTTACGATCACTTAGGATTTGATCCTGTCCGCATCGTCAAAGGCGCAATCAACACCGCGCGCAATCCCACCAGGCCGGAAGGGGGCAGCACCCTGACCGTCCAATTAGCTAAAGACACATTCATTGAATTCGAAGACCGGAGTATCCGCTCCGGTAAAGATGGCGTCCGCCGAAAACTCCAGGAAATAGTCCTGTCCCTTCAGATCGAACGCAACTACACGAAAGAAGAAATCCTCACAACCTACCTGACGCAGATCTTTTTCGGGCACGGCGCGTACGGTATACGCTCCGCAGCCTTGGTGTATTTCGGCAAAGAAGACCTCAACGACCTGACCCCTCCGGAAATCGCCTTGCTCTGCGGTCTCCCCCAGGCACCGGGAGAATATGATCCCTACTTCTACCCCGAAAAGGCTAAAGCCCGTCGCGAACTCGTCCTTGGTGTCATGAGCGAAAACGGCCTCATAACCTACGAGGAATATCTGACCTACAGAGAAGAACCCTTCTATTTTATTGACGATATCAGAGAAAGTCTTGATGAGCTTAATCTGGGTCCGGGACAAATGAAACAACATCCCTACTTTGTTGACTATGTCGTCAACTGCCTGATGGACAAAAACATGTACGATCTCACCTACGATCAGATCTACAGCGGCGGTCTTCACATTTACACCACCCTTGATTCCAAAGTCCAAGCCACCGCGGAAAAAGTTATGGCAGACCCCGCCAACTTTCCTCCTGACGCCGCCAGTGACGGTGCCCCCGTCCAAGGTGCTTTTGTCATGCTGGAAAACGAAACAGGCAACGTGGTCGCCATGGTCGGAGGGCGCCAATACACCAAGCAACTCTGTTTTAACCGGGCATGGGAAGGCAAACGCCAAGTCGGATCAACAGCCAAACCCCTTATCGTCTATGGCCCTGCCCTGGAAACCGGCCGTTTTGACGCCAACACAGTTCTTGTTGACGAACCCTTCAGCTATCAAGGCTGGTCACCTAAGAACGCTATGGGCGGATACTCCGGCGCGATCACCATGCGCACAGCCGTAGCTTCCTCCATCAACATCTACGCCGTCAAACTCTACCTTGCGGCCGGCCCCGAACATTGCTACAACTTCGCCAAAAACTTGGGGCTGGAAATGATCGGCAGCCAAGCCGGGTTCATCTCCAACTCCCTCGGCGCCTTTGAAGCCACCCCCCTTGAGATGGCCAGAGCTTATTCCGCCTACCCCAACGACGGCATGCTGGCGGACGTGAGATGCGTAACCAAAGTCGTTGGCTTTGACGGCAAAGTCATCATGGAACCCTTGCCCCAGAGCCGCCGCGTCATGAACGAAATGACCGCCTACGCCATGGATGAGCTGCTGCGGGGCGTTATCACCAACGGTACCGGTCGCAACGCCATCATCGGCAACTGGTACATCTGCGGCAAAACCGGCACCACCAACCTGGACTATGACATCTTTGGTCACGTCTCCGGAAACCCGGACGCCTGGTTCGTCGGTTATAATCCGCTCTACACCGCCTCGATCTGGATCGGCTTCGACAAAACCAACTGGGACCACTATCTCAAATTAGAATATGGCGGAAACAGGCCGGCCACGATATGGAACAAGATCATGACCGTCGCCCTTGAGGACAAAGAAGTCAGAACTCAGCCCAATTGGCAAATGAAAGGCATCAACGTTCCTAAGAAAAGCAGCGTATGGCCTGAAGGCTATGACTCGACCGGAAAGAAAAAGAAAGATCCGGAACCTGATGCGGATAGCGAATAAGCCGCAACATGCGACCACAAGGAAAATTATTCCGGGAACTATCGTTCTTGCCGACATTGTGATAAGATGACACTATGGCTTCGCCCGAAAAGTGCACAAAAGCACATCCTGTGCGAGGAGGTATACAAGATGAAAGAGCCCCGAATACCCATAGAATCCCTTTCAAGAGACCGGGACAGCGACTTGTTTGCGGAAAACAGGGACTTCGCTTATCAAGGCAGATCCTTCGCCTCAAACGACGACCCTTTGTCTGCCTATAGCAACCCGTTAAGTGAGAAAACGAATAATCCAACACACCTTGACAGAACCCTCCCACCAAATAGAACGTCTGCGAATACCTTTGATTTCAGCGATGCCACAATCGATGGCACCGGCAATGTGAGCGGCAGACGATCTAACGGTTCCGGACGCTCCCAAGGATCTGGCGGCAAAAACACAAAAGCCGGCAAAAACACGAAAATCGGCAAAAACGGTAAACCCATAAACACAAAAGTCGTCATCGTCAAAAGAGTTCTGCTCATCACATTAATTGTTTTTTTAGTAAGCTGTTTTGCCGTTGGAGCTTTTGTCTGGGCTTCTGTCAAGGACATGCCCGAATGGACGCCCAATGCTTTTGACGCCTTCAACTTCGCATCATTCGTCTACGACAAAGACGGCAATCAAATCGCCCAACTTAGTAGTGACGAAAACCGGCTACATTTCACCTACGACGAGGTCCCGCAACAACTCATCGATACTCTCCTGGCCGTCGAAGACCAACGCTTCTACAAACACTTTGGATTCGACCCCCTCCGGATCGCGAAAGGGGCCATCAACACAATCATCAACCCTGACAAACCGGAAGGCGGCAGCACCATAACCACCCAGCTTGCCAAAAACACCTTTATTACAGTTGAACAAAGAACATCCGGCGGTGTCAAAGGCGTGCAACGCAAAGTTCAGGAACTCTTCCTGGCCATGCAGATCGAACACAATTACGGAAAAGACGACATCCTCTTCGCCTATATGACCCAAACGTACCTCGGCCACGGCGCCTTCGGCGTACGGTCTGCCGCCCAAACCTACTTTGGCAAAGAGCTTGACGAACTCACGCCTCCGGAGATCGCCTTAATCTGCGGATTGCCTCAAGCTCCGGGCTCCTATGACCCCTATATCAGGCCTGATCTGGCGAAAGCCCGCCGCGACCTCGTCCTGAGCGTCATGCGCTCCCACGACATCATTACAGAACAAGAATACAGAGACTACCTCGAAGAACCCTTCACCTTTGTTGACGAAGTCAACAGCGGCGAGAAATCCATAAAAATGGGCTCCAGCACATCCGAAAAACTCTACCCCTATTTTGTCGACTATGTGGTGAACTGCCTTTCGGACAAATACAACCTGACAACCAATCAAATCTATTGCGGCGGCTTGAAAATCTATACCACTGTCGACCCGGCTGCCCAGCAAGAGGCGGAGAAAGTCATGAAAGATCCCGCCAACTTCCCGGCCAACGCCAAAGATGGTTCCCAGGTTCAAGGAGCCATTGTTGTCCTTGAAAACGCCACCGGTTATGTTATTGCCATGGCCGGCGGCCGTGAATACCCGGAAGACCAACAACTCTGTTTCAACCGGGCTTCCCAAGCCAAACGTCAACCCGGCTCCTGCGCCAAACCCGTCATCGTTTACGCCCCGGCCCTGGAAAAAGGCGGCTACTTCGCCGGAACCGTCCTGGACGACTGTCCCACAACATTCCCCAACAACTACAAACCCAAAAACGCCAGCGGAGGATACAGCGGCCTGATTACTCTGCGCGTAGCCATCCGCAACTCCATCAACATCTACGCCGTCAAGCTCTACCAACAAGCCGGCCCGGAGTATTGTTACAACTTTGCGAAAGGATTGGGCCTGGAAATCGAAGATTCTCAACCCGAATTCCTTGCTAACGCCTTGGGTTCCTTTGGCGTCTCCCCTGTGGAGATGGCACGGGCCTATTCCGCGTTTCCCAACAGAGGGAATCTCAACGACGTCAACTGTGTCACAAAGATCCTTGACAGCAACGACAGGCTCGTTTTGGAAACAGAACTCAACAGCAATAAAGCTATGAAAGAATCCACCGCCTATATCATGTGCGACCTCATGAAAGACGTGGTCGAAAACGGCACCGGCCGCAACGCCATCCTCTCCAACTGGTACGTCGGCGGCAAAACCGGCACAACCGACGCCGCATTCGGGGGAAGCCCCGACATTTGGTTCACCGGGTTCACGCCCCTTTACACAGGCGCGGTTTGGATGGGATTTGACAACTCCGACAAAGATCACACGCTCCCATCAGGAACTTACGGCGGCGACAGACCCGCCCGACTCTGGCAGAAAGTCATGGTCAAAGCCCACGAAGGCAAACAAAGGCAATCCATATTCAGCAGACCGGCTGACGTCATGGATGTTCAATTCGACCTCTTCTCCGGCATGATTCCAAGCCTTCTCACCCCCTCCGACTTGGTCGGAACCGACCTGGCCACACCCCAAGGCATGCCAAACCGTGAAAGCGATATATGGATAGAACTGTTTGTAGACAGCCAGAACCGTTTGATCCGACCCGGAGTCGTAGCCGGGACACCCCAGATTTTCCTGAATATGCCTGATCGCCCGATAGATAATTGGCGGGAAAAAGAGCTACCGTACAAACCACCGGGCGAATACTCCTCTGAAGACGGAACAGCTGAAGACCCTATTGACAATACGCCTTTGGTCTATAAAGCCAATTCGGGCAATAACGGCAAAACCGTTACCTTCACAACGACCGTGCCAAAGAACTCGATATACAAAAGCGCGTTTATTTACCTTTTTGATGACGACAATAAAGAATGGCTGCCGGCAAAAATGGTCAGCAGCATTGGTGATTTTCAATATGACATCCCTGACTATATAGAAGACCAAAGCTCCTATAAGTTTCAGATCCAATTGCTGGACAGACATGGTGAAACTGTAACGACAACGGATATTGAAGTTGACAAAGGCAGTTGAAAACGAACTCCCACGCAAAAATTACCGGCGAAGATGCACCAGTTGTATAACTTCGCCGGTCAACGCGTGGACAGTGAGCATAAAAAACTACATACGGAGATGCAACGCGAGGAGGCTCTATTCGATGATAAATCCTAATTTTCACACAAACTCAATAAATCCCAGCGACAAAGACTCCTCGCCTGATAGATCAGCACGGGATACCAGGAAGGCAACCGGCCCCCAGGTCGTCCCAGCTCCGGCAATCCCACCCGATTATTTCAGCCGGGCTTTCAATTCGCCCACGAGCCCCCTTCCCGCAACCCCCACGCCCACGAACCACAAGCCAAGCAACCCCCTTCGACCGGCAGACCCCCTCCGACCGGCAGACCCCCTCCGACCGGCGCAAAGAGGCACCGTCAAAAAACACAGAAAACCCCTCAGCAAAAAACAACGCATCATCAAAAACACCCTACTCATCACCCTCATCGTCTTTCTTGTGAGCTGCATCGGTTTTGGCGCCTTTGTATGGGCCTCCGTCAAAGACATGCCCACCTGGAACCCCGGGGCCTTGGACAGTCTCAGCTACGCCTCCATCGTTTATGACAGCGCAGGCAACCAGATAGCTCAGCTCAGCTCAGTAGAAAACCGGTTACCTTTCACATACGAAGAAATCCCTGATACACTCATCAAAACGATCATCGCTGTTGAAGATCAACGTTTTTATAAACACAAAGGGTATGATCCCCTCCGCATCCTTAAAGGAGCCTTCAACACCATAGTCAATCCCGGCAAACCGGAAGGCGGCAGCACGCTGACGACCCAATTGGCCAAAAACACCTTCATAGACGCCAAAGACCGAACCTCCGGCGGCATCAAAGGCATCCAGCGCAAAATCCAAGAGCTTGTCCTAGCCATGCGCATTGAACGTGCTTATGAAAAAGACGAAATCCTCCACGCCTACCTGAGTCAGGTCTATTTGGGTCACGGTGCCTACGGCATACGCTCAGCTGCCCAGGTATACTTCGGCAAAGAACTCAACGAACTCACCCCCTCTGAAATCGCTTTAATCTGCGGCATGCCCCAAGCCCCCGACACCTACGATCCCTATCAACGTCCTGAAGCCGCGACAAAACGCCGTACGGTCGTCCTGTACGTCATGTTGGAACAAGGCATAATTGCCGAAGAAAACTATGCCCAGTATAAAGAAGAGCCCTTCACCTTTGTCGCAGAGGTCCAGAGCGGTGAAAATGTTATAAAAATGGGGTCAAGCGCTTCCGAAAAACGCTATCCCTACTTCGTCGAATATGTCGTTGCTTGTTTGCTGGATCCGGATCAATACAACCTGTCTGACGATCAAGTTTACAAAGGCGGCCTTCATATTTATACAACCGTAGACCCCAAGATTCAAGAAAACGCCGAACGGATCATGAAAGACGCCTCCAACTATCCGGCCAATGCTAAAGACGGAGCCCAGGTCCAAAGTGCCATGGTCATGCTGGAAAACGCCACCGGCAATATCGTCGCTATGGTAGGCGGCCGCGAATACCCGGAAGACCAACAATATTGCTTCAACCGAGCTTCAGATACCAAACGCCAACCCGGCTCCTGCGCCAAACCTCTTATAGTTTATGCCCCTGCCCTCGACAAAGGAAGCTTCTTTACAGGTACGGTCTATGACGACTGTCCCACCACCTTCAATGGTGAATATGCCCCCACCAACGCCGGCGGCGGATACAACGGCCTGCTCACTTTGCGCGAGGCCATTCGTAGATCCATCAACACTTACGCTGTCAAACTCTATAGAGACGCTGACCCTGACTACTGTTTCAACTTCGCAAGGAACTTGGGTCTCGAACTCGAAGATGCCCGTCCATCCTACCTATCCAACGCTCTGGGCACATTCAGTGTCTCCCCTTTGGAATTGGCGCGAGCCTACACAGCCTTCCCCAACAAAGGTATGCTCAATGATGTTAATTGCGTAACACGGATCACCGACAACAGCGGCGAACTCGTTTTTGAACCCCAATCGAACAGCACCAGAACCATGAGAGAATCCACCGCCTATATCATGTGCGACCTCATGAAAGATGTCGTAGAGAACGGAACCGGTGTCAAAGCCATTATTCCCTACTGGGTTGTTGCCGGAAAAACCGGAACCACCGACGCCGACGCCTACACAGGCAGCCCGGATATATGGTTCGCAGGGTTCACCCCACTTTACACCGCCGCGGTCTGGATGGGTTTCGACAACCCGGACAAAGACCATGTATTCCCGGCGGGAACTTACGGTGGAGACAGACCCACTCAATTGTGGCAGAAAATTATGATCAGAGCTCTAGAAGGTAAACAGCCGCAATACACATTTTTCACCAGACCAAACAATGTCATTGACGTCCAGTTTGACGCCTTCTCCGGTCTGAGACCCAGCGACCTCACCCCAAAAGAACTCATTTATACCGACATCGCTACGCCTGAGAGCATGCCAACCCAAGACAGCAATATATGGGTGGAAGGCACGGGGTTTTCCTTTGATTGGAGCGGGGGATGGCAAGATTGGAGCAACTGGTTTGAACGAAGAGTCTACTTAAACAAACCTGAGGAATTCTGGACCGCAATTGAAAGATCACCTGAGAAGGAGCTTAAGTATAAGCCCCCCGACGAAACATCAGGCCGAAACAACAACGATAACGCCAGCAACAACGACAGCAACAACGACAACAACAACGACAACAACAATAACAATAATAACAGGAATAACATCCGCAACTGGTGGCCCTTCTAGCTGACATGTCTTCTCGTCGGCAAACACGAACCTCTAACTTTACACCAAGTGGACTCTCAAAGACGAATACTCTCACTGGTTGCCCCATGTTTCATCCGATTCACTATCTGAAAGGAATGGTCATAACAATGAACGAACCCGTCAACGGCAAGCCAGACCCGGCTAACAAACTCTCCAAAGCCGGTGTGCCCGGTGACGAAAACAATCCTCCCGCCAAAGATGCAGGTGAGAACAACCCTCAACACGCATCTATCTTAGAGGTGTTTATGACACATTACGATTCTGCCACATCGCACACCACCCCAAACAAAGAATCCACCGGGACAGATACCCCGAACAGCGATTCCACCCGGATCGATATCCCCCCGAACAACAAATCACAACCTGCAACAATTCACAAACGTCGTGCCTATCCCATTCTCCCCAACCTCTACACCCGCTTTGTAAGCTTTCTTCGTTCAATCCGACTGGAACCTGTTTCCCCTAGTTCCTCTGGATCCCCCGACTCCTTCCACGCCTCCGACTCCCTCCACACCCCCGACTCCCTCCACACCTCCGACTCCCTCCACACCTCCGACTCCTCCGACACCTCTGACACCCCTGACACCTCTGACTCTCTCGGCTCCCCCGTTTTCCCCGTTTTCCCTATTTTCCCCGATTCCCTCACCCCGCCCGGCCCTTTCACCCCCTTTAAGTCTACTGGTTCCCTCGACACCCCCGGTTCCCCTGACACCCCCGGTTCCCCTGACACCGACGCCCTCGCGTCCCAAGCCCCTCCCGACTCGATCACGAAACCAACATCCCTGATCACCAAGCTCAAGAATCGCCTCGTCCCATCAAAAGCACCGACAGATCCCTCCAACGTCGAACATACATCTCTGATCACCAAGCTTAAAAATCGCTTCGTCCCATCAAAAGCCCCGGCTAATGCCTCCGACGATACCAAACCTACATCTCTGATGGTCAAACTCAAGAGTCTTCTCCCCTCTAAGATCCCGGCAGCTCCCTCCGACAACACCAAGCCAACATCCCTGATCAACAAGCTCAAGAGTCTGCTCCCCTCTAAGATGCCAACAAATCCTTCCGACGACACCAAATCGCAAACCACAGATAAACAGAAACCCTCCCGCAAACTCCGCCTCACCGTGCGAATCCTGTTGGCGATGGCGATACTGTTTCTGCTGAGCACTCTTGGCATCAGCATCTTCGTTTGGGCCTCCGTCAAAGACATGCCCGACTGGAACCCCGACGCTTTGGACAACTTCAGCTACGCCTCTGTCGTATTCGACAACACCGGCAACCAGATCGCCCAACTCAGTTCCGTAGAAAACCGGTTGCACTTCACCTACGAAGAACTCCCGGAAACCCTGATCAAAACCATCATCGCTGTCGAAGACCAACGATTCTATAAACACAAGGGTTACGACACACGCCGCATCATAAAAGGAGCCTTCAACACCTTACTCAACCCTGATAAACCAGAAGGCGGCAGCACCCTGACGATTCAGCTGGCCAAAAACACCTTCATTGATATAGACCAACGCTCCTCCGGCGGTATGAAAGGCATCCAACGCAAAATCCAGGAAATCAAACTAGCCAGACAAATAGAAAAAAACTACGACAAAGACGAAATCCTTCACGCCTATTTAAACCAGGTCTACCTTGGCCATGGAACATTTGGCGTCCGTTCTGCCGCCTTAGTCTACTTCGGCAAAGACCTGCACGAACTCACGCCCCCAGAAATCGCGTTAATCTGCGGTCTCCCCCAAGCTCCCGACACCTATGACCCTTACCAACGCCCCGAATCCGCCAAAACCCGCCGAGCCATCATCTTGCAAATCATGCTCCAGGAAAAAATCATCACAGCTGCAGAATACGAACAGTGTAAAGAAGAACCCTTCACATTCGTCAACAATGTCAAAGCCGGAACGGAAACTGTTAAGATGGGTGTCGACTCCAAAACCATATACCCCTACTTCGTCGACTACCTTGTCAGTTGCCTGCTTGACGAAAACAAATACAACCTAAGCTCCGATCAAATCTACAAAGGTGGACTGAAAATCTACACCACCGTTGACCCGGCCGTCCAAGAAGAAACAGAAAAAGTCATGAAAGACCCAGCCAACTTCCCCCCCGACGCCAAAGATGGAGTTCAGGTTCAAGGAGCCGCCGTCATCCTGGAAAACGCCACCGGCAATATAATCGCCTTAACCGGCGGCCGCGAATACCCGAGTGACGAAAAACTTTGCTTCAACAGAGCATCAGAAGCCAGCCGCCAGCCCGGATCCTGCGCCAAACCCCTTATGGTCTACGCCCCGGCCTTGGACAGAGGCGGCTTCTTCACCGGTACAGTCCTTGACGACTGTCCCTCAACATTCGGAGGAAGCTACACCCCCAAAAACGCCAGCGGCGGCTACAGCGGCTTGATCACCATGCGCGAAGCCATTCGCAGATCCATCAACATCTACGCCGTCAAACTCTACCAAGCCGCCGGACCGGAACACTGCTTCAACTTCGCCAAAAACAATCTCGAACTCCAACTCGAAGACGCCCACGCCGACTACCTCTCAAACGCATTGGGATCCTTCGGCACTTCCCCACTGGAGATGGCACGCGCCTACTCAACCTTCCCCAACCAAGGTTTGCTCACCGACGTCCATTGCGTGACGAAAATCACCGACATCAACAACAACACCATCCTGGAACCGGAAACCCATACCAAAAGAGCCATGAAAAACTCCACAGCCTACATCATGTGCAACCTTCTTCGCGACGTTGTCGAAAATGGAACTGCCACCAACGCCCAAATCTCCAACTGGTACGTCGCCGGCAAAACCGGTACAACCGATTCCGATCAATACCCGGGAAGCCCCGACATTTGGTTCACAGGATTCACCCCCTTGTACACTTGCGCGGTTTGGATGGGATTCGACATCAATGACAACAACCACTATCTTCAATCCGGAACCTACGGCGGCGACCGCCCGGCCCGCTTGTGGCGAAAAATCATGGTCAAAGCCTTGGAAGGTAAACCAAGCCAAACCACAATATTTCCCAGACCCAATGATGTCATAAGCATCCAATACGATGCTTTCTCAGGACTACGGCCCAGCAACCTCACCCCAAGCGAACTCATCAGAAGCGACATCGGCACCCCTGAAGGCGCCCCCGCCGGTGTCAGCGACATCTGGATAGTCCTCAGCTACGAAATCCAGACACCGAATCGGAATTGGTGGTTGGGTCCCACCACCCAAACAGAAACCGGTGTATATCTGAACAAACCACCCGAATTCTGGTCTGTCATGTCCAGATCCCCAGACAAAGAACTCAAATATAAACCCCCAGACAAAAACACGGTAGACGGAAAACCCAACGACAATAATAACAACAGTAATAACAGTAATAACAACAACAATAACAACAATAACAATAACTATAACAGCGCCTTTCCACAGTACACCGGCTCCCTGAGCCAAAATGGCAACACTGTGAATTTCAGCGCAACCATCCCAAACAACACACCCTATCGAAGTGTCAATGTCTATGTTAGAAATCCACTAACCCAACAATATGTCTATCTCACCGAATCATCGCGTCTGAGTGAGTTTTCCTATGATATCCCGCCTCTGTATAGAGGCATGAGCTCATTCACATTCCAGTTTGTGTTTAGAGATGGGAACGGCTATCAATACACGTCCCCTCAGGCACTCACGGTAACCCGCTCATAAATGACACATCTCCCAGCCGTTGTGATATAATGATCTTAGGGGGAGGGCTTTTCCAATAAACGGTAAGTTCCCAGCGATCAGAAACAAGATCCCCCGAGGAGGTGTAGAATGATGGACAGACCCAAATATCCCATAGACCCCCAAACCAGAGATCAGCAAATCCACACTGCGAATATAGAAAATCAACCAACAAATCAATTCGATTTCAGCGGCGCCACATTAAGCCATCCCACTCATAAAATACGTAACACGAACCCTCCCTCAAAAAGATCCGGCAAAACACGAACCCCCTCCACAAAAAAGGCCCTGCTCATCAAAAAAATCCTGCTTATCACCGCAATCGTCTTTCTGGTAGGCTGCATCGGCTTTGGCACTTTCGTTTGGGCTTCCACCAGAGACATGCCACCCTGGAAACCCGAACTCATTGACAACATGAGCTACGCCTCCATAGTCTATGACAGCGAAGGCAACCAAATCGCCCAGCTCAGTTCCGTAGAAAACCGCTTACCCTTCGCCTATGAGGATCTTCCGGAAACCCTCAAAGAATCTATCATTGCTGTTGAAGATCATCGTTTCTATAAACATATGGGGTTTGACCCCCTCCGTATCGCCAAAGGGGTCATCAACACCATGATCAACCCGGACAAACCTGAAGGCGGCAGCACAATAACAACTCAGCTGGCCAAAAACACCTTCATTGATGTCGAAGACAGAACCGCCGGCGGCAATAGAGCTGTCAAACGCAAAATCCAGGAACTCGTCTTAGCCATGCGCATCGAACGCAACTACAGCAAAGACGATATTCTCTTCGCCTACCTAAGCCAGATCTACCTCGGCCACGGTGCCTATGGCGTGCGTTCCGCCGCCCAAGTCTACTTCGGTAAAGAACTGGACGAACTCACCCCGCCGGAAATTGCCTTAATCTGCGGCATGCCACAGGCCCCCCACACCTATGATCCATATACGAATCCAGAGTCTGCCATCGATCGCCGTGCCACCGTCCTCTACATCATGCTGCAACAGGGCATCATAACAGAAGAAGACTATGAAACCTATAAAGAAGAACCCTTCACCTTCATCGAACAAGTGCAAAGTGGTGAGAAAATTATCAAAATGGGATCCAGCTCCTACGAAAAACACTATCCCTATTTTGTCGATTATGTCGTCAGCTGCCTACTTGATCCAAACAAATACAACCTATCCGACAAGCAAGTCTACCAAGGCGGCTTGCAGATCTACACCACCGTTGACCCCAAAATCCAGGTAGAAGCCGAACGCGTCATGAGAGACCCCGCCAACTTTCCGGCCGACGCCAAAGACGGCGCTCAAGTTCAAGGGGCCGCTGTCTTACTGGAAAACGCCACCGGCAACGTCGTCGCCATGGTCGGCGGCCGTGAATACCCCGAAGACCACCAACGTTGTTTCAATCGGGCCTCAGAAGCCAGCCGCCAACCCGGCTCCTGTGCCAAACCCGTAATCGTTTACGCCCCGGCCCTGGACAAAGGCGGCTACTTCACCGGTACCGTCTTTGACGATTGCCCCACAACATTCCCCGACAACTACAAACCCAATAACGCCAGTGGAGGCTACCTCGGCCTACTCACCATGAGAGAAGCCATTCGCCATTCCATCAACATCTACGCGATAAAACTCTATCAAGATGCAGGCCCGGAATACTGCTTCGCTTTCGCCGAAAACTTAGGTCTCACCCTTAAACCCTCGGATCCCAGCTACCTCTCCAACGCCCTGGGCACCTTTGAAGTCAGCCCCCTTGAGATGGCTCGGGCTTACTCGGCATTCCCCAACAAAGGCATGCTCAACGAAGTCCATTGTGTAACCAAAATCCTCAGCAGCGATAACAGAACCATCTTAGAAACACAACCCAGTGCCATCAGAGCCATGAAAACAGCCACCGCCTACATCATGTGCGACATGATGCAAGACGTTGTTGAACAAGGAACCGGGAGAAACGCCATAATCTCCAATTGGTATGTCGGCGGCAAAACCGGTACCACTGACGCCCCTTACGGAGGAAGTCCCGACATCTGGTTCACCGGTTTCACACCCCTCTACACCGGCGCCGTCTGGATGGGATTTGACACCCCCGACAAAGATCACACCCTCCCCTCAGGCACCTACGGCGGCGACAGGCCCGCCCGATTATGGCAAATGATCATGGTCAAAGCCCTCGTAGGCAAATCAAGACAAACCACCATCGGTCCAACACCCGACGACGTCATCAAAATCCAATATGATGCCTTTTCCGGCCTCCAGCCCAGCCAACTCACCCCCCAAGAACTCATCAGAACCGACCTTTGCGCCATCGACAGCTTGCCCCCCAACGAAAGCGATATCTGGGTACCGGCGACTCCCGGCACCCCCGGGCGAAGAGGCGACAGAGTCTACTTGAATATGGATTCCACATTCTGGAGCGTCATAGACAGATCCCCGGACAAAGAACTGAAATACCAACCCCCCTGGGAAGCCACAAACAATAAAGGAGGCCCAAGAACAGATGACACCATACCGACTTATATCGCCAGCCTTAGAGGCAACACCGTAACCTTCGTCGCAACGCCTTCCGTGCGCAGCAACTCCATCTATGTATCCGCCCGTATCACCATACGCAACCCGAACAACAACCAATATGAACGCATTAACACAACCACAAACTTGAATCGATTCACAACAACAATACCAAGCTCGCGGAGAAGCGACAACACCCACGAATTCCGAATTGAATTCACGAACATCTACGGCAGCACGGTAACTTCCCAAACCATCACAGTGCGTTAGCCATCACAACTCGCTGCTCTATACGGCTCGCTCATCCCAATGCGCCGCTCATCCCAACTCGCTACTCATCCCGATGCGCTACTCATCCCAATGCGCCGCTCATCCCAACTCGCTGTTCATCCCGATGCGCTACTCATCCCGATGCGCCGCTCATCCCGATGCGTTTGTCATCACGGTTCGCTACCCGTTTCACTGCTCATCGTCGTTCGCTAATTGACATATCTGGCTCTATTTCGTTCATGCTCCGCATTGGTCTCGGCGAAAACCTGGGTTCCGTCCCCCTTCGCGCAGAAGAACAAATACTTCGTATCCGCCGGATCCAACGCCGCCTCAAAGGACTTCTTTCCCGGACAGGCGATGGGACCGGGGGGCAACCCTTCGTAGATATACGTATTATAAAGAGAATTAATCTTAATATCCTCATATGTCAGAAAGGGTTTGTTCTCTTTGAGAACATACTCAACCGTCGCACAGGATTCGAATTTCATACCTTTTTTGAGCCTGTTCTCAAAAACGCTGGCTACAAGAGGCCGCTCCACATCCACAAGAGCTTCCCGTTCCACCACGGAAGCCTTGATAGCCCACTCAAAAACACTCATATCCCTAGCCGCCAGCTTCTGCTTCACTTCGTCGGTAAGCTCCGTCTCGAACCGCACCAGCATCATTTCCAGAACCTGCTGCGGCGCCATATTCTTATCAAACAGATACGTATCCGGAAACAAGAACCCTTCCAACCGATTACCCGGCTCAACAATTGTCGCGGGCACTTCCTTCAGAAAGGCAAACTTCTCCACCGACACAGCTTCCGCGGCGTCATAAAAACCCTGCTGATCGCCAAACCCGCTCTCCACAAGTTTGTCAATAATTTGATCAACCCTGAAACCTTCCGGGATAGAAACCGACACCCGTTCAACCTTAGGGCCTGCTTTCAGCACATCAATAATCTCCTGCATGCTCATCGCGGGAGATATCTGATAAACACCAACTTTCAAAGTCGAATCCACCTGGTAATAACGACATAACAGATCAAAAATCAATTTATTACGGATTAACCCCTGTTCTTCCAAGTCCGCTGCAATCCCCCGGGCCGTAGCCCCACTCACCACCTCAACTTTTTCCGTCTGCCCCACCTGAGCGGCCGGGCTCATAAAAAACAGAACCCCCGCAGTACATGCAATAAACCCCAACAAAACAAGAACAAAGAAAACCCCCACCACTTTGGGCATAAGGCTCTTTTTCCTGCGCATATGCTCCCTTCCTCCATCTCAGATATCGGACAAATCCTCAGATATCAGACACAAATCCTCTTATGGATCTAAACCTCTTTAGGGCGAATCCTCGTCCGTGGACTCTTCGCTTGCGGACTCTTCGTCATCCTCAGCGAACTCATCATCCAGGATCTCGTTCCAAGTGGCTTCGGCCCGTGCCCATTCATCATCGTCTTCAATATCGACAAAACACTCTTCGCCATCTTCATCAACGATAAGCTTCATAATAACAGCTTCTTCAGCTTCATCGGGAGGCAGCAGAACATAATAAGTATCGTCTTCGATATTAAACGTCTCCAGAACCATGAATTCATGCTCGTTGCCATGATCATCCTCAAGGATGACAGCTTCCACTTCAATCTCCTCGAAAGTGTTGTTATCATTGTTTTTGTCAGAAACCATACAAACCCCCCCTTAATCAAACATAAAACTCCTGTTAACAGTGTCATTGTACCCTCGGTGTCTGGATTTGTCAAATTGACACAACCGATTTGTGTTTCTGTTGCTTTCGTGGTACTTCCGTGGTGCTTCCGTCTCGGCTTGTAGGAAATTCCTCAAACATTGTTTGGATTCATAGCGAGGTCATAGCGAGAATAGCGGTTCTTTCACTTCAAAACCATTGAAAAACCTCCGCGGAATATGGTAAACTCTAATTATCATACCGGCGTGGATACACCTGCGGCATTTGCGAGCGGGTGGCGTGGGCATTACCGGAGAAAATGCCGAGGATAAGGAGAAAGAAAGATGACTCAACGTGTGAAAGAGAAGCTTCCCATACCGCCTCCTTTAGACAACTTTATGTTTGCAGCCGGGTTTCAAAACATGGATGCCGCGCCAAGTGCCTTGAGCCTTATTAATGCTGTTTTGGAGAACACCGGCAGACCACCCCTTACAGGTGTTGACAAACTGACTTGTGAACAGGTTCTTCTGGGCACTGGCCGCAAACTGCGCGGCTGTCGGTTGGATTTGGGAGTTTCCAAAGGTGATTCACACTTCAATGTAGAGGTGCAGCTCTCTTCTCTCCAGCACATGGCGGATCGCATGGTATTCAATTCGAATCGGTTGTTAAGCGTTAATACCGCTACAGGGACAACATACGATAAACTTCCCAATATTACGGTGATTTCCTTTCTGAACTTTTCCTATCGTCATACGCATCCGGATTTCCATCAGCCTTTTGGGTTGTATTACGAAAAGGATCCTGAACG
>WRJI01000057.1 GCA_009778595.1 Peptococcaceae bacterium | reverse complement strand
CTATCGAGGGCATCCCGGCGGAATGGAGGAAGGGGCGTGTTTAACGGAATTTTTGCAGCAGGTTTCGTCCCGTGCGTTTACGGTTATGGTGGGGAAGTTATTAAATCATGAGGCGAAAGCTCCGTTTTGGGTGATTATTCAAGCGAAACGATTAAGCGAAACGGTTAAGCGAGACGGTTAAGTGAGACGGTTAAGCGAAGCGGTTAAGTGAGACGGTTAAGTGAGACGGTTAAGTGAGACGATTAAGCGAGACGGTTAAGTGAGACGGCTCAGTGAGAGAGAGCAAATGAGAAGGCATAGTAAATCAGGAACCCGCGCAACTTGTATGCAGTTTGTTTGAAGTCGTAGATGCGAGGGGCGAAAAAGGAGTGTATCGGCATGAAGTCCCGGCGGCAAAAGAAGATCCAGGAATTGATTACAGAGCAGACTATACGTACTCAAGAAGAACTCTGTCTGCAGTTAAATGCCTATGGTTTTACAGCCACCCAGGCAACGATTTCACGTGATATCAAAGAATTGGGGTTGGTGAAGGTGCCGGGCCCAGGTGATGATTATCGTTATGCTATGGCGAATGAGGCTCAGACGGTAGGGGTTCAGGAGCGGTTGGATAAGGTGTGCCGCGATATTGTGACTTCTTGTGACTGCAGTGATAATCTTGTGGTTATTAAGACGTTACCGGGTAACGCCCAAGCGCTGGCGGTACTTCTTGATAATGTCGGCTGGCAAGAGATTCTGGGGACTATTGCCGGGGATGATACGGTGTTTGTGGCTGTGAGGCAGCGGGCCGGGGCTGAGGTTGTGAGGAAGAGGGTGCAGATGGCGATTGATTATTGACCATAGGCTGTTGGCTAAAGGTGCCGATTGTTCGTTTTTGTTGGAGATAGGGGGCGATTTGGGTGTTGGTTGAGCTGAGTATAGAGAGTTTCGGGCTGATGGATCGGGTGCGTTTGTCTTTCCGGGAGGGGCTGATTGTGTTTACCGGGGAGACCGGGGCAGGGAAGTCTATGCTTGTGGATGCCCTGGATTTGCTTTTGGGGGGACGGGCGGCGGCGGAGAATATTCGGCATGGGGTTCAGAAGGCCAGTGTGGAGGGGGTTTTTTGTAAGTTGCCTCAGGAGCTCTGTGAGCTTTTGAGCCGGGAGGGATACGAACCGGAGGAGGGGCAGTTGTTTTTGGCGCGGGAGGTTAACGCGTCGGGGCGAAATGTTTGCCGGGTTCAGGGTAAGACAGTGCCGTGGTCTCTTTACCGGACTTTCTGTGTGGGGTTGGTTGATATTCATGGGCAGATGGAGCATCAGTCTTTGTTGCGTTCGGAGTACCATGGGGTGCTGTTGGATAGGTTTGCCGGCGATGAGCATTTGACTTTACGGCAGAGGGTTGAGTCAGCGGCGCGGGAGTATTTGAATGTGGTGGCGGCAGAGCGGGAGTTCCGGCAATCAGAGCGGGAACTGTTGCAGAGGGAGGATTTGCTGCGGTTTCAGGCGGATGAGATTGAGCGGATTAATCCTGGGCCGGATGAGGATAGGGTTCTGGAGGAGGAGCGCGGGGTTCTGATGAACGCCGAAAAGATTATGAGTTTGGCTGACAGTACTTATGGGTATCTGTATGAGGGTGGGGAGCAGGTTGTTTCGGCTTATGATTTGATGGGGCGCGCTACCCGTGATTTGGCGGAGTTGGCCCATTTGGATCCCAGTGCGGAGGGGATAGCCGGTGGGGCAGCTGATGTGTATTATGCTCTGGAGGATGTGGCGAACCGGTTGCGGTCTTATCGGGATGAGCTGGATTTTCAGCCGGGACGGTTGGATGAGATTGAGGAGCGATTGGCGGAATTGGGGAAGTTGAAGAAGTATGCGCCTGCGCCGGCGGAGGCGGATGTGATGAAGCAGGTTCTTGATTATTATCAGAGCGTGTTGGCTGAGTTGGAGAGTATTGAGGCGCGGAAACGAGAGAGTGAGTCGGTGCATTTCGAGATGGAGCGGACGTTGGAGATTTATAACGGGTTGGCGGCGGCGTTGACCTTATCACGTCAGCGTTATGGGGATGTTTTGGCCCAGCAGTTGGGGAGGCAGTTGGAGGATCTGGATATGAAGGGGGCCCGGGTGGAGGTGGTTCTGACAGCCCACAGGGAGCCGACTTTGCGGGGGGCGGAGAGTGTGGAGTTCTTCTTTTCCGCCAACGTGGGGGAGCCGGTGAAACCTTTGGCTAAGGTGGCTTCGGGTGGGGAAATGTCACGGCTGATGTTGGCTTTTAAGAGTTTGTTGTCTGCGTTGGAGAGCGTTGACACGTTTATTTTTGACGAGGTGGACAGCGGGGTAGGGGGGACGACCATCGCCAAGGTGGCTGATAAGCTGGCGGGAATAGCCCGGAATAAGCAGGTGTTTGTGATTACCCATTCGGCGCAGGTGGCGGCGGTGGCTACATGCCATTTCGGGATTAGTAAGGAGCAGAGCGGGGAGCGCACGGTGACCTCTGTGACGGAGTTGGACGAGGAGACGCGTGTGGGTGAGCTGGCGAGGATGTTGGGGGGCGGGACTGTGGCCGGATCTCTGGCGAAAGAGCTTATGCAAGGCTGACAGCGAGGAATGGAGGGCGAAGTGAGGAAGTTTGTTGTGTGTCTGTTGGGGCTCGTTTTGGGTGTTAGTTGTGGTGTTTTGTCCGGGTGCAATAATGATACGAGCCTGTCGAAGCCGGGTTCGTCAGGGGAGTCGGGATCCGGTGCCGTCTATCAGAAGATTACGCCGGAGCGAGCTAAGGAGATTATGGATAGCGGAGAGCCTTATATTCTGTTGGACGTTCGAACTGATGAGGAGTACGCGGAGAAACGTATTGACGGTGCGGTGTTGATCCCGGATTATGAAATCGGTGTTCGTGCTGTCAGTGAATTGCCGGACAAGTCTGCGCGTATTCTGGTTTATTGCCGCGGTGGGCGAAGAAGCGCGAATGCGGCTAATGAGCTTCTCAATATGGGGTATACCCATGTGTATGATTTCGGCGGGATCAATGATTGGCCTTATGATACGGTGAGTGGGTCATAAACAGGAAAATATCTGCTTTGTGGTTGTGATACCGGTGGGTCGCCGGTTTGGAGATGAAACCGGCTGGGAACGAAATGAAGAGGGGTTGTCTGTATGAGTTTGGAAAAGGATTTTCTGATGCGACAATTCGTGATGCTGGCAAGGTTCCTCAGCCAGATTTTCTTTAAGAAGATGATGGCCGGGGAAGAGCAGGTCATTTATTATGATCATGCGACGGCTGAGCGCAATGAGGATTTGAGTGATGAGTTGGATATGTTGATGGAATCGGGCAATATCAATGAGGCCGAGAATAGGTTGTTTCAGGTTTTTGAACAGGATCCCTGCGAAGAGAATTTCGCAACGGCGGTGGCTTTCTATGGGAAGCTTATGGAATGGGATGAGGTGGATTTGCGGGCTAATCATTTTTCGCGGGATGAGATCGGGAGCGGGTTCCGGGACATTTGCCGGATGTACGGGGTGGTTGATGTGGGCTGAAGGTTGGCCGCCTTATATAAATACGGGTTCGGGGTCCAGGCTCACGCCGAACTGTCTGGAGATATCTTGTTGGATGGCGGTGGTCAGCTGCCGGACATCTTGGCCGGTGGCGTTGCCGTAGTTGACCAGGATGAGGGCATGTTGGGTGTGGCAGCCTACGGGGCCTAAACGGCGGCCTTTCCAGCCGCTTTGCTCGATCAGCCAGCCGGCGGAGAGTTTGATTCTGCCATCGGGTTGCTGATGATGGGGCATGGTGGGGTGGGTGGTCAAGAGGGTTGCGCATTGTTTGGCGTCGACGATAGGGTTTTTGAAGAAACTGCCTGCGTTGCCCAGGTCGGCGGGGTCGGGCAGTTTGCGTTGCCGCAGGGCTATGACGGCGTCCGAGATCTGGTGAGGTGAGGGTGGGCGAGATTCGTCAAAACCGTTCCCGGCCAGTTCTTGGGCAAGGTCTGTGTAGTGGGTGACGGGCTGCCAGGGTTGTGGCAGGCGAAATCGCACAGTGGTAATGAGCCAGCGGCCCGGGTGCCGTTTGAAAAGGCTGTCCCGGTACCCGAATTGGCAGGCGGCGTTGTCAAATCGTTTGAGCTCGCCGGTGGTGAGGTCGAGGGCTTCAAGGGAGTCGATGCGGTCGGCGGCTTCCAGGCCGTAGGCGCCTATGTTTTGGACCGGGGCGGCGCCGACTGTTCCGGGGATGAGGGACAGGTTTTCGAGGCCGGGCCATCCTTCATCCAAGGTCCAACGGACGAAGTCGTGCCAGGTTTCGCCGGCGCCCCCTTCGATGAGAAGGGGTTGGGTTGTGGAAGCGCCGGCGGTGTCGTGAAGGGCGTGTGCTAAGGTGTCGTTGGTTTCCAGTCTGCGACGACCGGGGATTTCGACTTTCAGGACGATGCGAAGGGGATCCCCTTTCAGCACAAGGTTGCTGCCGCCCCCCAAGATCAGACTTAGTTCGGAAAGGCCTTCCGGTTGTTGGGCGAGATAGGCTTGGGCTTGCCGGGCTTCTTCCAGGGATTGTATTCGCAGCAGGTGTTTCGCTTGCGCGGGGAGTCCGAAGGTGTTGAGTGTTCTCAGGTTGGCGTTGGTTTCCATGCTTGGGATATCAGTCAATTTCATTGGGATCTCCTTTGCGAATAAGGCTCTTATGATCTGGTACGAATCCAGTCTATAGATATGGGGTGGCCTTGTCAATAAGAACCGTTTCGGGGTTCCGGGTTGATTCACCCCACCAAGGTGATCTTGCTTCCGCCTGTGGTTTTTTCGACTTGGATTTGTTTATCTATGCGTTCCCGCAGTTCAGGGACATGGGAGATGACGCCGATGATACGGTTGGTGCCTGCCAGTTCCGAGAGGGTTCGGATGGCAAGATCCAGGATGTCTGTGTCGAGGGAGCCGAACCCTTCGTCTATAAACATGGTGTCCAGATGGATGCCGCCGGCGTTCTGTTGGACGATGTCGGACAAGCCGAGGGCCAGAGAGAGAGAGGCCATGAAGGATTCCCCGCCGGATAGGCTGTTGGCGGAGCGGGCTTTGCCTGTATACGCGTCCAGGACTTCGATTTCCAAGCCTGTTTTGGAGCGTTTGTCGGTGGTTTCTTCTTTACGCCTCAGGGTGTAACGGTTCTGGCTCATCAGGGTCAGCCTGATGTTGGCGGCGCGGAGAACATGGTCGAAGTAAGCCACTTGGGTATAGGTTTCGAAATCAAGTTTGCCATTGGCTGTGTCGGAGAGCTGTTTGATGTCGGCGTAACTCTTTTCGGCTTTTTCGAATTCGATGGCGGTGCGGCGGAGGTCTTTGAGGGCATTTCCGGTTTTCTCCAATTGGTTTCTGGTTTCGTCGCGCTGCTGTGATAACATGGTTGATGCGGTTTGGGCGGCTTCGAATTGGTTTCGAAGCTCCGTCAAATCGGGGTGGCGTCTGCCTGCCGTTTCGCTTTCCAGACGTTTGATGTCCCGTGTGAGTTGGTCGCCGGTTTTCTCATAATCTGTGATCTGTTTGGCTAGAGCTGTGAGTTCGGTTTCGTTGACAAGGGCGGCGGTGTATTGAGCGGGATTCGGAACTAGGTTATTGGTGTCAGGAGTCTCGGGGGTTGCCTTTTCGACGAACCCGTGGGCTCGGAGGGCTTTATGGAATTGGGTTTGCGCTTGGTCGCGGAGAATGGAAAGGTTTTGTTCGTGGTTGGTTCTTTCGGCAACAAGGGTTTGAGCGGATTTGTAAGCCGCGTCTGCAGCGGTCCTCTGTTTGGTTGCGGTTTCCCAGGCTAACCGGAGTTCTGAAAGGATTTTCTCTTCAGCTTCTTTGCGGAGGGAGAGGGTGTCAACGTCTTCCTGGGTACGCTTGATGTCTTCGGGAAGGGTTGTTTCCGACAGTGTCCAGAGGGCCTCAGGGGTCAGCCTTTGGGAAGTCCGAAGGGTACCGGGTTGGCCGGGCATGTCCACAAAAAGGATATCCCGGGAGGGCAGGTCTGAATAGTCTTTGTGGAACCGCTCGATCAGAGTGCCGGTTGTCCCTTGTAGCAAGGAGATTTTCGGTGTGAGTTCATCTTTCAGTTGCGTGGCTTGAGTAAAGTTCGTGTTGATTTGGGCAAGGGTTCGTTGGGCGGCGGTTTTTTGCGCGGTTATGTCGTCAATGGCTGTTTGTAGGGTTTGGGCGTTTTCTGCGAGCCGGGCAGAAAGATCCGCAAGGCAGTCTGGTTCGGTGAGGCTTATACGTTCGGTGAGGTCGGCTTGTTGTGGTTGCCCGGCGGATCGGACTTGCTCGGACGAGGCAGGAAAGCCCCCGAGAACTGCTAAATCCTGGTAAAAACGTTTGGTTAGGGTTTCGATTTCGGCTGTCTGTCTGCCGCATTCTGCTGATTTGGTTTCTCGCCCGGCTTGGGCTTTCTCTTTGGTTTCCCGCGCTTTTTTGAGCTTGGTTTCGGTGATGCCGCCTTCGGAGAGAGATGCAGGAGCGGGATGTGTTGTTGACCCACAAACGGGACAGGGGTCACCTTCTGACAAGCTTGTGGCGAGTAGGCCGGCTTGATTTCGCAGGAACGCCTCTTCCAAGATCATGTATTGACTGTTGGCAGTCTCAAAACGTGCGCAGAGATCGGTGAATTCTGTCTGCGCCAAGGCTAGGGTTTCTTGTCTGTCTTGAATCATCGCAAGGTCGCTTCGCAAGACGGCGAGTTTGCCGGAGGTTTCTTGTCTGGTGTTCAATTCCTGTGTCAGGTGGGCGAGGTGGGTTTGGCTTTCGTCCAGGGGAGGCAGCTTGTCCAGGATTTCCAGGGCAGCGGCTAATTTTGCGCGTTCTTTGGCCAGAGTGGTTTGTTTGTTCAGGATTTCCCGGCGGTCAGCTTGTAAGTCTTTGAGGATCTTTAAGCGTTCCGTGGCGGTGGCCCATGTGTCGGAGAGGGAGGCGAAAGAGGTTTGGGCTTCGGCGAGGGGAGGTAAGGCGCGGATGTCTGCGGTGATTTGTTCCAAGGCTGCGAAAGTGGTGCGCTGTTGTTCTTGTGCCGCAGCCAGATTGGCTTGGGAGGCCCGATGATTGGCAGAGACTTTGGCAGCTTCATCAGCATGGGGTTTGACTTTCCGCAAGGCTGTTTCGCCTCGGGCTACCCTGTCGCGGATGGCGGCGATGGTGTGGGATTGGGTTTGGTGGGCTTCCAGGGCGTCTTGACATGATCGGAGGTGGGCGAATTTGCTGTTGAGTTCTTCAGCCAAGGCAATGTCAACAGCCAGGGTTTGTTTGATTTGATCGTATTCAGCGAGCCGGTGATCCAGGGTCGCGAGTTCTGTTTGAGCAGCTGTGGTCTCGGCGTCCCATTGGGCAAACTGTTCGTCCCGCTTGTAGACGTTGATGTTGTAACGGTCGAAGTCGCGAATGATTTGGTCGCGCTCATCGCTTGCGGTTTTGGTCAGGACTTTTAAGAAGTCTTGGAATTTCCGCAGTTTTTCGGTGCCAAAAATCCGGCGCAGGATTTTGACCCGTTCTTCTGTGCCGCTTTGGAGAAATCGCAAGAAGTCGTTTTGGGCTATCATGACGATTTGTGTGAATTGGTCCCGATCCAGACCCAAGATGTCAATGATTTTGGGCCTGATGTTGCGGTCGCCGCTTTGGGTTGTGCCGTCAGGCAGAGTGAGGATAACCTCTTGAGTGGTTTTGTCATGACTGATTTTTTTGATTGTACGTTTTATGGTGTAGCGGTCGTTACCGGAAACGAAGTCTAGTTCGACAAAAGTTCGGGTGTTGTCTTCCGCGAAGTCGGAGCGGAGCATGGCGTAGTCGTCCCGGCCGGAGCCGCTTGCTTTGCCGAAGAAAGCAAAGGAGATGGCGTCGAATATTGTTGTTTTGCCGGATCCGGTTTCTCCTGTGATGAGGTACAACCCGGTTGTTCCCAGCTCGGCAAAATCTATAGTTTGCTCGTGGGCGAAGGCGTTGAAAGCGTTCATGGTGAGCTTGAGGGGCTTCATAGTTCCTCCTGACTTTCCAGGTATTCCCGGACAATTTCCGTTTGGGCTGCGTTCATGGTGGATCCCTGGAGGTCAAGATAGAATTCGCAGAACAATTCGTAAGGGGAAAGGGTTTTCGGTGCGGTTCCGGCGTGGGCCGTCACGGTTCCCGGGTCGATTTTGGTTCGGGTGTTTTCGAAAGCGAGACTCATGATATTGGGAAAGACACTGCGAAGTTTGCCCATGGGGTCAACGATTTCTTCCTCATCTGTTAAAATAACTCTCAGGTAATCTTGTGACCCTTCGAATAACGAATCACGAACAAGGGTATCCAGGGTGCCTTTGATTTCCCGCATATCGTGAATGGGTGTGAGGGGAAGGGGGGTGATGGTGAGATCGCCTTTTTCTTCAAGGGTTACCAGGGTTGCTGTTTTCTCCTGGAATCGTTCGGAGAAGGAGTATTTGATGGGGGAGCCGGCATAATGAAGGTGTTCCGGGCCGGCCGACTGGGTTCCGTGGAGGTGTCCCAAGGCCGCATAATCGAAGGATTCGATAAGGGTTGCGTCAATGGCGTCGAGGCCGCCGATGGGGGTTAGTTCGGAGTCGGAGCGTATGGGGGGGGTGGCTGCATGGGTGAAATACTGATGGGAGACGAGGATATTGCGGGTGGTGTGATCGATGTCGGCTGTTTCTAAGACCATGGCAAAGGCTTCTTCGTAGGTTTCCGCTGAGCGTTCGGCAAAGAAGCCGCGCAAAGAGGAGGGTCTGATAAAGGGGAGCAGCCAGAAGGTGACGTCGCCATGGGCGTCCTTGAGAACGATTCTATGGAGGGTTCCGTCAAAAGTGGTGTATAGGTATAGGCGTTTGTCGGCGAGAAGGCGGCTGGCGTAATTCAGCCGTTCCGGAGAATCGTGGTTGCCGGATATGATCAAAACGGCGGTGTCTTCGCCGGCGAGTTCCGTGAGGAAGTCGTCGAACAGACGTACCGCTTCCACCCCGGGAACGGCGCGGTCGTAGATGTCGCCACTGATGATGACCGCGTCAGGGTGATGGGTCTGTATATAGTTGATGATTTGGGTGAAAGCGTATTGCTGTTCGGGGTACATGGAGAACCCGTTAACGCTTTTGCCTATGTGCAGATCGGACAGGTGGAGAATTTTCACGCGATGGCTCCCGTCTTCGTAAGCGGTTTGTTAGTAACTTATTGACGCGAAGCGTCAATAAAAAACAAGAAAATCCACATTCTGAATACTGAATACTGAATACTGGATACTTGCGGGCAGAGCCCGCGTTAGGATATACTCATTATGTGCTATTCAGCTTATTTGGTCAATACAGCCGGTGTGTTGGGGGTGTACAAATGTGTTAAAAAATGTTAGAATGGTATAAAGAGTACAACTGTGAAGGGACTACATTTGCAGAGAAGGCTGACTTTATAAGGGATAGAAGTGTTTTGGGTTATCGGGGGGGAGGATCAAGATGAGGACTAAGAGAGCCGGGAAGAGAACCAAGTCGAGGGTCTCGGTGTTCAAAAAAATCTATATTGTGGCTGTTTCGCTGGTTATTGTTCTGTTCTGTTCCGGGCTTTTCATTTCCTACACGAGTTCGGGGCAAAAAACTTTGGAGTCTATTTTGGCATCAGGTGCGGATCTTCACATTGAGGGGGGGATGTATGAATTCTGGGGGTTCTCTGATCAGGACAAGGGACTGATAAAGGAGCCGGATGGAGATGCTGATGATTCTGAGGCTGATTCGGATCAGGATCCGGATCAGGATTCTGATACAGAGCCTGATTCTGCTGACAGCACCGATCCCGGTTCTACTCCCGATACAAGCAATAATACTGCGAATAAAAATCCCAATACGAATACCGCCAATACGAACACCAATAAAAATACCAATACGAATTCTAATACGAATACCAATTCTAATACCAATACAAGCACAGGTACCACCGCCGGCGCTAAAGCCGGCGCGAGTCCA
Source organism: Peptococcaceae bacterium (assembly GCA_009778595.1). Taxonomy (GTDB): domain Bacteria; phylum Bacillota; class Desulfitobacteriia; order Desulfitobacteriales; family Syntrophobotulaceae; genus WRJI01. Next base: position 10,131 of record WRJI01000057.1, on the reverse strand, counting down.
AGTACCGGCACAAATACGAAAGCGTCAAATACTTCCCAGCCAACGTCGAATAACACGGGTTCGAACACAACGGCGGATGCGGGGAAGGGTTCTGCCTCGGCGTCCACCAAAACAACAATATCCAAACCTATTGCCACGCCTGCCTTGACGAAGGAAAGGGCATTAGCCACAGAAGTGGTTCGCTTAGTCAATGTGGAAAGAAGCAAAGCCGGTTTGTCTCCCCTGACAGAGGATTCGGCCCTGGGGGAAGCCGCCCAAGTTCGGGCAAACGAGGTTCTTGTTCTGTTCAGCCATACCCGCCCCAACGGGTCATCCTGTTCCACCGTTTTAGCCGAGAAAAATATTCGGTATAACGCCTGGGGTGAGAATATTGCTAAAGGATATGCTTCAGCCGAACTGGTGATGAACGGATGGATGAACTCGCCCGGCCACAAACAAAATATTATGGGTAATTTCACAAAAATTGGTGTTGGCGTTACAGAAGTCGAAACAAGAAACGGTGTGACCTATTATGCCTGGACGCAATTTTTTACCAAATAATAGAAATTACATCCCTTTCAATGATATGGACTTGTGACGGAGTACATGTCTGACGTTTTGGCGCACAAGTCAAAAATTTTTCATAATAGTAATGTTTGTTCAGCATGAAACGCCTTAAATAGGGAAAATTATAGGGAGAATCAAAATTCTTAAATGGTTTTGATTCTTTTTGATTGGGAGGCTTTCATGCCTGGAGGGACACTGCGTGAAAAAAACTGGCAGAATCAGGATCGCCGCAATTGCTTTTGTAGCGAGTGCTTTCTTTTCACTCAGTTTGCACCCCACATCCATGTTTCATTCTGCATCGAGCGGTTTGTCTGAAAATGATATTTTGAGTGTTGCCGATCAAGGGTCAGGAGATCGTCCGGGAGGAATACAGCCGGAAGGACAAGGTGCGGAGCAGTCCCAAAACTTGGGATTCTTGCATCCGAATAAACCACCGAGTGATGAGAATCGTCTCCATCTTCTGCCCGGTGGACAATCTATTGGTATTTCCCTGCAGACACAGGGAGTCCTGGTTGTTGGGTACGCCCCGATTCTTAACGAGAAGAATGAAGTCTGTTATCCGGCCAAAGATGCGGGTATCAATATTGGGGATGTTGTTTTGTCTATTAACGGGGTCAAAGCCGTGAACGATGTGCAAGTCGCCGAGCAAATTAATTCTTTGTGCCAGACGCAACAGAATATTTCTTTGGAAGTGAAGCAAGGGGACAAGGTGACGACAAAAAATATCAAACCGATTTTTTGCAAGGAAACAGAGCGGTATCGCGTGGGATTGTATATCCGCGATGAAGCGGCCGGTGTGGGGACTCTTACCTTCATGGATCCCCAGAGCAAGATATATGGCGCTTTGGGTCATGTTATCACAGATGTTGATACGCATAAACCTATAGACTTGGAGAACGGCCGGGTGGTGGAATCGACGATTCATTCTATTGAAAAAAGTCAAAAAGGCCAGCCCGGTGAGAAAATCGGATCATTTATCACAGACTCGGCTTTTCATGGATCTATTCTCAAGAACAGCGCCAGCGGCATTTTCGGGAATTATCAACAGGAATTAGCCGGCGGGTTCTACCAGCAGCCTATTCCTATCGGGTATCTTTCCGAGGTTAAAAAAGGCCAAGCGAAAATCTATACGGTTCTTCATGACAATACCATCGGCGAGTTCGATGTCGAGATTGAAAGGGTTAACACAGGACATGTCAACCGCAATTTCGTTATTCGAATCATCGATGCTGAGTTGCTTGAAGCGACAGGAGGAATCGTGCAAGGTATGAGCGGAAGTCCGATTGTGCAAGACGGCAGGTTGATTGGTGCTGTTACCCATGTTTTCGTAAACGATGCGACGCGGGGTTATGGAATTGGTATTGAGAGTATGATCAAAGATTCGGATATTCAATCGAAAGATAAAGTAGCAACCGCCCTTTTGGGCGGTTTTTTTTTATCTATCGGGAATCATGGGAGACGATTTCGCGATTCAAAGAATAGACCGGAAGGACTTGACGGGCTATTGTCGAAAACTACTTATGAAAACAGGCGCGTGAGCAGTAAAGGGGATTTGGAAATGGACCGAGCAATCAAAATCGTTATAGCCGATGATAATCGTGAATATGCGAGAATCCTTGAGCAGGTTTTTTCGACTCAACCCGATATGGAAGTGGTGCAGGTTGCCTATAATGGGGCTGAAGCCATCGATATTCTGTATTCGCAATCTTGCGATGTTGTTGTACTGGATATGATTATGCCGAATGTTGATGGACTCGGTGTTATCGAGGCTATGCAGAATAGGCCGGATAAGCCAAAATTTATCGTTTTGTCTTCATTCGGGCATGAGAATGTTACCAAGACCGCCATTGAGCTTGGTGTTGACTATTATTTGATGAAACCATTTGATTTGGACGTTCTTTGCAAGAGAATTCGACAGCTTTTTGATGATAATCCGGATCAGATCAATTCTCTACGAGAAAAGACCCCGAGTCTGTATGTTTCGCCGGCTCGGGCCGATTCTCTTCCGGCGTCGTCGGCGCCTGAAAAAAAACTTTCTGACCAAGAGTGGTCCATGCGGGTTACAAAGATTATTCAACATATGGGTGTTCCGGCGCATGTTAAGGGGTATCAGTATCTGCGGGACGCGATCTTGTTTGTGATCGAAGACAGAGAGCTTATCGGAAAAGTTACGCGGGCGCTCTATCCTAAGATTGCCGAACTGTACAACACATCGGCTACGCGAGTGGAGCGGGCTATTCGGCATTCGATTGAGCTGGCTTGGGATCGAGGAAATATGAGCTACATTAATCGTGTTTTTGGCTACACCATTAGCACGGAGCGAGGCAAGCCTACGAATTCTGAGTTTATCGCCCTTGTTGCGGATCGGTTGCAGACTTTTGAGGTCAATGCGGATTTGTTGGAGCTTGGTTCAGAGAATTAGGTCGTTGACCGCGTTAGGAGAGAAGAGATGCGTCAGAAGTTTATTCGCTATTTGCGCGCTAACTGGCTGATCCATTTGACTTTGGGTTGCGCTTTTTTGATTGGGTTGAGTCTGGGAGCTCTGGGCGTCCATTATCTGAGCGATAGCACGGTGATCGATTTGGACAGGTTTGTCGGATCCCTTCTGGAGGAACAGCCGGGCACTGTGGATTTGACGTTTTCTTATCAGCTGTTGCGAGATAATTTAATTATGATGTTATTGATTTGGGTGTTAGGATTGACGGTGGTAGGGATTCCGCTGATTTATCTCATTATTATGATTCGCGGGGCGGTGTTCGGGTTCTCTGTTTGTTTTGTGATTATGGCCAAGGGTTTCGCGGGGTTGGGATTCGTGGTTGTGGCTATTCTGCTCCCGTCGCTTATCTTTTTCGTGTGTCTCTTGTTGGCGGCAGGTTTAGCAACGCGGTTTTCATTCTCTTTGTTGCGCAGCCGAGCGTCAGGGAAACCTTTGTGGAGTCATTTCTCGCAATATTCTTTGTTGTTTCTGATCGCGACGGCCGGGTTGGTGGCGAGCGGATATGTGCAGGTGGTATGTACGGCTTTGGGTGTGGCTTTCTTGAATAGGGGGTGAAATATGTGTTGCGGGAGTATATAGGTTATCTGAAGATGGAAAAAGGGTTGTCGGAGAACACGTGCCAGAACTATGAGCGGGATTTGAGACAGCTGGCGGCGTTCTTACAGGAGCGGGGCCAGGATTTTCTGAATTGTACGTCTCAGGATCTATATGCCGGAATGATTTATCATCGTTCTGCGGGTAAGGCCGCAAAGGCGATAGCTCGCTATATTTCAGCTTGGAAGGGCTTTTTTGCCTATTTGATGGCAGAAGGGCTACGTGTCGATAACCCGGCGTTGCAGTTGGTCGCCCCAAAGAAGGAGCGGGTGCTGCCCCAGGTTTTGTCGGAACAGGAAGTGCTGCTTATGCTTGAGGATCATGTGAATGCCCTTGAGGATCATGAGAGCGCAATTGAGCGGAAGAGCTTGGCGTCGCCGGAATTTCGGGAGCCGCAAGCCTGTGAAGAGATGAAGGCGTCACGGGTGTGTCCTGAGTTGAAGGAGCCGCAGGCGGGTGGGGAATCGCGGGTGACCAGGGCCCGGGATATAGCTTTGGAGAAGCGCGATCACGCCATGATGGAGGTACTATACAGTTGCGGGCTTCGTGTGTCGGAACTGATCGGATTGAGTTTAAATGATATTTCGTTGAACCTGGGTTTTGTGCGGTGCCGTGGCAAGGGGGGCAAAGAACGTGTGGTGCCTTTAGGTGAGTTCTCGATCCAGGCTCTGCATGAGTATTTGTTGTCGGCCAGGCAAGTTCTGTTGGCACGTAACCAACGGCCCAACGCCAGAATCAGTCAGACACTTTTTTTGAACGCCAGGGGTTGCCCGTTAACCCGCCAGGGGTTCTGGGATGTTATGAAGAAACGCGCGGCACGGCGGGGGCTTCAGACCAATATTTATCCCCACGTTATCCGCCATAGTTTTGCGACGCATCTTCTTGATCATGGCGCGGATCTGCGTAGCGTTCAGGAGATGCTTGGGCATAGCGATATCTCAACAACACAGATCTATACCCATGTGAGCCGGAAGCATTTGCAGGAGGTGTTCCGGAAAAGTCATCCGCGAGCTGTTGAGGATCCGTAGTGTCTGACGAGTCTTTAACGGTGAATAACATGAATACTGCTCAACCCGGCTTTCATAACGAGTTTGCGCAAAAAGGGGTTGTACATAAATGGTGATTTCATGCTTTTCAGCAGCAGTTTCACACGTATAGGAATGGTTTTCCGGCGATACACCTGTGCCGGATTTTTGTGATTGGCGTTGAGAATCGTTGCCAATGTGTGACCGCTGTTCAGGGCATAGCTGATTCCTTCCAAAGAAGAGGGACTGATGAAACCGGCGGCTTCGCCAATAAGAAAGGCACCATCCTGTGCCGTACAAAAACCTCGCAAGCCCTGAGGTCTTGATACCAGACAGGCTTCGGTTTTTAGGGTTTGTCCAAAGGTGAAGCCGTTTTTTCGCAATTCATCTTGCAAACGCGCGAAACGTTCCTTACTCTTGTCAATCGGAAAGGCGCCGCCCAAAATGAAATACCCGTCTTTGGAAATACTCCAGCAATAGGAATCGGTGATTCGATGATCGAACACGCAGGAATAAAAAGGCGTGGGATGGTTTTCTTCAAACCATTGCTGAACTGAGACATATTGTCGAATCTTGTGTTGGGGGAACAATTGTTTCCGAACGAGTGAATGGGAGCCGTCCGCTCCGATAACATAACGGGCGGTTATGGTTTGCGTCTCAAGCGCGAGCGTGTAGACAATCTCATACAGAGGCCCGACTCGAGTGACGCGCTGACAGCGGGCGTCGGCGGCTATGGTGACGCGCTCCGGAATCAGTGAAACAAGCCACATATCAAATTTATGGCGATCGAAGTTCATATAAAAACGCTGATAATATCGCAGCAGATTCTGGGCGGTATCAAGAGTTTTGACGGCAAAAATCTGCGGATCCACCAGGACATCTTTAGGCAGGGTTAAATTAAACTTTGACAACGCCTTCTGGGCGTCCGGGGCCAACAACCCGCCACATGGTTTTCGAAAGGATCCTGGGGTGGGGTTTTTCTTGTCTATAGCAATGACCTTATATTTCGGGTCGAGCAACCGCGCAAGGGTGGCGCCGGCGGGGCCGAGTCCGATTATGGCGATATCGTAATTTTCCGGAGAGGTGTGTTGCATCCCAAAGACCTTTCTCTGCGTTAGCTGACAGTCGGGAGGCTGTAGAGCACGATCGCAAAAAAATGTGTCACACTGCCCAACAGAACGAAGATATGAAAGACCCCGTGCATATACCTGTGTTTCCGGCCGAGACCGTAAAGTACCGCACCCAGGGTGTAAGCGATACCCCCCGTGGTGATAAGGATAAGACCCGGCAAAGGGAAAATCTCGATGAAGGGTTTGATGATGAGGAGAACCGACCAACCCATGCCCAGATAGGAGATCATCGAGAAGATGGCGAATTTCTTAAGGTCGATGGCGTTGAGGGTGACACCGACAATGGCGCATCCCCAGACCAGCAGCATGATTCCCAAGGTGAGCCAGGGATGTTCAGGGCGCATGGTGCAGAGCATTAATGGCGTGTAGGTGCCGGCGATGAGCAGAAAAATCGAACAGTGATCGATCACCTGAAAGACTTTTTTGGCACCCACAGGTTGAAGACTGTGATAAAGGCTGGACATGGTGTATAGTAGGATTAGGGATACGGCATAGATCACGCCTGAGACGACGCTCCAGGTAGATCCGCTGGTAATGGCGACGATGAGACAAGTCGCCAAGGCGACGATGGATAACCCGCCGCCGACGATATGTGAGACGGCGTTGAAGGTTTCTTCGCCTTTGGTGTAGTTCGGGAGCTTGCGGTGGGACAGAATTGTACGCGGCATAGAGACCTCCTTATTGATTGGCCAACGGCCTTTTCTATTCTATCATAAAAAATGGAGATGATGAAATCTCATGCAGTACAGAAACAACCGCAAAAATGATGATGAACTTTCTGCCTTGGGATTTGGGTGCTTAAGATTTCCGAAGAAATATGCAGATACACAAGAACAGGTCATCTACGCGATTGAAAACGGTGTGAACTATTTTGATACGTCCTATATTTATCCCGGTAATGAGGAGACATTGGGACGGGTATTGGCTCAGGGATTTAGGGATCGCATCAGGATCGCCACGAAGATGCCGCCTTATTTCGTTCGAGGGACAGGTGATTTTGAGAGAATTTTTGCGACGCAGTTGAAGCGGTTGCAAACAGACCATATCGATTATTACTATATGCATATGCTTACGGAAGTCAGTGTTTGGGAGAGGCTGGTCGGGTTGGGTATACTGGAATGGATCGCCGAAAAAAAGCGATCAGGAGCGATCTCCCAGATAGGGTTTTCTTATCACGGCGGCAGGGAAGAGTTTGTGAAACTGGTGGACATCTACGATTGGGATATCTGCATGATCCAATATAATTATCTGGATGAACACAAACAGGCCGGTAAGAAGGGCCTTGAATACGCGGCGGCCAAAGGCTTGCCTGTGGTTATTATGGAACCCCTTCGAGGTGGCAGGTTGGTAACGCGACTACCCAAAGATGTTTACCGGGTCTGGGAGAGAGCATCTGTTCGGCGGTCGGCGGCGGAATGGGCTTTCCGCTGGATCTGGAACCATCCCGAGGTCACGGTTGTATTGTCAGGCATGAATTCCATGGCTATGCTGAAAGAGAACCTGCGTGTCGCCTCTGAGGCAGAAGTGAATTCCCTGAGCGCGGCGGAACTGGCGCTTTTTGAAGAAGCTCGCACTGTTTTGAATGAAACCGTTATTGTTCCTTGCACAGGGTGTGGTTATTGCCTGCCTTGTCCTCAGGGGGTAGATATCCCCACTTGTTTCGCTTGTTATAACACCACCCGGGTTGAGGGAAGATGGCAGGCACGCAAAGAGTATTTGATGCAAACCAGCTTCAAGAACGCGACCACAAACGCTTCTCAATGTACCCGTTGCGGGCGTTGTGAAAGTCTCTGTCCGCAAAATATTGCGATTGGCCATCACCTTGCCCAAGGAGCGAAGGTTTTAGAAGTGCCTGTCTACAAGGTTGCTCGGTCTGTCGCGCGATGGTTCATGGCGATGCGATGATAACATTAGTCCCTTACGGACGCGAAGCGTCAATAAAAAACAAGAAAATCCACATTCTGAATCCTGAATACTGAATACTGGATACTTGCGGTCGAAGAACGCATTAGGTTATGCCTGCGGATAGCGCCGAGGTAACTATGCGGGGAGGTTATCCCCTGAAACCATTTGATGGGAGTGATATACCTGTGATACGCACTGTGGCACAAGAAATCAAAACAACAACGCAGAAGGGTTTGTCTGTGTTTCTTGTGATAATCCTTCTGTTGGGGTCGTCCTCCTGCGCAACGGGATGGTTGACGAGAGGGGAGCAGGAGATTATCCCCGTCCTGGAACCGGTAGAGCCGAGTTTTGAGGAAGAGCAGGATCCTTGGGTTGCCGTAAGCTATGACCAGAGATACGGGTACAAAGCGCTGAGCAGTGCCCATAAGGGGATCTATGACCGAATCCATGATGCGGTTTTCACTTACGATCGGAGTATCGATTTCGGCGACAAACCAGTATCGTCCAACGATTTCATGCGGATACTCCGGTATTATGCCGACGACCATCCTGAGGTTTTTTGGCTGGAAGCCGGAAGCTTCGTGTTTACTGAGATCGAAAAAGGGTTGTGTCAGAAAGTGACGCTTCAATATATCGGGAAAAACACTTTCGAGAGTTATAACTCGAAGACAGGTCGGATCGAAGGTCAAATATCTGATTCCGAACTGGATGCTATGCGGAAAGATTTTGACAACAATATTGACGCGGCGCTTGCGTTGTTGGCTCCAAATGACAACGAGCTCATGCGGGAACTCAAGATTTATAACTACATTGCCGATACTGTCAAATATAATGACGATCTCATGACACAAGTCCAGAACAATACCGTCAAACGTCCTATAACCAAAAGTGCCTACGGCGCGGCCGTGGAACGCTCAACAGTCTGTACGGGATTCGCAAAACTTCTGGGGGTGTTGTTGAATGCCGCCGGTATCGAATGCCTCATGCAATACGGCGAAATGGACGGGGAGGGTCACCAGTGGAATATTGTGCGTTTGGAGGGCAGGTATTATCATGTTGATGTGACCCAGCCGGTGGTGATTTTTTCCGGGGCGGAGGCCACAACAGAGTATGTGTTTTTTAACGTTTCTGACAGTGAAATCAAGGACTCCCATACAATTCAACCGGCTCTTATCGACGGAGATTATCAGGTTAATTATCTGGTCCCTCCCTGTTATGCTGAAGATAAAAGCTTTGAAGCTTATTTCGGGCTACATGTCGCGGGAACCTGGTTCAACGAAAAGGACTTCTCACAAAAAATCAGGAGGCTCCATGATTACGAACTCTCGGGGCTTTTTATCACATACACAGTCAGTGGGGAAACCATGCAAGAGTATCTCAACAAGAATATCAGAACGATGAGACGTCTTGCTGCCGGACGGTTCGTGTGGGGAGACAGTTATTACGCTTTCGAGAAGGGCGGCAAACAGGTGGTCTATATCGAGATGACCCAGAAGTGACCACCCTACGGTATGTGTGCACCTCTTCAGGTTACACAGTATGAAGCTTATTAACCCTGTGGTATTGCCGCTGGGGTCGGTTTCCGACTGAGTGCGCCCCTGCGCGTCGTATTGATAGCTGGAGACGCCTCCCAAGGGATCGATGCTCACGACGGGCTGTTTCAGCTCGTTGCATTGAAGGATGGTGGTGTGGCCAAGGGAATCGGTCGAGCGCGTCTCCAGATGTTCCAGGTCGTACTCGAAACGGTAGTCGTATAGCCCGCCATCGCCCCAGGCGTGGTCGACGCGCCAAAGTTTGTCTGAATGCAGTTGATAGCTGTAGTAAAACGACAGGCCATTGCGGTTGGTGTGGCGTATCAGGTGGTGCCGGTCATAGGCGAAGTGCTGGGAATGGCCGAGGGCGTCGGTCACGGCGACCAGGTCCCTTAATCAAGAAAGCCGTTGTACGGCTCATGGAATTATCCGCAGATGAAAGAACCCGTCTTCTCTACGAAGCCCGTGAGAAGGAACGGATGGATAATGAGAGCCGTGAAGAATGGGCAAGAGACACCGGCAGGGCCGAAGGCAGGGCCGAAGGCGAAAAGGCTGAGCGCGAAAAGTGGCTGGGAGTTGTCTCGGAAAAAGACACGAATCTTACAGAACAAGCTACGGCGCTTGCAGAGCAAGCATTGCTCATCGCGGAACTGCGGTCACGCCTTGGCGAGGACAAATGAGCCCCAAATTCGGACAATGATTCCGGCACTATCCCCAAAATACTCAATTCAGTGACACCCAAAGAGCGCGAACAACGGCAGTTCATCGAGGCACCAGACAGGCCAGGGCGGAAATCGCGTAAATATCCGTCCATGGCCCGACCTTCATGGTGTCCGTTTCGCTGTATTGCTCCACGGAGGCGAAACCGGGTTTCAGAAAGATCGTGGAAGGGGCGGTTTTAT
>WRJI01000056.1 GCA_009778595.1 Peptococcaceae bacterium | reverse complement strand
TGAAGTTGGGTACGAACCGTTCCACCTCACTGGGGACGAAGGAGTGCTTGATGAGATTGATGAAATCGTAGCCGAACAGCAAACTTCTACGCCTCCCGAAGTACGCATATAAAGCCGTTGCCGCCAACTGCCTCTATAGCGCGAGAAAGGTAAGGGGCAAGCTATGCTAAACCCTTATAACGGTTGGTTTGATATTCCATTGTCGAAAGATTATGTGAAGTTTGAAAGGAAATATTCAGCTCACAAGATAAACGCCAAGGTTCGCCTGATGCTGTCCGCGGATTATGTATGCTTGCCTGAATTCTTGTATCAGGCGATATATATTCCGGCAGGAGCGAAATTGCCGCCGCGAAGCGTTATCAATGATCCGATGGTATTTATCTACATCAAAGATTTTGGAACACAGCCGGGGGACTTAGGGGTGGTTGCGGAACAGAACGGACAAATCATCGGCGCTGCATGGACACGGATTATCCCAGCTTATGGCCATATTGATCAAGAAACCCCTGAGCTTGCTATTTCGATATTTCCGGAATTTCGTGGCTACGGTATAGGCACCAAGCTCATGAAAAAGCTATTTGCGGCACTGCGGAAAAAGGGTTACCAGCAGACCTCGCTTTCCGTGCAGAAAGATAACCCCGCCGCGCGGTTTTATCAGCGTCTGGGTTATGAAATGTCCGGCGAAAGGCTCGACCACGCGGGACATGAGGATTACCTCATGATTAAGTATTTGTAAGAGAGTCCACTGGAAATGGATGAACCTTCAGTTGGCAACTAAAACCATCTTGGATCTTGCACACACTTGCCAAAATAATCACTTTCAAGTATGTGTAAATTCAACGGATGTCCGTCCGGGACAAATCTATCGACAGGCGCAAAAGCTCCAACCCTTATGGGGCTTTACTCACATCAGTGAACCTGCTATGCTTTTAGTGTGATTATGATTGAAAACAAAGGTTGTAGTGACCAACTGAAAATGAAATCCGCTTGAATCAAGGGTTTTGCATACATGCTGCCGAAACTTGGGCTAAAAGATATGCGTTGTTTCTGGTGTGCGAAACCTCAATTATATGGTATATGGATCTTGAATAAACCTGCCAAAATAATCACTTGTTAACGTCTTTATCGCCAGACCATCATTGTCAATGGATCCTCATGACATACACAGTATGTATATTTCCTGTAGTAAGACAAAAAATAACAACAGCTCAGTTTCCTCGATAACCGCTGAGGTCAAGAGCAATGATAACGCGTCGGTTGGCGCATGGGCAAAGGAGGAACGCATGAAAAAGCTGGGTATTTACCTTACAACACTGGCACTGGCCTTGAGCATGACCGCTTGTGGCAACACCGGCGGCGGTTCAGGCAAGTTCACCCCTCAAGGAGAGACACTGACTTCCGAAGGGGGAAACATCTCGGTTATGGCACCTTCCGCAGAATACGATATGTGGAAAGGCATCGACTGGAAGATTGACCTGAAATACTCGAACGATAGCATTGAAATTGCGGTGAGAGAGCGCGAAAAGTCTATGTTTTATGTCCGCCCGGGTTATTGGAGACAAGGAGCAAGCTACAAAACCGTTGATGATCTTGAGGCCAAATTGAAGAACGGCACATACATCAATGAAGGGCCCTATCCCTATGATAGGGGCGAAGAAATTGCGATTGCCAATGTGAAGCTGTGGGACCTAACCAATGATAACACCCCAAAGAATCATCAATATGTGCTCATCAAAGGAGATAAAGTTTTTGGTATCCAGACTTATCTGGGTGACGAAGAATACCGCGAGGTTTATGATAACGTTTTGAAACAAGTTGTATTGACTGTTGAGTAGAGGACTCACACCAAAAATATGTCAGGGAGGCAAATGGTATTATGAGAAATTATCCAAATGCATTGTTGGATCCCGAACAGTGTACCGTCACCATCATCGATCACGAACCTCAAATGTATTTCAGTGTTGAGAGCACGACACGCTACGAAATAGAAAACAGCGTTGTGGGATTAGCCAAAGCCGCAAAACTTTTCGGAGTCCCCTGCATACTCACCACTGTGGAAGCCCAGAGCTTCTCCGGGCCGATATATTCTAAACTGCAATCCGTGTATCCGCAGGTGGTTCCAATTGACCGCACGGCGATAAACGCTTGGGAGGACGCCAATTTTAAGAAAGCCGTTGAGGGAACCGGCCGTAAACGAATCGTGATTGCGGGATTATGGACTGAGGCTTGTGTGACCTTTCCGGCACTCAGCATGATGGAAGATGGTTATAAGGTGTTTGTTGTTGCCGACGCTTGCGGCGGCGCTTCCAAAACAGCCCACGATATGGCTATGCTTCGCATGATCCACGCCCATGCGACACCCATGACCTGGATGCAAGTCATGCTGGAATGGCAACGCGACTGGGGCAACAAGGATACCTATGCCGGTGTCATGGCTATCGTGAAAGAGCATGGCGGCGCCTATGGGCTTGGCGTGGAATACAGCGAAAGTATGCTTAAGAAATAATTGAACAGACAACAGAATAACCCATACAAAGACTTGCGGGATACCCTTGCTGTGTAACCGTACAACATTCTTGTGCGATTAGTTCTTACACACTTCTGTTCCCTACATCTTCAAAAATGAGTATAATAGAATTGGAATCCCATCCAAGTATCGATTCCTCAACACATGTTAAGAAAGAAGGTACACTCATTATGAAACGCACCGCCGTTACCACCATGATCATCACCATTATACTGCTGAACCTGGCTGGATGCCTCAACAGTATCGATCCAATCCAGCCACCCCAGCCAGAGGGGCAGGATGATCCCATCATCGATGCAACCCAGACCGTCACCCTCTTTCTCCCCAACAGCGACGCAGATGGCTTTGACACCAAAGACGTCCTAACCGACGGCACCGCCGAGGATATCGTCGCCCTGTTGGTAGCCGAGGGATCCCTCCCCCAAGCCAGTGTTCTTTTATCCTTCCACCAATTCGGCAAAAACGGCGTGGTGGACATGAGCGCCCCTTACGGTCAAGCTCTCAAACAAACCGGCACAACAGGAGAATACCTTCTCCTCGGAAGCCTTGTCAACACACTTCTCAAGTTCTATCAATTGGATACTGTCACCCTGACCATAGAAGGCGAGGTTCTGGAAACAGGACACAACATCTATGATACCCCTCTGGGGTTCTATCAAAACTATTAACCCTTGGGGCCGAAGTTCCTTCATTTCGTAGGAACGTCCCCTTTCGCCCATTCATTAAGATCCATCCCCTTGAGTGCCCTGCCGATCAGATCGGGGAGCTTGTTAGGCGTACATCCGAAACAAGGGATCTCCATAGCACTGATCTTTTTGGCGATCCTCTCATCATAGAATGGGACTCCCTGATCAGAAAGGGCCAACAATACCAACACCGTTACTCCGGACGCCTTCATATCCGCCAACCGTCTCAACAACCCCGCCTCGACACCTCCCTCGTAAAGATCAGAAATGAGGATAAAGAGGGTCTTCTTAGGCGTATCTATGAACGACGAACAGTATTTCAAGCTTTTGTTGATATCGGTACCGCCACCGAGCTGAACACCGAAAAGGATATCAACAGGATCGTTGCCACAGGACTCCGTTAAGTCAACAACCTCGGTATCAAAAGCAACAATACGCGTGTCCAACGCCGGAATCGACGCGAAAATGCTTCCCATGATCGACGCGTAAATTATAGATTCCGCCATCGATCCGCTTTGATCCATGTCAAGGATAATCTTCCAATCTTTGTTCGGGCGCTTATTCTCGAAGAAATAAAACTTTTCCGGAATGAGCCGCTTCCTCTCCTGATCGTAATTTTTAAGATTCTTGCGGATCGTCCGTTTCCAATCGGTGTTAGGCAAAGACGGTATCGGCGAATGTTTCCGCCGATTGAGAGCCCCCGTCACAGCTCGGTGCATATCGCTTTCCATTTGGGCCAGAATCTCTTCCACCAGCCGTCGCACCAACATTCTGGCCTGCTCCTTACTTTTTTTGGGTATAGCCCCTGACAAGGTCAACAACGTGGACACCATGCTGATATCCGGTTTGACATGCTCAAGGGTTTCCGGTTCCAACAAGAGTTGTTTCAGTCCCCGGCGCTCAATAGCGTCACTCTGAATGATGCTTACCAGCTCGTCCGGAAAGTACGCACGAATATCGGCAAGCCATTTCGCTAAATTCGGGTAGGAAGCCCCCAATCCGGCCCCGCCCGATCCCCTGCCGGCTGCACCGCCGCCACCCCGCCCACCGCCGCCCGATCCGCCCGGGCCACCGGTTAAGCTCGTCTCATCGTAAATTGCACTCAAAGCCTGATCCATGATAACCTCTTCTTCGGAAAGAAAACCGGGGTGACCCCCGTACGCAGAAAGCTTCTCTTCGGCTGCCCGACCAAGAAGAAGTCGCCAGCGTGCCAGTTTTTTCATCGTCTCCCGGGAGAGCTCTTGGCTCAACACACTCCCCTCCTACTTCACCTATTTCCTCTCAATACATTCTGAATCATCACATGGACCGGTGGCAAAAATCCCAAAGCGCTGTGTTCAACAAAGCAACATTATCCCGGTAATAGGCGTATTTCACCACATTTCTCAGGCTGTGATTCTGTCGGTTCGTTAATCCCACATCTTTCAACGTGTCGAAGTCCCCTTCCATCAGCAACCCGTTACAGATACATCGCGCAATATAGTCCGAATGCTCCGCGAACATAGGTAAAGACTTTAATCTTTGGCTGATATGCGCCTCAGCGGAGAGTCTCTGCTCCTCCGAAATCCCCGTCATTGTCAACAGGAGCATAAAAACCTCCCCTCCAAACCTCTCAAAAGCCAGCAACTCCTCCCACGTCAAGAACCACATCTCAAAATGCCCACCATGGTTCCCGATATATATGTCATTAATAAAATAATTGGTTTTGCTGAAGTGAAACTCAACGGCAAAAGTCAGAGTGTCTGTAAGCTTCTCCACAACACAATGGGGATTCGGCAGCAACCCGTTCCTATCCGCTTCGTTTTTGGGACAGAACCCGAGATACCAATCCAGGGATCCAACCGGGTCCGGCCCGACAATATCATGAATCGCCTCATCCAGGTTAATTTTTCTCTCATTATCGTGAGCGTACATATTATAAAGAATATAGAACCACCAGAAACTCGTATTCGCAAAAGAATAGTCAAACCTTTTGCCTGCCATACCCCTTTTCCCGTCATCACCAATGTCAAGCATGATCGTGCCACCTCTCATGATCAAAAATCAAAATCGAAATCCCCCAAATCGTCAAGAGCCTTATTCTCCTCTTCGCTCAGTTCTTCCTGCAAATACTCACCTACACGTCCCGCGTCAATCCCCCAAAGCTCCGCCAGAATATCGCAGACCCCGGCTTTCTCGTTGGGCTCAAAAGCCGCGAACGCCCTGCGCAAGCAGACCATAGCCCGCTTAAACCCTTCGTCGTCCAACCCTTCCAGATAGACGTCCAACTGCTGCCACAACACCAGTCTCGATAAAAGAAGGTACCGGTTTCGCCGGCTCAAGCCCTCAAACCAGGCCGCTCCCGCCTGAGCCGTATTTCCGGGAGAAAGATGGAGCGACACCTGTGCGGCGAGCTTATCCTCCTCAACCTTACCGCGTTCCATCAGAATGGAAAAAGCGAACCCACAGAGGTACGGATTGCGGTCATGAGCCAAAGCCAGATCCTCCAACTTGGCCAGCCAGATATCGTCGCTGAGGTCGTCGTTTTCCTGGGTAATCAGATGGAGCTGTGTCATCCCTTCAGCCATTTCTCTGGCTGTCTCGTCATTGCAGGAAGCCGAAGGGTAAAGCAGTAAAGACCCTTTCAAAAAAAGTTGTCTTAGGATCGGGGCAAAGGGTTCCGTAGCAAAGCGGCGAAGAGAGCCGTATTGAATTAAAAAACTGATCTCCCGCGCCGCCCCCGCCACGCCGGTAAAACTCTCCGATTCTGTCGCCAACTCTTGTAATCGTGCGACCATCTGAGGTATTGACTCTTCCATGCGACACTCGCAGGCCACACGAACGAGTGCGGCGACCTCCAGAACATCCACAGTTTTTTCCAAACGGTCTTTGAGCAGATAGGCTGCTGCCGCCTTAATGGTATCTCCCAACAAGACCGTTTCGACCACTTGGATTTCGACCTCGGGAGTCCAGACAAGCATCCAACATTCGGCCCAAGACGCGTTTTCCTGGCTACGGTTCTCCTTATACGCAAATCCAATGCCAAGGAACGCCAACCTATGCAAGAACACAGAACGTTCCAGATCGAGGAACGCCGCGATTTCACTCTGAACCCGGCGGTTTTCACGCAAATCCAAATCCAGGGTTTGTTTGACCACTGATTTATATTTTTCCAACTTGAGGATCTTAATTTGTCGGTTCATATCATCTTGCACAGGCGTCTGACTGACGCCCTCCGGCAACTCTCCAATACAAGTCCCCACATCAACGGCGGCGAAGCTTTCAATAATAGCGGTAATTTCGCCTCCCGCCAGAGTCGCCACGGCGCTGTCATGCAGATCCGCCAAGGTCGGCAACAGACCTTTATGAAAATACTGAAGGGATCTTGCCAAGCGAACCCCTTCGATCACTGAAGCCGTTGAGGAATACCCGTGTTTCTCACGATATACCCGGGAAACCTCTGTCAGGTACCGGGATGGCAACGCATCCAGGGTCCCTTTTTCCATGGCGTTATACATCATCTCATAATAGAACGGCGCGTTGTTTCCCGCTCCGTAGCCGGAAAAAGACGATAAACGATAATAGGAATACGGCATCAGGGTCACCCGCGTCTCCACCCGGTCCAACCGCGCCAGCTCCTCGTCACTCATGGGTTCGCAGGCCATAACACCGGCAACATGATAAGCCCCGAGAATAACGACAATTCTGCCGGGAGAGTATCCTTCGGCGATAGCTTGGTTGATACACCTTTTCATATAGCCTTCACGCAATGCGTTGATCGACGCATCCAGCGGAGCCGCTTCAAGCTCGTATCCGGCGGTCAATGCCCGCATCTCCGTTGAGTGAAGCGTCACGGCCTTCAGATAAACATCTGTAGCAAGGTTGTGTTCGAAATAACGTTCCCAATAGGACTCGAAATCTTTCTCATTGGCAATCTCAGCAACACGGTCGTAGAGCCGGCTATTATAGCGATAATAGGCCCCTGTCCGCGACAGCTCACCAAACCATTCCGATACATTGGACGGGTCATCTGTCATCGTCGGCTCACCGGGTCCGGCGTTCTCAGATCTTGCGTCACCGGGTTCGGCGTTCTCAGATCCTGCGTCACCGGGTCCGGCGTCACCATGTCCGGTGTCCTCAGATCCGGCGTCACCATGTCCGGCGTCACCATGTCCGGCGTCCTCATGCCCTTCCGTCTCCGGACCTGTCCCAATCGCATCGGCTCGCATCTCTTCCTCGATCCTTAGGATCCGCAGCTTCTCCTGCAATTGATACAGAGGGGCCTTAACGGCGGAAGGCAAATCAATGAACCGGCATTCCTTTCTATGGCCATGAGCCCAAAGGATCCCTTGATATTCGGGGGAATACGCAGCTAATGGATACAACAGCGAATGCACAGGTACCTGTGTGGTATAGCACATAATTGCCACCGGGGGTTTAACTCCCTTTTGGCAAAGATCCGCGATGAGCGGGGTTGTATCTGAGGGACTCTCAATTAATACCAGCTCCGGTTGGACAGCATCAAGAAAACTCTTCAAGTGCCAAGCTCCCGCGGCACTAAGATGTCTTATTCCAAAAAAGCGCGGTCCATCGTCTTGTGGTTCGTGCTCTTGGATCACAAAGTCAGATGTTGCGACGTCATTAATGACGCCATTCGCTTCACTTGCCATACTTCTCCTAACGCGGGCGTTGCCCGCAAGGTGGTACAACCGGGAATCATCCGAAGGCCAAGTCCCCGGTCAGGACTCAGTGGCCAGTAGCCTCTTGGAGTCAGCTGTCAATCTCCCGGCAAGCCTTGTAAAGGGGTTGCCATTTGATGCCTCTCTTCTTCATAATATTTTCCAAATACTCGTTCCAAACAACCTGGTCTTTCTCGTCATCCTTCACAACGGCGCCCTGCAGCCCGGCAGCCAGATCTCTGTCGTTGATTCTGCCATCGCCAAAAGAACCCGCAAGAGCCATAGCCCCAGTCAACAGAGAGATCGCTTCGGCAGTGGACACCACCCCTGAGGGAGGTTTGATTTTTTGTTTGGCATCAAGGGTCTGGCCGGCACGGAGTTCTCGGAAGATGGTTACGACTTTTTCAACAGCCTCATTGGTAGGCAACTGCGCCGCCAGCCGGTAGTTCGAAGAAATCTCTGCGACGCGTTTCCTCACGATACTTATTTCCGTTTCCAAGGTCGACGGCGTAGGCAGAATAATGATATTGAAACGACGCTTGAGAGCGGCGGACATATCGTTGACGCCTTTATCCCTGGTGTTGGCTGTGGCGATGATAGAAAATCCCCGTCTGGCGGACACCTCTCGCGCCAATTCGGTAATAGCGATGGTTTTCTCAGACAATATAGAGATCAGGGCGTCCTGAACCTCGGACTGACAGCGGGAAATCTCCTCAATGCGGGCAATTCCCCCCGTTTCCATGGCGGTCATAACCGGGCTTTTAATCAGAGCGCGGTCGCTGGGCCCTTCCGCCAGGAGCATGGCATAGTTCCAGGAATATCGGATTTGTTCCTCACTGGTCCCAGCCGTTCCTTGTATAATTTTGGTTGAATCTCCGAAAATGGCGGCGGCGAGATTCTCACTGAGCCAGGATTTGGCGGTTCCCGGCTCGCCGATAAGCAAGAGGGCCCGGTCAGTGAGCAGTGTGGCAATGGCTACCTCAACCAGACGGTTGTGGCCGATGTATTTGGGGGAAATCGAGGCGGTACCCGCCTTGCCGCCGACAATGAAAGTGAAAACCTGGCGGGGACTCATTTGCCAGCCGTCGGGAACAGGGTCTTTGTCTTCCTTGATGAGAGCCGCGATTTCATCGGCATACAGCATTTCGGCCGACAGTCTCAGCAGATCCTTCTCTGCCGGTTTGTTGTCTCCCTTGCTGCCTCCCCGTTTCATGTCCTCTTGTTTGGTGTTCTCTTGCTTGGTGTTCTCTTGCTTGGTGTTCTCTTGCTTGGTATCCTCTTGTTTGGTGTCGGGCATGCTCTTTTCTCCTGTCCTATTAGTCGCTTAAAGACGCGAAGCGTCAATAAAAAACAAGATAATCCACATTCTGAATCCTGAATACTGGATACTGGATACTTGCGGGCGTAGCCCGCGTTAAACGAATTGTCCGGACGATTTGTCCAAATCCTGGACTTCGATCTCGGCCACACGAGTAATTTCCTCCAACAATTTCGCCCTGTCTGCTCCGTTTTTAATGAATACCGCATAATACTTCTTGGCTTCGGGATGCTTGTTCCGAAAGGCCTCCACCAATACCCGCCGAAACCACGCTTGTTGATATGACGTCGAGGGTGTGGTTTTGACCAAAGCCGCGGCGTTATCCAACATCTTTTTCCATGTTCGCAAATCATCGTTGTAGGCAAGCACCCACGGGAAGGAAGACCCCTCCGCAAAATGTTGTGCCCAGCGGCGATCCCAAAGTTTTTCGGCGTCGGGTTGTGGAGTATCCTCATTGATATTGTAGGCATAATTGATATTGTAGGCATAATATATCAAATTGGACTGATCTTTTTTCACATTTCTATGGCAGAGCTCGTAGACTTCTTCGGCAGAATAGAGTCCCACACAGGCTTTCAGTTGATAGAAAGCGCGTGACGGTTGATTGCATACCCGTACCATCATTTTTCTTTTCCCGATATCCTCGGATGTACACAGTCTCTCCATCACCTGATTCAGCTTCAAATCACTGATGGCTCCATTTTCTTCAAAAGCTTTGTCCCGGAACAGCTCCTCCATGAATTCCAAGCATTCCTTCTCAGTTCTGTCTGCGATCACAGGTATAAGCGTCCGCAATTTAGCGGTATTCTTTTGGGTGTCGGCAGCTGTCGGCGGTGTCCGGATGGTTGACTTGAGCCTCCGAGCTTGTTCCAGCACTTTGGCGACAACGGCAGGATCCCGTGATGACTTCAAAGCTTCTTCCAGAGAAGTCACTGAGCTCTTGTCCAACCCTTTCAACAGAAGTTCCGTCCCTTGAGCCGAACCCATGATAGCCAGCCCAGCCAAAGCCGCTCCGCGTATCTCCCCTTTGCGGTCATTTGTGTAGGCGATCAGAGTCTCTTCGTACATTTCATCGAGCCCCAGGGTTACCAGCGCTTCACACAGCATATGGGGATTTCCCCCGGCCAAGACTTTCGCGGCCAGAGGGGCGGCATCCCTTCCCATGATCGTCCGCAAAACCTGCAAGATACGGGCGTGACGCTTACCGGCTTGAGCGAACTCATGATCAAGGGAATTGAACTCTGCGATTAAAAGAGGGAGCACATCAGGGCCAAGATCAGGCAGAATCTTCTCACAGATATAATCACTGACGGGGCTTTTCATATCAGTTATGGCTTTGATATATAACGGAAATAGTCTGATATCCCTGTGATCGCCCCTTTCCAAAAGCCTTGCCGGTAATGGGGATTGTTTCTGGCTGCCTGACTCCAGAACCTCAATAACCTCATGCAGTCGGGAATAAGGAGTCCGCGCAAGTTCCAAAGGCTTATCCTCATAGACAACATCCCGGATATCGAAGCCGGTCTCGCTGCTGCCTTGGGTATACATTATTGAAGTTATCATCATGCCAACATTGAGCAAAGACTCAGAAGCGGTCTTTTCGTCACCTTCCACAAGGGTAGCGAGTCCCCGAGACAAGGTTCCCATAACCGGGGCTTTTTCGGCAAGCTTATCCAGGGCCGGAATGAATTTCTTCAGGCGTGGATCTCCTTTGGCGTGGGGACTACCTGCGATAATCAACCGGGTTATCTCCTGTTCGAGATCAGCAAGAATGGGCAAAGCCATGGGTTCGTCGCCTCCTCATCTTTTTTCTTTTGGCGGATTTGACCCGCTAAGGGTTAATACGCAAACCGGATAACCCCTGTATCGGTTATCAGCGCCACCGGTTCGCCGTACAACAGACTTGCGCTGTTTTGGGCAAACCGGCAAACCAGAACCCTATCTTCAACCTGTTCACGGCTCAACCACCGGAATAGGTGCCCAAACATACCCGGAACGAGAGGAACATTCGCACCTTGTTCATCAAAAGCATAATAGCCTCCGGCATCATCCATGCCTAACTTCACCATTTTTAACGCATACAGAGGATTTTTGTCGGCCAAAGGAGCGCGCAGTTGGTTTTTGACTTCTTTGAGCACAGCGGCAAAATCGTTACGACCTGCTGTTTGAGCCTCAGTCAGATCTTCCGGTGTAATATCCCGTTGCGTTGCAGCGTCCCAACGGACACGGGGGTTCTTGTCGCCGGGATAGATGTAGAGTTCTCTGGGTTCAATCAGCGCGAAGACGCTATCTTCGGCTCTTATATATTTTTGCGCCTTAAACGGGCGGAAGTTCTTACCCAGATAGATTTCCTTATCCGTAAGAGAAAGCCAGACGCTTTCATCGACAAACTCTTTCTTGGCAGTATCTTCGTAGACTCGGAAACCCAGTTGAATCAATCTGGCGTTCTGAAGCACAAGACCGTGCTGGGACAGCTCTGTCAGTTTCCAAGCTGTGCCCATCTGTTCCTCAATGGTCGAATGCAACATCGCCTGAGACGCGGAAGATCCCACCTCGGGGAAAGTTGCGTAGTCATCGATTTTGTTTTGTGTATGCGCGCGCGCTTTTTGCAGCAAAGCATTGAGATAGCCGAGCTGCCGAAGGGCTTGGACAAAATCCTGATTCTTCTGTCCTTCAGCGGCGGCGGCTAATAGATCCGTCATAGCCGCCTGAATGCCGCTAATATAGTAGTTTCCCAGCTCTTTGACCTGGTCTGCGTAGAGTTTTTCGTTCCGGCGATCAATGCTGTGCAGTCCTCCTTTGACGATGTTGTGCAGAATCTTTTCAGCCAGCTCAAGACCCTCCAGCTGAGCCTGAAATTTCTTTGATGCGGCGGATACGCGCTGTTTGGTCAGAGGCACAAGCTTTTTCTCACTCCCGGCACCTCCTTCGCTCGCTTTTTTCTCCTCCCGGGCTCTCAATTTTTTCCTTTTGGAGGCTATGTCCTCAGGAACCTCGGCAACAACGAAGGTGTTGTTGCGCAGGCGGCAAAACAGCAGGCCCACCGCATGTTTGCATGGAATCTGCCGACTGGGGCAACTGCACCGGGCAACGGGTTTGTCCGGCTCGGCGAAATCCACCGAACACGCGTAAGGGGTCTTGCCGCTGCCTTGGCAGAGCCCGAAGAATAAGTCGCCTTCTTGGCTCACCGAGAGCGACGTGAAGCTGCCTTTGCCGGCAAGACTTTTGCCGTTGGCGGTCACAGTGGCACTGCCGGCAAAGAGACTGATGAGATCTTCGGTTATTTTCATGGGCGTCTCTCCTTCTTACCCTGAACGTTTCCAGACGGCTCAGAAAATCCTCAAGTTTTCTTTCACTGAAAACTATACTGTAATGCGACACGAAATGCAATACAAATCTTCGCGGTTTTTGTGTGTTATCGATTGATTTGACACCATTATTGACTTTTGCGCCGATTCTGTTTCATAATGTATCCATGGCGGGTTTGACTATGCTGCGAAAGGGGTGGCCGAATATGTATCCTGCCATGCACACCATCCTTTTGGTCGAAGATGACGCCGACATAGCCAGGAACCTCAGTGCGTTACTCGCAGCTGAAAACTATCAAGTCACTATCGCTTCCGGCCAGAAAATCGCTCTTCAGAGGATCTCCGAAACAAAATTCGATCTCCTTCTTGTCGACATTTCCCTGCCTGATGGTAGCGGGTATGCCGTTTGCACAGCCGCTAAACGCGCGAATGATACCCCAGTCATCTTCCTGACTGCTGCCGACGATGAAGTCAGTGTGGTCACCGGTTTTGATATGGGGGCTGACGACTACATCGCAAAACCTTTCCGACCTATGGAACTCCTTTCCCGGGTGAAAAGCGTTCTGCGCCGAAGAGGCAAAACCCAATCCCTTTTTGAAGTCGGTTCCATAACCATTGATACGGTCCGGGGAACCGTCCACAAGCATCAAACCGAGGTGTTTCTTTCCGCCTTGGAATACAGGATACTTCTGGTATTCCTCAACAACAAGGGAATCGTCCTGACCCGAAGCCGCCTTCTGGAAGAAATCTGGGACGTTGCCGGGGAATATGTCAACGATAATACCCTAACTGTCTACATCAAACGGTTGCGTGAAAAGATTGAGGACGACCCGCAGAATCCTGACGTTATCAAAACCGTACGAGGTCTGGGATACCGCCTTGGCAATTGACACAGAATATTCGATGAGCAGGTGGTTTTCTTGAGAAACAAGGAACTGAGCAGATTTTTGCTGTTGATCTTGTTTATGGTCTTAATCATGACCGGAGCGGCCTGTGCCGTCAATCTGGCAGCAGGCGTCATCACCGCGTTCCTGGGAATTGTTCTTATTATTCTATTCCTTCGGTTCACTCAGAGAAGATATACGCGAATCGCCGCCATGTCCGAACAGATCGATTGGATGCTTCATGGTTTCGACACGCTGATCATCAGCAACTATAACGAAGGCGAATTGTCTATCTTGCACAACCAACTGCAAAAAGTTACAATCCGGTTGCGCGAACAGGCCGACAACCTGGAACGGGACAAAGCCTTCCTATCCGACTCACTTGCGGATATTGCTCATCAAATCAGAACGCCGCTCACCTCCATCAACCTCCTCACCACTCTCCTGTCCCGGGAAGAAGTGGAGCCGGCCAGACGTTTAGAATTGGTGAGAGAACTTGAAACCCTTCTAACCCGGATCGATTGGTTAATAACCACACTTCTGAAAATCTCCAAAATCGACGCCGGTACCGCTATCTTTAAACCGGCCGATATTTCTGTTGACCGATTGATTAATAAAGCCCTGGAACCGTTCATGATTCTGTTGGAATTGCGCGATATCACAATTGAAAAATCCTACGGTGGCAATCCTCTCCCTCATCTCACTTGTGATCTTGCCTGGACTGCAGAAGCCCTCGGCAACATTATCAAGAACTGCTTTGAGCATGTCGGCAACGGCGACACCATCCATATCACCGCTGAGAGCACCCCTGTTTTCAGCCGGATTGTCATTAGCGATAACGGCATTGGTTTCGCTGAGGAAGATTTACCTCATGTGTTTGAACGCTTCTATCGAGGACAAAACGCCGGGAGCAACAGTTTCGGCATCGGACTTGCCCTCAGCCAAATGATTATTACACAACAAAACGGCACAATCAAAGCACAACAAAACGAAGTGCGGGGAGCACGATTCGATATTAAGTTCTATACGGAACAAACGCTCTAATGCGGTCTTCGACCGCAAGTATCCAGTATTCAGGATTCAGGATTCAGAATGTGGATTTTCTTGTTTTTTATTGATGTTGTGGCAACCTAAGCGACTAAGCTCATCGATAATCCTCTTCGAGATCTTCCTTCCAGGCCTCAGTAATGGGTTGATCACCACGGGCACGACAGGCGAGATGAGATACGACTTCGAACATAGCTTTTGTTCCGATCGTATCCGCGTGGTAATTGGCGGCGCGATCTTCCGATATACCGATTTTGCCGGCGGTTTCTATCGCGTCGATATTGGCGCCAATGAAGACAAAGTCCCAGTTGTATGTTTCTTTTTGAAGCTTGATCATGGCTCTGACCCTCGTGTAATCATAATCTTGGCTGGCGTTTTCCATGCCGTCGGTGGTGATGACGATCATGACTTTTTCCGGTCGTTCTTCTTCGTTTGTGAGGCTCAGAGCGAGGCCGATCCTGTCAATGGTTCGTCCAATCGCATCCAGCAGAGCGGTGCAACCGCGTACATAATAGTCTTTCTCTGTGATGGGAGCAATCTCTTTGATGTTGACGCGGTCATGTAACAGTTCGTAGCGGTCGTCAAAAAGAACGGTGGTAACTGTGGCTTCTCCCGGTTGGGTCTGTTGTTTGCACAGAAGGGAGTTGTAACCGCCAATGGTATCTTGCTCCAAACCCGACATTGACCCACTACGATCCAAAATAAAGACCAGTTCTGTTAATCCTTTTTTCATGATAGATCCTCCTCATATAGCCCGGCAGTCATCAGCCGGAATGTTAGCCCATAGGCGACGGTGTTGTCTGCTTGCGGCGGAAGACCGCTTTGCTTATCAAGATACCATACCTGTTTACGGGCTGGTCGCCTGATATGCGACAAATCACCATGCTTTCCCAACAATTCAAATCGCTTTCTAAAGAGAATCATAAAATACCAAGAGGAGAATGTCAGGATTTGTCGAATGTTTTCATGTTCCGGAATTATTCCTATTTATAATTCGATGCAAACTTCTATGGGAAGATTGGGGGAATGCAAGAAAACACTAAATGTTCGTTTGTTTGATTGGCCAATCGTTTCCAACAAGCTTATGAAAGAAGGGGGTGGACGCATTTGAATTATTGGATTTATGAAGTTTTTAACCAGAAGAAGCCGCTCTTGATTCACAAAGCAGATTGCCGATATTGCCGTGACGGTGAAGGGCTTAAGGACGGCAATCAGGATGGCGTGAACGGTCAATGGCATGGCAGTTTTGACACTGTTGATGCTGCTTGGGAATTCGCAAAATCGATCAAGGACCGTGAGACACGTTTCTGTATGTCCTGTAGCCGAAAACAAGCAGATGAGTACGCTGTTGTCGATATCGATTTCCCTGACGGGGAGATCATTGCTGATCAACCTGATGTGAAACTTGAGCCCGAGGTTGAGACTGTGGTTGAGGCAAAGACTGTGGCTGTGGCCGCGACAGAAACCGTGGCTGCGGCTGAAGCTAAAGCTAAGGCTGTGGTTGAGGCCGTGGTTGAGGCTAAGGCAGCGACTAAGCCTGAGGTCGAGGTAAAACCTGAAACTGAGGCAATAACAGAATCTGATAGTAAACCAGATGCCGAAACAGACGCTGAGGATGACACTGAGGTCGATGCTGAGTTTGTGACTTTGGCTAAGGCTGATTCGAAGGCCAAGAAGAAATCCTCAGTGGGTTGTTTTATTTTGCTCGTCCTGGGTTTGGTCTTGGTCGCACTTCTTGTATTCTGGCTTTTTAAATCCTGCAGTCAGCAACCATCAACAAGCGGTGACGATCTCCAACCTCCCGTTTCCACTGAAAGCACGGAGCCTGAGTCCGGCGCTCCCAGCACGGAGCCTGAGTCCGGCACTCCCAGCACGGAGCCTGAGTCCGGCACTCCCAGCACGGAGCCTGAGTCCGGCGCTCCCAGTTTCGCCGATATCAAAGCAGCGTTCCCCAACGCAACACTGGTAGACGGCGTCCCGAGTATTCCGGATATTACTCTGGCCGATATGCAAGCTAAGTTCCCTGGGATAACCTTAGACGCCCTTCAAGAGCAGTATCCCGGCTTTGAGTTCGCGGCGGCGGCAGTTCCCGACGTTCCTGACACTCCGGCAGTTCCCGACGGTGCCGTTGAGGAATATACCGTTGTTCGAGGGGATACGCTTTGGGCTATTGCCCAACGGAAACTCGACTATGGTTATCGCTATCCGGAAATTATGACCTTGAATGATTTGACCTCAGATGAACTCAATCCGGGGCAAATACTCAGGATTCCCAACAAATAAACATGCATGGGAACAAAGAGAGGCTGTTACACTTCCAAAGTGTTGCAGCCCCTTTTTTGTGACCTCGATTCCTGTCTGTTGTGCTTCAAGCTCCCAGCAGGCTCTGTTTAAACGCAAACAGAGCTTCGTTAATCTCATAAATATTATATATCCGGTTGCTGATGAAGTACTCAACGATCACATCCATTTTATTGCTATGCGACAATGCGTACCCTGCTTTCATCAGAAGATCGCGGGTTTCATCAAGGGTTAGCTCTAAGGCTACGGCAAAAGCCAATGCGGTGTTTTTGCTCGGTTTATAAGCCGGATTTGAGCGGATTTTGGAAAAAAGGCGACGATCGATGTTGGCACGTTTGTAGACTTCGGTGTCATCACGATTCTTGTCGTCTATGAGGCGCAGCAGGCACTGGGAAAAAGTTTCGTCAAGATCGGACAAGACTTCGTCCAAAACATTTTGATGCCTTTCGCGCCGGGCAACACACGGAGTCACCGGCTGCGAGAGCATCGCCTCTGCCCTCTTTCGTTCCCTATAATCCATAAGGCGGATATCACATTGAATCTCAATTGACTCTTCGGCAACCAATGGATCATTGTCATGGCCGCCAAACACGCCCTCATACAGATCACCCGTATAATTGGCCTCCAGGAATGATTGAAGGTCATGATATCGTTTTTCGTCGATGACTTTTCTGATATTCTTGTATGGCATAATTTTTACCCATGATCTTAACAACTTTTCATTGGATATTCTATCCTAATTTGCTCTGGGATTCAAGCCCCTTTGTCACCCACCCGTCTTAACGGCTGCTGAAAACAATCGTGAGGCAATAATCAAAGCTCCGCATTACTCTATTCTTAATGCCTCCATGATATTTTCTTTGCTGACTTTCCGAATCGCGTACATCATGGTTATGAAAACGATTCCGAAGACACAACACACGCTGATCCCCATACTGCTCCATGGCAGAGTGAAAGGGATTTCGACGCCGCCGGCAAGCGCTCTGTAGATGAGATAAGCCACGGCGGTTGCAGTGGGTAATCCGTAGAGCAGGGATTTCAGGCCGTAGAAGAGACATTCCAGGGTCATCATTTTGTTGAATCCTCTGCCTGTCATTCCTACGGATCGCAGCATGGCGAATTCGCGTCGGCGCAGGTTGATGTTGGTGGAAACCGTGTTGAAAACGTTGGCGACAGCGATGAGGGAGATCAGGGCGACGAATCCATAGATGAAAATGTCGACCACAAGGATTAACCGTCGATTCTCTTCCATAATTGCCGCTGTGTTGTACAAGTGTCCGTCTGAGAGGATTCCCGCTTCCTCCAAAAGGGTTTTCATATCTGTTTCTGATTGGTTGGGGTTGTCTGACAGGAAGGTCATGCTGATGTCCGCGCGGCGTGCGAAGGCGGCGCCGTTTTGATCATGAAGGAACTGGTCTTTGAGGGCAAGGGGGGCATACAAGGATAAACCGAAATATCTTGTGCCTGAGATGGTGGCGGGCATTTTGTCAACCAAGGTAGCTTCAACCCGGTGAGATGTGACTTGTTCTTCCTGGTTGGAAGATATGGGGCTCGCCTCTAAGGACAGCTGTTTTTGTTCCTGAAAAATATCATAAGATATATATCGTTTGCCGTCCGGGTCATAGTTCTGAATTTTGGCAATGGCAATGAGTTTGGCGTTTGGTCCGGTATATTCATTGACGGATAGGTTGAGATCTTTCAGGTACTGAATATAAGTGGCTTCTTCGATGAATGTGATGGCGCACCCCATTTCAATTTGTGATTCCGGCTCATCTTGATAGCCAAATTCTTCCAAATATCGGGGGTTAACGAGATCTTTCTCAACGAAGGTTGATACCGGGAACTGATACAGATAGGTGCTATCGGTTATGCCGCCGGTTTTTTTCAGCCTGTCGTACAAATCCATAGCTTCCTCATCGGCCATGGCCAAATTGTTTACAACAAAGGTGAGATCATAACCGAAGTTTCTGATCGCGAGATCTGTGGCCATTCTGAGGTTCAGTCCGAAGGCCCCGGCAGATATAAACAGCACGATGCTGACAAACAGCGAAACAATGGTGCTGCGGTAGCGTTTTTTGTCTCTTTTAAAATTTTTGTCGGCTAGGGATCCTTCCAAACCGAAAAAACGTTGGGTGAGTTTGGAGGTTTTGAGGTTTTTGGCCTTGACTTTGATATCTCCCCTTTGCCGGATGCTGTCAATAGCAGACCCTTTGGCGGCTTGACGCGAGGGGGTGTAGGCTGAGAGAAGTATGGTTACAATGCTCACCAGAACGGCGACAACAATTGAGGCTGTTGACACGGACAGAGTCAAGGGGACCTCTGTATTCGTGACCCCCAAAAGTATATCGTTGACCACGACGATTGTTATCCCGATACCGGCTATTCCCGCAAGTATACCCAGCGGTATGCCGATCCCGCCTAAACAAACCCCTTCAAAAAACACCGTTCGACGCAGTTGTTTGCCGGTGGCACCAACAGAGGAGAGAATGCCGAATTGGCGTTTGCGTTCGCTGACGGAGATGGCAAAAGCGTTGAAGATTAGCAGAATGGAACCGATCATGATCAGGGTGATCAGAATACCGCCTAAAAAATAAAAGATGGTATTGAAGTTATCGTTATCGGAGACCCCAATGACGCGCAGATATGAGTTGTTGTTTGACGATTTAAATGTGTGGGCGTATTGATTGGCAAACTCGAAGACTTTGGCAGGGTTCTTGAGCTTGAGGTAGAGGGCGTAGTTCCCTGTGCTTTCGTTCGCCGCAGGGACTTCAGGGGTTGCGGGGACTTCAGAGGTAGCTGGAACTTCGGGAGTTGCGGGGACTTCGGGGATACCGGCAACGGAAGACGCGCTGTCGATGTTGGTTATGATCGTGTATCCGGGGGCACTGAATGGCTCAAAGGATGGTCTGCTACAGATTCCTACAACGGTATAAGTGCTGTTGGTCTTGAGTCGGAGCTCCTCCGGCAAGATGGGGTCCGTTGAGTCGGACGCCTCCGGGGTTCCATTCTGATAAGGATTATCTTGCCCCAAGACTTCGTTTTCCCAAATCCGATCGCCGATGTTCAGTGTTAATGTATCTCCCAAAGCGTATTTGACGCCGCCGCTTATGTCGATTTGCTCACTGATAACGACCTCCCCGGCTCTCAGCGGCGTTCTTCCTTCTTTGAGTTTGAGGGGCAAGGTATCATAGGCCTCTTGGCTGAATCCTATGATATGAAGGTACGGTTTGGAGGGATTCTGACCCCCGTCCAGGATAGCGTAGCCGATATTCCGGACTAAAGCAACGTCGGCGATTTCGTCGTTTTCTTTGAGTTCACGCACATCACTGTCCTTAAGCTGTTTCATAACGATATGCCAATCGCCGTCATTAGCGATGGCGTTTTCCAATAGATAGTTCTGCAAAGAAACGATGAAGGCGGATACAGCCGCGATCATCGCTGCTGACAGAATGATGCCGATTATCGTGACGATTGTGCGGGCGCGGTTGTGTTTCAGGCTTATCAGGGTCATTTTGTTAAATATATTCATGCTCAATTCAGCCCCTTTCTTTGTATTACCGTATTGAGCCACTGTCCCGGGCGATGACTCCGTCTTCTATGCTGATGATTCGGTCAGCTTGGAGTGCGATGTTTTCGTCATGGGTAATAACGATCAAGGTTTGATGATATTTGGTATGGGATAATTTCAGCAGTTCGATGATATGCTGGCTGTTCTTGCTGTCAAGATTGCCGGTGGGTTCATCAGCCAAGACAATAGCCGGCGCGTTCATCAGGGCTCGACCAATGGAGACGCGTTGTTGTTGGCCGCCGGAAAGCTGGTTGGGCAGATGTTTCTTTCTGTCCCTGAGATTCAACGTCTCGAGAAGATCCTCCAACCGCTCTTGGTTGACTTGGCGTTTGTCCATAAGGACCGGGAGTGCAATATTCTCTTCTACGGTTAGGACTGGGATCAGATTATAGAACTGATAGATCAACCCGACTTGGCGACGGCGGAATATCGCGAGTTGATCCGGGTTCTGGGCGTAGACATCTGTGCCGCCAACATAAACTTTTCCGGATGTGGGGGTGTCCACGCCTCCTAAGATGTGGAGCAGCGTGGATTTGCCGGAGCCGCTGGGTCCAATGATGGCGATGAACTCGCCTTTGGTTACCGAGAAGGTGACGTTGTCCAAGGCTTTTACGATGTTTTCGCCTTCTCCGTATGTTTTCGTGAGATTTTTTACGCTGACAATTTCCATTTTTTACTTCCTCCTATTTTTGATGATTGGTTTATAAGTCCTATACTATGACTTGTATGTGACAGTGGGGTGACTCAAAAATAAGTGAAGTGTCACTTTGTTTGATTTGACGGTGTTTGTTTTGGCGGTATGTCGCTTTGGGTTCCCTAACGCGGGCTACGCCCGCAAGTATCCAGGATTCAGTATTCAGGATTCAGAATGGTTCAGGATACTTCGAGAATATGCTTCCAGCAGCTTGCTAACTTCGCTCAGAAGAGCA
>WRJI01000055.1 GCA_009778595.1 Peptococcaceae bacterium | reverse complement strand
CCAACCTCATCCCTGGTTTTTCCCCATGTTTGTGTCAGCGTCACCACACCAAAGATAACTCCAAACACCACCACCGCCAGGATGGCAATCCATATCACCGGATTCTCAAACCATTTCTTGCTCATACTTTTCCCCCTACTCTTACATTAAGTAAGAACCGCTTAAATCAGTTTATTTGTACAGTTTCGCGTTATGAATCAATTCATCCATCTCTTTAATGGCCGGCATGTTTTCGACATCGCCACCCTCCAGACTGTTATACCTTGATATTTCTAAAAGCATTTTATCCATCTTAAGCAAAATCTGTTCGTTATCTTCGGTGGCCTCATTAACAAAAGAAATATACTCATTATAGATCTGCATCTTCTCTTGCGTCATATCCGTTTCTCGAGATTCCTGAACCGGCAGATTTCCCTGGGATGTCGCCTCTTGAACCGCCAGGTTGCCTTGGGATGTCGCCGGCAGATCTCTTTGGAGCTCTTGTTCCCTCAAGGCTTCCCGATTTGCCCGGGAGTACATATTTTTCTGGATAGCTCGTTGCCCACGGGTAATACGGAGATATTCATCCTCATCAAAAGCCGATATCTTATTAAGGATACTGCGCACATTGGTAAAGACCGCTCTTTCCACTTCGCCCAAAACCCCGGCAAAAAGCCGATAGGTTATCTCGTCACTCGTAAACTTTTGTAACAGAATATCGTTAATCGTTGTTTGCTTTTTCCGAAAACGTTTGATTTGATCAATAAGCTCATTGATTTTGACAGCGAAAGTCTTGATCCACCGGCTTTCCTCCAGAACTCTGACACAATCGTTTAAATTGTTGAGACCACGAGTCAATGAGCGCGTCTCCTCCCTTTTGAGCAAACGCTTATTACCGACGATAAAAGCACAAACACTGACAACAACAACAGTCCATCCCAAAGCAATGGCCAAAGCAGACCCGCCGGCCAATGACAACCCAAAAAACATTTTTGAAAACAGAATGATGTTCGCCGCAATGATCGAAACGTTTAACACGATCATCCTACGAATCCTTTTTTTGCTCATGACTTTCCCCTCCGCTACTCTAATTTAGCATATGAGGAGCGCCTTTTCAAGATTAATGTCGATGGCGGGATCATTCACGCGCCATGAATGGATTTTATTGTCATTTAGAATTTTTTATGGGAATATAGCCATAAGAAAATGTTATGGTCATATCTGCGTAATGTTATTTGTCAGAATATGATCTAAATAGTAAAATAGAATTCGGACTTGATGTTTTATTCAAAGCATTCTATTATTTAAGGGTATCCTCATAATATAGTACCCTTTTTAGGCACCTCGTCAGAAACCGGTATGTATCAAACGATCGGCTTATGGCAAGGGTTGATGGATAGATGGTACAGTTCCTTTTTTCACAAGCAGTCTCCCGAATATGCCAGTCGCAGTCTTGAGCAATCTTGAGCAGTCTTGAATATCAGGCCCAAACCGTATCAGGCCTAACAAAAACAATCCTATCGGAGGTGGCTTTATGAACTCAGTCAATATCACTTCCAGCCTGTCTGTAGCTCAACAGATTAAGCGTGATCTGAAGAAAAAATACGACGCAGATGTCGGCCGGTGCTACCAATGCGGCAAGTGTTCGGCAGGGTGTCCTGTCTCTTTTGCTATGGACAACCCCCCCCACAGAATCATTCAAATGGCAAAGCTTGGGCTCTATTCCGAACTTATGCAAAGTGGCTCAGTCTGGATCTGCGCAACGTGCCACACATGCAGCGCCCGGTGCCCTCGGGATGTCAACCCGTCTCGTGTCATGGAAGGGCTACGCATAGAAGCCCGCAACAATTCCAGTATCACTGTTAGCGAGCTCGACATCTTCCATACCAGATTCATGGCCCTTGTCGAAAAATACGGCCGTGTCCACGAATTAGCCCTCATGCTCTCATATAATCTCCTTACAAAAAAATTGCTTAAGGACGCACAATTCGGTCCTGAAATGCTCATGAAGAAAAAGCTTGCCCTTGCGCCGCATACCTCGGACACCATTCGCAACGATGTCCAAAAAATATTTTCCCGTTGCCGCGATTACAACGAAGGCCGACCCATCGGATCTTCAATATCGGGAACCACAATGCCTGTCGCGTTAACAGCGCCTGAATCCGAAGCCGTTATTTCAGCAAGTCTCCCCGGCGACACCGCGCCGCCCCAGCTCTCAGCCTCTCCGGTATTGGAATCCGGAACTCCCATGCCATCCCTGGCAATCCCCGAACCCGCCACCCAGGCAATCCCCGGACCCGCCACCCAGGCAATCCCTGAAACAGCCTCTCCGAAAAAACCCAGCCCCGCATCCCAGATGCCAAACTTCACGACGGCGCCAACAACCTCCTTTGAAACTCGAGAAATCCCCACCGCGACCAAGGAAACCTTGATGCCCAACTTCATCTCTATGACCTCATCACAAACCTCCCCAACAACCAATCCCCAACCCCAAAGCCCCTTAGAGGCAGCGCCCCAAGTATCTCCCACACACCAGCCACCCTCCCAGATGCCAAGTTTCATAACAGCCTCCCCATCACAACCTCAAGTCTCCTCTGGCGTAACATACCAAGGCCCTTCCCCCTCCCTATCGCCATCCCAGGCGACATCCTCACGGATGCCCAGCTTTATCTCCTCTCCCTCTCCCTCTCCCTCCCCTTCTCCCACGTCCCCGATGTCATCTCCCCAAGAACCTGTAACGAAGCCGGAACCGGCTTCCCATAAAGGAACCATCCTTCCGATCTCTGCCAAAAGTGCTATGAAGCGAATAACGGATTGGTTCACAAAAGAAGAAGATTTTGAATCGTTCAATTCCACCCCGCCGGTTACACCCTTTACTTTCAGCCCCCGGCCGACCGTTCCCGACTCTCGAACAGCCGCGACCGGATCCAAACCTGCCGCGACCGGATCCAAACCTGCCCCTACCGGATCCAAACCTACCCCTACCGGATCCAAACCTACCCCTACCGGATCCCAACCTGCCCCTACCGGATCCCAACCTGCCCCTACCGGATCCCAACCCGCCCCTACCGGATCCAAACCTGCCCCTACCGGATTCAACCCTGCCGCTACCGGATCCCAGCCTGCCGCGACCGGATCCCCGTCCGCCGCTACCGGATCCCAACCCTCGGCAAACGTCATAAACCAATACGCTAAACGATTCTCCAATTGGTTCTTTGACAACAACGAAAAACCCGGAGGTGACAATAAGTGAAATACGCCTATTATCCAGGCTGTTCCCTTAGCGCAACAGGACTCGAATACAACATGTCCTCCCAGGCCGTCGCACCACATCTTGGTATCGAACTCCAAGAGCTCCCGGAATGGAACTGTTGCGGCGCTTCATCCGCGCATTTGCAAGACCACACCCTGGCCCTGGCTCTGCCCGCTCGCAATTTAGCGATAGGCGAAGGCTTAGGCCTTTCTCTGGCCATCCCCTGTGCGGCTTGTCTATCGCGCAGCAAAGCCACCGAACACGCCGTCAGGAGTTCCCAAGAAACCCAGTCCCTGATCGAAGCTTTGATCGACCGCCCCTACACCGCGGCCTATCCCGTAAAATCCCTCCTGGAAGTCTTCATCGAATCCTCCTTAGACATCCTGCAAGACAAAATCACCACCCCCCTCACCGGTCTAAAAGCCGCAGCCTACTACGGCTGCCTCCAAGCCCGGCCAACCGACTATATGGATATGGACGACCCCGAAAAACCCCAAACCATAGACATCATCATCGAAGCCGTCGGTGCGGACCCTGTTGACTGGGCCCACAAAACCGAATGTTGCGGCAACAGTCATCCCACATCTTATCCTAAAGTCGGCGGCCCCCTAGTCAACCGGATCCTCCAACAAGCTGAAACAAGCGGCGCCGAATGCATTATCTGCGCGTGCCCCATGTGTTTTGCCAACCTTGATATGCGGCAAAAAGCCCTGGGCCAGGAACGGGATCGTCCCTTCAACCTTCCCATATACTACTTCACCCAACTCATCGGCATCGCCTTAGGCATATCCCCGAAAACCCTGGGAATAGATAAACACTTTGTGAACGCAACCGAACTTCTCGTCCAGAAAGGATTCATTCCAAAAGCCGAGAGCTCGGCAAAAGGAGGCCTCGCATGAAAAAAGTAGGAGTCTTCGTCTGTCATTGCGGTACCAACATATCACAAACCGTTAACTGCGAGCACCTGGCCGAAGTGGCCAAAGACATGCCCGGCGTCGTCTTCAGCACCGAGTACAAATATATGTGCTCCGACCCCGGACAAACCATGATCAAAAAAGCTATCGAAGAACACAACCTCGATCGCGTCGTCGTCGCCGCCTGCTCACCCCGCATGCACGAAGCCACCTTCCGCAAATGCTTGAGCGGCACCGATCTGAACCCCTACCTCCTGGAAATCGCGAACATCCGGGAACAATGCTCCTGGGTTCACTCCGACAAAAACAAAGCCACGGCCAAAGCCGAAGATCTCATCAGCATGTCTGTCGCCAAAGCTCTCAAAAACGAATCTCTAACCCCCTCGGTCATCCCCATTCACAAACGCGCCCTTGTTATCGGCGGCGGCATCGCCGGTATCCAAGCGGCCCTAGACATCGCTGACACCGGCTACCAAGTCGACCTCCTCGAACGGGAACCCTCTATCGGCGGCAAAATGGCCCAAATCGATAAAACCTTCCCCACCATGGACTGTTCCGCTTGCATCCTAACCCCCAAAATGGTCGACGCTTCCCAACATCCCAACATCACCATCATAGCCAGCAGTGAGGTGGAAAAAGTCGAAGGCTACGTCGGCAACTTCGATGTCACCATTCGGCGCAAAGCCACCTGCGTAGACCCAATTAAATGCACCGGCTGCGGCCTCTGTTCCCAAAAATGTCCCGCCAAAACTGACAGCGAGTTTGAATGCGGTATGAGCAAACGTCCGGCCATCTATTCCCCTTTCCCACAGGCCATTCCCAACATTCCTATCATCGACCAAACCGCTTGCCGTTACTTCCAAACCGGCAAGTGCAAAATCTGTCAGAGAATATGTACCGCCGACGCCATCAACTTTGAAGACCAGGACGAACTTGTCACCATCCGTTACGGTGCCATCGTCGTCGCCACCGGCTACGCCCTCTACGACCATCGCGACAAATACGGCGAATACGGATACGGCCAATACACCGATGTCATTACCGGTCTCGACTTCGAACGCCTCGTCAACGCTTCCGGACCCACCATGGGCAAAATCAAACGCCCCTCCGACGGACAAGAACCCAAAACCGTCGTCTTCATCAAATGCGTCGGTTCCCGGGACGCCACCAAAGGCCACGAGTACTGCTCCCGGGCCTGCTGTATGTACACGGCCAAACACGCCACCATGGTGCGGGACAAGATCAAAGACTCCCAAGCCATTGTCTTCTATATGGACATCCGCACACCCGGTAAAAACTACGAAGAATTCTACCTGCGAGCTGTCGAGGAATACGGCGTCACTTACGTCCGCGGCAGGGTTTCCCGGATCTACATGGAAAACGGCAAACTCATCATCCAAGGCGAGGACACCATCCTGGGAACTCAAGTTATCGTTGAAGCCGATATGGTCGTGCTGGCCACAGCAATGGAAGCCCAACCCGACGCCACCGAATTCGCCCGGAAACTGGGTATCACCTTCGATCAGAACAACTTCTTCAACGAGGCCCACCCGAAACTGCGGCCCGTAGAAACCTTCGCCGCCGGTATCTATTTGGCCGGAGCCTGCCAAGGCCCTAAAGACATCCCCGACACGGTCGCCCAAGCCGGCGCCGCTGCCGCCAAAGTCGTGGCCTTGCTCAGCAAAGACGAAATGACAACCGAACCCATCATTGCCGACGTCAACATTAACCGTTGTTCCGGCTGCGGGTTCTGTGTTCCGGTCTGTCCTTACAAAGCAATCAGCCTCAAGACCCTCACCGAAAGAGTTCACGGATCTGTTGCCTGGGGACCCACCGGCCGAGAAGTCACCCGCCAGGTAGCTGAAGTCAATAAAGGGCTGTGTCAAGGCTGCGGCGCTTGCACCGTCAATTGCCGCGCCAGTGCTCTTGACTTGCTGGGCTTTACGAATGAACAAATCTTGGCGGAGGTGGACGCGTTATGACAAACCAACCGTTGGCCGACAATCCCAACACATCGGGGCAGGAATGGGATCCCAAAATCCTTGTTTTTGCCTGTCAATATTGCACTTATGCCGGGGCTGATCTGGCGGGATTAAGCCGGTTACAGTATCCGACGACAACACGGGTCATTCGGGTCCCCTGTTCGGGGCGGACGAACCCGCAATTTGTTATCAGAGCTTTTCAAAAAGGATTTGACGGCGTTCTTGTAGCCGGTTGTCATCCCGGCGACTGCCACTTTGCCACCGGAAACTATTTTACCCGCCGCCGGTATCTGCTCATGACCCGGCTTATGGAATTTGTCGGTATGGATCCGCGGCGCTTTCGTGTCTGCTGGATATCCGGTTCCGAAGGGCCAAAATTCCAACAGGTTGTTACCGAACTAACCGATGCCATTCGTCCCTTGGGGCCCAATCAGAAACTGCGGGACATTGAACCCTCAGTTATAGGAGGGATCAGCCGATGAACGAAAACATCATTCAAGTTCCGGACAAATCCGGCATCAGCAAAATCATGCGTGAAATCGCCGGTGACTTACTGAGACAACAAACCATCAGCCTGGTCATAGGCTGGGAAAAAGGCATCCTTCCCAACAAATCCGCTCCCGCTTTTATCACCCAAAGTCAAGACGCCGAAAAGCTGATCTTTGACGAATACTGCTATCATAACTTAACGAAATACCTGCTGCAACGCAAAGGCAGTGGTCTGAAAACCGCTATCTTCGTTAAAGGCTGCGACAGCCGCTCCCTGGTCGGCTTGATCCAAGACAACCAAATCGCCCGGGAAGACATCTGTATCATCGGCATCAGTTGCCCCGGACTCATGGAAGAACGCAACATTGTCATACCCGCCAAAAAATGCGAAATCTGTTATACTTCGGTTCCGGTCGAATATGATTTTCTCATCGACTGTCCCGAAACGAAAACCGCTAACGACGAACCGGGGGGATCCTACGCCCACCGGGAACTCCCCAGAGTCGAAAATATGACCCTCGACCAGCGTAATATCTACTGGCAGAAAATGTTCGAAAACTGCATCCGTTGTTATGCCTGCCGTAACACCTGCCCCGTCTGTTCCTGCAAAGAATGCTGCTTCGATCAAGCCAACCCGACTTGGCTCGGCAAAGGCAACAGCACCTCAGACAACGGTTTTTATCATCTCGTCCGCGCCATGCATGTCGCCGGACGTTGCGTCGGTTGCGGCGAATGCGAAAGAGTTTGCCCTATGAACCTGCCTGTCATGCTGCTCAACAACAAACTCAGCCTCAGCATCGAAGAGCTTTTTGATGAGCCGCCGGCCAGCTTATCTCTTGACGTCACCGCCACCTTGAACCACTTCAAACCGGACGATCCGGAAGAATTCATGTAAGAGAGGAGGATCACAAAAATGCGCAAAATCGCCAAAACCCGAATCGACGACGTCCTTCGAGCCCTCGCGCCCCGTTATGATCTCTATGTCCCGGTCGAAGGGGCAACCACCATGCGGACACCCACCGCCACACTGTGGCAGGAAGGCCTGGAGAACGCCAGCCGTTTCCGTCTATACGAAGAAGGCCTCCCTCTCTATTGGCGGACCAACACCGGACTGTCCCCAAAGGACCTGTTCTTTCCTCAAACCGAAAAAATGTACACCGCGATATCACAAGGCAAAACCGTCGAAATCAAAGAAGAATCCACCAATGCTTGGCCGATCATCCTCTTCGGCGTCCGCTCCTGCGATATCGCCAGCATCGACTGCATGGACCGGGTCTTTTTGCAAAAAGGCTACGAAGACACCTACTACAAAAACCGCCGTCAACGAACCCTGATCTTTGCCCTCGGGTGCTCCACTCATGAAGACACCTGTTTCTGCACATCCATGGGAATCGACCCCAAAGCCTCTCCCACCGCGGACGTGCAAATCAGCGACCTCGGAGACGCCTTCGGGTTCACAGCCCAGAGTCCCAGCGGTCAACAAATCCTAGCCTCTATCGACAGTCTCATGAGCGACGCTTATACGGCTCAACCCGTCTCCCCCGACCCTATGCTCATCAATGTCAACCTTGAAGGGGTCACCGAAAAACTCGAAACCATGTTTGACCATCCCCTTTGGGATGAATTGAGTCCGCGCTGTATCGGGTGCGGCACATGCACATTCCTTTGCCCCACCTGCTACTGTTTTGACATCAACCACAAATCCCCAACCCATGCCCATATTGTCAAACAGCGCAGTTGGGACTCCTGTATGTTCGTCGATTACACCTGCATGGCCGGCGGCCACAATCCAAGACCGTCCAAAACAGAACGGGTTCGCAACCGGTTTTTGGATAAACTGCTCTATAACCGCCAACGTCACGGCCGCGTCTTCTGTGTCGGTTGCGGTCGGTGTGTCTCCAAATGCCCTGTCAGCCTCGAAATCGCCACAGTCATTCAGAAAATCCAAGCCGCGGAGGTGACCCCCTGATGTATGTCCACAAGATCCCGAACTCTCACGGAACTTATGAAACCCAAGGGGTTCTCACAACCCCAGACACAAACACCATCCATGGCGGTACAACCGGTTATGCCCCTACTTCCGCCGGCCCCGTCGGCCCCAATCCGTTGCTACCCCAACGCGGCATCATTACCAAAATAATAACAGAAACCCCGGACACCAAAACTTTCTGCATCACAGGTATCGACGGCACCAAACCTTTCTCCCCTCAGCCAGGACAG
Source organism: Peptococcaceae bacterium (assembly GCA_009778595.1). Lineage (GTDB taxonomy): Bacteria > Bacillota > Desulfitobacteriia > Desulfitobacteriales > Syntrophobotulaceae > WRJI01. The sequence goes on along the minus strand of WRJI01000055.1, from coordinate 12,658 downwards.
CTGGGGATGCTATCCTTACCCGCATACGGTGAAGCTATGTTTTCCGTTACATCCCAGGATGATACCCATCTTCACATGGCCATAAAAGCCGTCGGAGAACTCACCAACGCTCTCCATGAGATTGAAGAAGGCCAGGAATGCGGTATCCGCGGCCCCTACGGCAACGGCTTCCCGTTGGAATTCTGTCGCGGCAAAGACCTGATCTTCATCGCAGGGGGCATCGGCCTCGCGCCTGTGCGCAGTCTCATCGAATATTGTATCAACCATCGCGCCGACTTCGGCAAACTCACAATCGTCTACGGCGCACGCTCATACGCCGACCTGGTCTTCAAAGAAGACCTGTTCGAAAACTGGCCCAAAGTCGCCAATAAAGATCTCTATATAACCATTGACCGTGCCGAAGAGACCTGGGACGGCCATGTGGGATTCGTCCCTTCCTATATTGAAGAATTGGCCCTTTCCCCCTCCGTCGCCGTTGTCTGCGGCCCGCCCATCATGATCCAATTCACCTTGGCCAACCTGGAGAAAATGGGATTTTGCCCCGCCGACGTCATCACAACCATGGAAATGCGAATGAAATGCGGTATCGGTAAATGCGGCCGCTGCAACATTGGCAGCTGTTTCGTCTGTTTGGACGGCCCGGTTTTTACCCAGGAACAGCTTAACGCTATGCCGGCGGAATACTAATGCGGTCTTCGACCGCAAGTATTCAGTATTCAGGATTCAGTATTCAGAATGTGGATTTTCTTGTTTTTTATCGACGCTTCGCGTCTGTAAGGTACTAAGTGACTAAAAGGCGGGCTACGATACTACGATTCCTTACGCGCCGTGTATTTCCGCCGCAAAACCATAGCCACCGCCCGATCCGGAACCAAACGCCCCAGGCATCGAAAAAGACGATATTTTCCTCCGACGGCTTGAAAAACGGGGGGCTTCTTTTGTTTGAGTACGCGAACAACAGCCTTTACAACCTGTTCAGCCGGCATACCGGTCTGTTCTTCGCGGCTGATGGCCAAATACGCGCTGGCGTAACCGGGATAACGGGGATCTTCAAAGAGATCCTCGAACTTTTGGCGTTTGCCGGTGAAAGGCGTGCGGACACCTCCCGGCATGAAGGTTGTGACCTGCACACCGAAAGGGTTTGCTTCCGCCGTCAGCGCCAACCCATAGGCGCACAAAGCCGCTTTGGAAGCACTGTAGAAAGCCTGATATGGCAGAGGAAACACCCCTGCCATGGAAGAAATGATCATGATCGAACCCCTTCCGGCTTGCTTCATACGAGGTAAGCACAACCGCACCATCTCGGCAACACCGAAGAAATTAACGTCAAAAAGCCGACGGCCTGCGCCCAGATCCCCGCCGGCATCAGACGGGGATACCAGCCCGATCCCGGCACAAGCAACAAGACTGTCAATGCTCCCGTGCCGCCGGAATATCGCTTCCACACCATGCTCAAGAGCCGCCACATCCGTAACATCCGCCTCAAACTGCTCCCAGTCGGCAGCCGGTACAATCGAGCGGGAAATCCCATAAACCGTATGACCCCGCTCCCGCAACGCCTGCGCTGTGGCTAAGCCTATCCCCGATGATGCCCCTGTGATGATGACAACCAAACTGACAACACCCTTTTGAATTCGCTTTTCAATAGCATTGCCTATCCTTGCTTTTGCTAGTACTCCGTCCGGTCCAAATCACTCAATCCCAATTTTCAGCCGCCAGACGCTGCTGCAGCTTTTTCAACTTTCCCTGTCTCAGGTGATAGTCCGGGAGGATGCCCCTGACAACAGCCCAAAACCTGTCCGAATGGTTATGCTCCCGAATATGCGCCAATTCATGAACCACGACATAATCAATGACATCATCCTCCGCCATGACCAGCCGCCAGGAAAAGTTGACGCTGTTTTTGGCACTGCAACTCCCCCAACGTGTTTTCGCGTTGCTGATTTTAACAGCGGCGGGGATCAACCCTGTGATTTTCGCATAATGGTCGGCTCTGTCTGTCAACAGGTTTTTCGCCATGATCCTGTAAATCCGAACAACCCCACGTTTGAGCTCGTCCGAAGACAGCCCGGGGGGCAGATAGAAGCAAGTGCCATCAAATCCCGCCTGTGTCCCCTCCTTGGCGGTCAAAGAATATTCACGTCCCCTAACCATCACCGAACTGCCGTATGCCAATGTGAACGCCTCCTTTTCCCGCCATAACCCCTCCCGGGCAATCTGACGGGTCTTAATCCACTGCTGTTTGGAGGCGACGAACCGATCAATCTCCCTCCGGGGAACATGAAACGGAGCCCGCACCTCCACCGTCCCTTCGGCGGTTACGCGCAAAACCAAGGTTTTTCGTTTGGAACGGTTAAGGGTGTAAGTGATATTATGCATTGATCTTCGTCTCAACCGGTTCTGATACCAAGAAACGTTCAGCAACAAAAGGCTCTGGGGCTTGCGCATGTACCGGAGCCTCTGGCAGATCGATCATGACAGTCAAATAACAATTGTTAGCCATCGATTGAATATAGGAGAACCCTGCCTGCCGATAGATACGGAAACACTCCCAGGTTCTTAAATGATCGACATTTGCATGTAACGGCGCAGAGCCGAGGTCAGGATTTAGGCGTGCGGAAAGATACTTATTGTTGGCGACAGATTTTAAGGCCACCCAGTTGTCTTCCGTCGCTGTAATCTGAAAGGTCTCCCAGGTACTTGCCGTGGTTTTATTCGCGTAAACAGGCGCATCATCCGGGGAACCAAGATCTACACAGGCATATCGGTTATTCTGAGCCGACAGAAGCGTCAGGAAAGTTCCGTCAGCATATTGTTTGGTAACATCCACCCATTCCAAGGATTCCTTAAAGTCTTTCCAGACATGTTTTGTGTGATTATACACATAAGGATTGGGACAGTATTTTCCTGTAATATCGAAATGCCTTACCACGTTTTCGCTTTTGATGTTGTACGCACTCATGAGCTCCAGCACAAGCTCAATCGTCCCCTGCACTGTGGCATCTTCAAAATACCAACCATAACTCTCCGCGGTTTTGTCCTTGCTGTCATTCCTGACACACATTTCAATACCGATTGTGTTGCTGTTTCGTAAGTAGGGATGCTTATACGACACGCCCCTTTCCGCACCACAATGCCATGCAATATTTTTGTCCTCAACGCTTTGCCATACGGATCCGTCAAAATCCACATAATAATGGGCCGACGCTCCCCTCGACGCCCCGGCGAAATAGATACAATTATCTCTGGCTGAGCCCAGAGCCCCGACATAATGGATAACGATGCCAAGAATCCGGTCGGTTGTTCCTTTGTTATGGTTGTAATGGGTTAAGTGTGTGTGTATATCCATTGTGATCGTCCTTTCTCTTTCTTGTCGAACGATTTGTTATTCTGGATACCAGTATACACTTCAAAATGAAAAATGGGAAACAGGCATGCTGAGGCCTTGCGACCACAGACCTTCCTATGCTATTATTACAAAGCTAAGATAACTCAAGAGGAGGGGTTGACAAGATGAAAAAATCGCTGAGAATCTTTTTGCTGGCGGTCGTTTTGACTGCTGTGACCGCTTTGCCCGCAGCTGCCGCTTCCTTCGACAGCTCTAAGTATGATCCGATCCCCGAAAGCGCTTATGATATTCCATCGCTCCTTAGTGCTGACTTCAGCACATTCTCCTTCAATGAGGCCGTGGTAGAGGAACTTATCCAAGACGCCGCAAAACAGCCCGTTTTCCCGGACAAGAATGTATCCGGGTTCAAGGTTCTGTCCGGCTATGCCGTCAGCATTGCCAGGGATGCCGCCAACGATGCTCACGAAACCAACAAAACCAAGAAGGACGATGAGGATGACGAAGTGGGAACATATCCGACCCGTTATGGTGTCATCCTTGTCACCTCGGATAAGTTCAAAGATGTCCTTCCCTTGGGCCATGCCGCGATTATCTGGACGACCACGACGGTGGTAGAAGCCCTGGATATTGGTGTTATCACCGGTCCCAACAACTGGAACACAGCCAAATCAACATGCTATGCCATAACGACTTATGGAACAACAGCCGAACAAGACGCCCTTGCTGCCAACTATTGCTACAATCAAGTTGGGAAACCCTATAACTGGAACTTCCTTGATTGTTGGACCAGATCCAAATTCTATTGTTCACACCTCATCTACGCCGCCTACCTTGACCTTTTCGACATTGATCTCGATACGCCTGCCTTTCTGTCCGCGATTCATCCTATGGAACTGGTCAATTCCAACAACACTTATCTGATATATGTGAAACAATAATCAGACCCAACCGAAGGCCCAACCGAACGCCCAACCGAACGCCGGAGCGGTTGTTCTTCTGTCGCAAACTTCTGTCCAACCTCCAGGGCGGGTTGAAAGGATGACTTCCTATGGGACAAATCAAACTATTTCTGGTCTTATCCCTGATTTGCGTTGTCTATCTGTCAGGGTGCGCACCGGAAACAGAAACCTCTCAAACAGAAACCGGTTATGACAATTCCATAGGCTATGGCAGTTCCTTAAGTTATGACGATTCTTTCAGCGTAGGCGTTATTGAGACAACCGAACAAGAGAACAAAAGTGTCCTCACCTTGTATAACGAAAGCCTTAACCGGGTTGGGACATTAATGTTTGATCTCGGATCTATGGGGACATTCTATGACCCGCCAAAAATTTACAAGGATAGTATGTATGTCATTCCAAAAGGCCTAGGCAACCAAAAGAACCTGAAATGCGTTCTCCAGGTGGATCTCAGAACCGGCACCGGCAGACAGTATAATCTTGGACTGGCGGGTATGAACAGTTTCGAGGTTAACGATCACTACATTTTCGGCGTCAATACCCTTAATTTTCAATCTGTCATAGCCCGGCTTGACAAAACCGCCAACGTCGTTAAGACAATCACGTTGCCGGGAACATATATTGAACGTTTGATTCTGGGTGACCGGAATCTTTTTGCTTTCGGCATAGATAAATCAAATGACGGCACTGTCACTTCCGACCTGTATGAAATAGACGCGACAACCCTTTCAATTCTTCGGAAACACGCAATCGGGTCCTATGGGATAAGCCACCATGGGGCCCTGTTTGTCAACGGCAAATTGTTTTTTACCAACGCCACGAAAGCGGATGGCATCCGCAACGAGTCTCCCACCAATGTATTGACCGTATACGACCCGGCTGACGCCGGCTTCGAGACCATTCAGCTTGACGCCTTTTTTCCGGCACAAATCCTGCGATTTGAAAACAAGCTTCTCGTCACCCATTGTAACCTCGTCACCGGAGAAGGAAAAAACATATCCATCTATAACTTGGACACCGGTGAAACCAAGCTTGTTTCGTTGGATCATAATGTCTCTCAAATCTCGATTCACAGAGACTCCCTGTTTATGACGGACGGGGTTTCCCTGTATCACTACAAAATTGCCGGAACAGACCTCACATATATACAAATGAAAGAGGTACGAACCTTGAAGACTCAAGCGAAGCACTACTATATCGGCGCTTTGTTTTCAAACATGTCATCTCCCGACATGACTCTCCGGTAAACTGCGTCCAACCCCGGTTCCTCAACCCGGAAATCCGTGAAATGAAAACCCGCCTCAAGCAACCTTTCCAGGATTTCACCTTTTTCTTGGGGTTCGCAATCGACAACCAGCATATTCCTGTCCTCTAAGGTCCAGTCGGCAAATCCCGCTATTTGTTCCAAATCAGCCTCGGCAACCGGTTCAACCAACTTGATCCGCATAACAACCCGTAGCCCAAATTGCGACCGCAACCCTTCAAGGGTGCCGACGACATCCATCCGCCCCTTTCTCATGATACCGACCCGTTGAGCCAACTCCTCGACATCACCCAAGTTGTGGGATGAGAAAAAGATCGTGGTTCCGGCTTTATTCCAGTCCCGGATCTTCTCTTTTAACCACAAGACGCCGGAAGGATCAAGCCCGGTGGTGGGTTCATCAAGAATCAACAGACGGGGGCGGTGAACAATAGCCTGAGCCAGACCCAGACGTTGCTGCATCCCTTTTGAATATGCCCCCACCCTTTTGTGTATGGCGTCTTGCAAACCGGCCTCCACCAGAACTTCCTCACATTGGCTCTCTTTCACACCTTTCAATTTGGCATAAAAACAGATTGTCTCCCAAGCGGTCAGATTATCGTAGAAACTCAACCTCTCCGGTAGATACCCCACCTTCAACCGTGTTTCCAACAAGTTTTGCCGCAACGTACAACCATCAATGAGCACGTTGCCTGTGTCAGGCCGGGCCAGTCCCAGTATGATTTTGATCAGGGTTGATTTGCCTGCCCCGTTGTGACCCAGCAACGCAAAAATCTCCCCTTGAGGGATCTCAAAAGAGATCTCATCGGCTGCGGTAAAAGTCCCATAGATTTTGCTCGTACCTTCAACACGCAGAATCGTTTCTTTAGCCGTCTCAATACCCATAGTCCCCATCCTAATAATCTTGTTTTCGTTTAAAAAACAGGTAAGCCAGAACCAGGGGAACGATAATCCAGACCAGCAGAATCCCAAAGAGGAGTCCTTGGCCTGCCCCGTGAGAAACTGTTCGGGTGAGTGCTGCCAGTGTCGGCCCAAAGGTCGCTTCCCCGCCAAGCTGCAGAATAACCAAAACCCGCACCATATCAGCCGGATTCAACAGCAGCAGCAAGAGCAAAAGGGGCACAACCACGTTTGCGTTCGAGAGGGATGCCACCCCAATGGCCATAAAATCATACACAAGAATCAGCACAAACCATACAAAGATCCCCAACCCCAGAGCCTGGGATCTCTTCGAAGAAAGAACAGAGATAAGAATCGCCAGACTTAGAAAAACCAGCACCAATATCACTGACAATAAGACAAAGACTAAATAATCCTTGACATTCATAAGTCCGGATCTCAGAGCCATAATAAGGCCGGCGCCGCCGAACCCTATCAATAAAGCCGTTATAAGAGATAACGATAACCCAAGAAACTTGCCTAAAATAATCTCACTTTTATGAATGGGTTGCGTCAGCAGAACGTGGAGGGAACCGCCCTCTCTCTCCCCTGCTATGCTCGAAGCCCCCATGACCAAGGAAATCAGGGGCAAAAGATAGAGCACCAAATTCAACAAACCTGCCGTGACTCTGTTGAACCCCTCATAACCACCCAGGCCCAGTCCGGACATACCCAACCCGGCTATAATCAGAGCGAGCACAGCGAATACAATCGCAAAGATAATGAGCCAACGGCTACGAATGGAATCCAGCATTTCTTTTTTCGCCACCGTTTGCGTCCTTCTCCAGCTAAAGCCCTTTCGCCCAGCCGTTGTAGGGTTACATGGGATCCATTGGTTTTGTTCCATGAACGTCCTTGATTTCCTCCCACGAGTAAATTTCTCCGTGAATACGATCCGCCAAGCTTTGGGCTTCGCCGGTTATGGAAACAGCAACGATTCCTGAAGACATGGGCGTATTCAAAGTGCCTTTGACAAAATACGCCTCTTTCACCTTAAGCCACGTTCCGGTATCATAACCCATGATATAGATGGCTTTCGCATTCTTTTCCGCGTCGTTGTCGGACTTGAAATAATTGATCATACAGCCAATGTCGTCAAATTTGTACCCCTGCCCCGATTCGTCGATGTATTGACCAACGAAGGCCGCATCCACAATGCTCATTTTGCATTTATGACAGATATCCAATGTCGGGTCGACAGCTTGAGGGGCGAAATCCCCCTCTCCCTTGCAGCCCCCCAAGGCAAAGCAGCAAACCAACATGATCACGATGATTTTTTTACCCCCCACTCTTCTATCCATTCTTATCCTTCCTTCCTCTCTTAAGGACTGTTGTCCTTCTGAACCGGGGACTCGACGCCCACAGGATCAAACTCCCAGCCGCAACAAGCATCAAAATTGAACATCCTATCAAGGCAAACGTGCCTTGATGTCTATCGAGACCGCTCTGTGACATCGTGGAATGAACCGACGCCAAGGCGTCCATTTTAACCGGCTCTGTCAACGGGTAGGGATCCACCACCTTCGGAATATGAACAACCGGAAACATTCTTTCGGAAAATTCCAAAGCCGTGGCGGCAGGACTGCTCAGAAACAAACGCACCCCGGGAGATTTAGCCATGAGGAAGGTAAACGGGTCGCCCGTTTTATGCGGAATATCGCCGATCCCGTCGCGATCCAGATCGAAACCTCTGTAATCGTCCCAATAATTACCCACGCCGTCCTTGTAGAACAGATTATCGTCGCCAACCCGGCCTGCCGGCATCGCCACAGGTTGAAGGTTATCAATAAAATTGTTCTCAAAAAACAGGTTATCGGCTGAACTGGAAATGAGATCAAGCCCCACATCATTGCGATAGAACAAGTTTCCGCGAAAGACATTGTGCCGGGAGATATCGCAAAAGATCCCGATGGTATTGTTCATAAAGATATTGCCTTCAGCGACACTGTAGTCGCAGGTGGCAAACAAAATGCCATACGCTCTGAAACCCCTGCTGAATGCGAAAACATTGTTTTCCAACCGAATGCGTTTGGAAAACATCAGGGCCGCGCCCGCCTTATTGTCGTACAGTGTATTCTCCCGAAACACATTATCGTCCGAGTTCATGAAATGAATACCATAACGAACCTCTGAAATCTCGTTACCGATCGTTTGGTTGGTGTGGGCGTAGTTAAAGTAGATGCCGTCCCGGGTCTGATTAATGACATTGCGCTCAAGAATGTTCTCCGAAGACGAAAACAGATGAATGCCGTCACCGATTTCATTTCTGAACAAGTGGCCGTCACGTGTTTCAGCGGGCCCGCCGTCCAAGGCGGATCCGCCATCCGAGTCGGATCCGCCTCCCGAGACGGAACTGCCACCCGGGCCATTCCCGCTCCCTGACGTATCCTGCCCGGACCACAACCCCCGGATCTCGTTATCCACAATGGTATTGCCGGACGCCCGTTCCAGATACATCCCGAAAAGGTTGTCAACAAAAAGGCATTCCTGTATCGTAACAGATTGCACAGATTTCAACCGAATCCCCGCGTTGGCTTTTTCAACATTCCTGCCGCTGCCTTGGATCGTAAATCCCCGAATCGTCACGTCATTAGCGAGCACGGTTATGACATCGCCGTTCCCTTCACCGTCAAGGATCGGATTATCCCGACCGATAAGAGAGACAGCCTTGTTCAGAACAATATTCCCAGGGTAGCGACCGGCATGAACAAGAATTGTATCCCCATCCTGTGCTGTTTCCAGAGCATATTCAAGAGACCCGGTTGTTTCCTCGGGCCATACTTCATAAGCCAATGCCAGCACCTGACCGGAGCGCACGAATATCAGGAAGCAGATGGCCCAACAGCAGAAGAGGATTCTTTGCCCCATTTTCTGTACCTCCAGAAAGCCAGCACCAAGGCGGCTACAATGAGTACCGCAACCCCCCCCACTAACCAACCCCCCACGCCAAAAGCACTCATGGTTTTAAAATTCGCCAGCGTGTTGGGACCCATCACCGGAGGTACGAAAGGATCAATCTTGATCGCCGCTTTGGGATCAAGATCGGTACCAAAGGTTTGCAACCAGTGCAACATACGGCTGACCCCCAGAACCCCGCCAACGGCAAATGACAGAAAGGTCACCAAGGCCAACCAATGGCGACGCACCAAAGCCGTCACCCCGGCTAGGAGAGCTATAGCCGCAACAACCCAAGGAATGATTGTCAACTCAGGAAAGGTAGCTTCATCAATTTCCATCATTCCTACATAATGATTGAGAATATTCAGTCTGTAAAGATCATCAATATCAGGCGGGTCACTTGGCGTCTTGCCGCCGGTAAGCTTATAGGCATAGACATTCATGCTAAGCCCTTCCGGATACTGAGGCGCCTCCAATTTCAAAGTCCACCAGGGAAACAACAGCGACAACCCAAGCAAAACAGCCGCCAGAAGAAACAAAATACGCCCCGACATAGAAAGCTTGCCGTTAAGGAACTTACCCATGACAAATCCCCTTTCAATAATGTAGCCATTGTAGGTTAAGAGACGGCTTGCGAAACCGCAAGCCGTCCAAAACCGGAACGCTTATTGATTTGGAAGAACCAAGAGATTTCCCTGCATTTCCTGATGGAGTGCCGAGCAGAAATTGGTGCAGTAGAAGGGATAGACCCCTGCTTTATTGGCGGTAAACTCGAATTTCACCGTCTCCCCAGGCTGAGCCTCCACATTCATATTGTAGAACAAGAAAGCTAAACCGTGTGTGATATCTTCGTCAAAATCTGTATTGGTATAGTAGACCGTAATATGGTCCCCTTGATTCACATCGATTCTTTCCGGGTAGAAGCGGCTGCGGAAGCCCATCATATAGACAGTTACATCTGTTCCGTTGCGCTCAATCCGGGCTTGTTCTTTGGCATAAACGGCCCCTTCCCGCGCATCATCCTTTGGATAATAATTCAGGGATTTGATTTTATCCGCTTTGATCATCTGACTATAATGGGGTTCCGGATCGATTGGTGCGTCAAAAATGACTTGCATCTTGTCATTCGTCAGATCAACCAGTTGCATCGATTCCGGATGAGAAGGCCCCACGGGCAGGAATTTGTCTTTCGAAAGCTTATTCAGCGAAACCAGGTACTTCCCATCGGGGGAACAGGTGTCTCCCTCGGCCATGGACAGATGTCCGGGCGAATAATGAACATCAACTTTGTCAACAACAGTGAAATCCTTAAGGGACCATTTGCAGACTTGGCTATCAATAAACAGTGTGGTATAAGCAAATCCTTTGTCATCAAACTGGGTATGCAAAGGGCCAATCCCCACTTCGACTTCGGCAACACGGACACTGTCATAATTGACAACGGACAGACCCCACTCTTCCCCTTGGAAATCGTTCTTGGCAATAGCGTTGGTCAATTCATCGAACCCGAACACTGTACAGATCGGGGCCAATTTGCCGGCACCAATAAAATACTTGCCATCGGGTGAAACATCGACACCATGGGGGCTCTTGGCGCAAGGAACCAAATAAGCCGCTCCGGGCACTTCACGGGGATCAACCACTTTGACCCCATCGATTTCCTTGTACTTGCCGTCTTTGGCCGCTTGTTCACAAACTTTCCAGTTAACCGCAACAATATAGTCACGTTCATTCTGGGAGGCGTTCTCTTCCAAAAGCTCATAAGCCTCTTCCGAGTTATAACATGTCAAGAAACACCAACCCTCACTGACCTTTTTACCGGCATCGGACAGGTCAAAGGACCAAGGCGGTAACAGAAGCTCCCACCCCACGCTCATGGTTCCGTCTTGAGGATCGATAGCGATTGCGGCCATGCAGCCAAAGTATTCTTCACTAAAAGATTCCAGCGGCGCATACGTTCCAATTGGAACAGGACCGGAAAAACGTGAAGCCATCATGAAATACTCTGTGTTCGGCGTTATAAAAGCCGCACCGTGAGGACCATACAGATTAGGAACGGGGCCCAGGATTTGTTCCGTGGTAAATGTGTCCAGATTGACCCTGGCCGCACGACTGTTGGCATTATCATTGATGAACAGCCAGCGGCCGTCATAATCGCCCTTTGTTTCACTCAGGGCCGGATGGTGCGCATCGCCCCAATCGTAATCCCCCATCATCGTCTTGCTTTTTTCTGTCCACCCATACCCTGTGGCCGAATCCGGCGAAAACACGGGAATGGTACGGATATGCCGCATGGACGGAACACCCACGACATAAATGTGTCCGGAATGACCGCCGGAATTAAACAAATAGTACTCATCAAGTTGACCGGGAGGAACATAGGTCTTCACTGCCGCGTCAATAAGCTCATCCGTGATTTTGACACTTGATCCAACACCCCCACCCGGAAACTGCCACGCGATCAGCAGCGCGACCAGAACCCCAACCACCAAGGCGGCAACCGCGATGATGATGGTTTTCAAGTTGCTCTGCAAGAAGCCCTTAATCTCTGTTGCCATTCTATCTGCCTCTCCTTTCATAAGCCCACCGGCTCTACCGGCGGCTCTTCACGCTTGTCAGCACACTTGTCAGCGACAGCTCTACCAACAGCACGGTTAGCTCTTAGCATTACCTCAGCCGACAGTCTTGCTAACTGTTTACTGTCCCGGCACCTTCCAAGTATTCAGCCAATCCCTCTTTTTCCCGGCTCGAAACATTCTTACCCGGCAGCACCGTGCCCATAATTCCTTCCGGCTCATGCAAAAACTCCAGAATGGTTTTGCCGTATTTATTGGGCACGTTTATTGTGGCGTTGGAGAGGTCAGGACCGTAAACCCCACCCACGACATTGAGGGATGCGATGCTGTGACATTGGATACACCCTTTGCCGGAAAAAGACCCTTTACCAAGCAAGCCAAGATCAACAGGCGCGGATAGGTCTTCGCTTTCAAGCTCCTCAACAACGATTTTTCCCGATGCTGAAAGCCCTTGGTTGTAAACCAACTCAGGCTGCCGTTCTGTATCCGCCATATAACCGGGCACCGCAATCACAGCACCCGTCAGCCCTCCTAAAAAACCGAAAACCAGGAAAATCAGAAATACCAGACCCCCTTTGTTCTTCCCCATCATCCAATCCCCCCCGAAAAATCTTTATCCAACATCCCATGTCCCGCATCCCATTTCCGCGTCCCACATCCGCATCCCACATCCCCT
>WRJI01000054.1 GCA_009778595.1 Peptococcaceae bacterium | reverse complement strand
CGGCTAACATCAAGATGATAACCATAATAATGCTGTTTAAGATATCGTTTGCGTCAGCCAGTTGTTGATCAAGTTTGACAGCTTCCTTGACATAGGGGAGGTCTTGGGCTTTGTCGGCAATGGTGCTTTTTTGGGTTAGCAGGGTGTTTGGGACGAAGGCGAAGGATAAGTCTTCCCAATATGTTCTTGATAGATACAACCCTTGGGGCGCGGGCGGCGTGACAATTTCCTTAACCACAGTTGTAATCGTCGTTTTTGAAATCGCTGTGTCCGGGTCTGCGGTGGGCGAACCCATGGCGCCGGGGGGCGTGTATTTGAATTGCAAGGTGTCGTTGATGCCAACGCCTAAGTCTTCAGCGAGTTTTCTGGATATGGCCACCCCGTTGTTGGGCAAAGTGATTTGGTTTCCTTGGGTATCTCGAAGATGCACATAGTCACCTTTTTCAAGGATAACCAGAGCTCCAAGGGTTTCTCGGGCATCTTTGCGTATCTCAATTTCGTTTTCTGTGATCCATTGTGCGTCTTGGTTTGCCAGAGCGTAGAGTTCGTTTCGTTGGTCTTCTGTGGCCAGGGGATTCAATGTGATTTTGGCCCCATAATCAAATTGGTGGCCGTACATATTCACGTTTGTTGTCGTGAGGGAGTCTCGCAAACCAAAACTTGCCATCAGGAGAACGGTGCTGCCGATTACGCCGATGACCCCCAACAGGAAGCGGGTTTTGTCGCGAAAGGAGTCTCTGAGGACCCATTGCCAGCCGTAGGAGAGGGTCTTCCAGAATGGAAACCGTTCAAGGAAGATGGGTTTATGATTCTTGGGAGGTTCGTCCCGCATCGTTAGGGCAGGCATTTCCTTGATGACTTTGCGGCAGGCTTGGCGTGCGGAGATCGTGCAGGCGAAGGTGATGAGTGCGGCGATGATGAGGGAAACGGGCGTGTTTTTGCCGTTCCATTCCGGCAGTGAAAACATATCTTTATGAATATCGAGAAGGGCTTTCGTTATATTTGGGGCTAGCAGGTATCCCAGAAGACATCCGGCTGCGCTGATTAGGAACCCGTAAAGACTGTAGTGTCTGAGCAGGGTGGCGTTTGTGTACCCAAGGGCTTTGAAGGTGCCGACCTGGATTCTTTGGGTTTCGATCAGACGTTTCACCGTTGTTTGGATGGTGAGGAGTGTCAGGAGGACAAATATCATTGAGAAGAGGATAGAGAGGGCGCGGAGTTGAGCATATCTTTCAAGGAAGGCCAGGGTTCCTTTGAATTCAGTGGGGGTGGTAAACCCGGTGTATTTGTTTCCCAAGATTTGTTCGATATTCTGTTTGGTTGTCGTCGGGGAATCCTCAAATTTTATTCTGATTTGATTGTAGGTCAAGTCGTTGCCCATGACGATTTCCATGTTAGCGGGTGATATGTAGCCGTATCCGTATTTATATCTGTCAGGTTTTACGGACATTGATGTTCCCGCGTATCTTAAGTAGTCGGGACTAAGTATGAGGCCGCTGATTTCGAAAATAAAGACGATGCCTCTGTTTTCTATGGTTATGGTTTTGCCAACAGATAAATTATGAGATTCAGCAAATTCCCGATACAACCAGATCCCCTCGGCGTTTGGGCTGTAGTCACTGCCTGCTGCGGTATAGGGGCGAGATATTAAGTTGTTCGGAGACGCTGCCAACAGCAAGGAGGAGTCAGAGCCCGCGACTTTTGTTGTCAGCAATGACGAGGCTTGGGCTTCTGTGACAGAAGGCAGGGCTTTTATGGCTTCAACGTCCTCGTTGCTGATATTGATGCCGCTGATCCAGGCATCGGCGCTGTTGCCGGCCGTGAACCATTTGTCCGCGGAATCTTGCATGCCCATCCATACGCCTTCTAAACCGGAATAGATGAACACGCCAAGCATAGCCATGAGAAAGACCGCGAGGAATTGGTTTCTGAAGGCCCAGAAGTCTTTGCGCAGTTTTTTGTTTAAATACGGCATGAATTCATTTTAGCTGATAATGCCGGGGCATTCAACCCTGCCTGAGAAATCTATTTGCGTACAATATGATAGGCGATCTTGGCCCGCAAAGTCTCCGGATGTACCGGTTTCACCACGAAATCGCTGGCGCCAAGCATGACGGCACCGGAGACATTTTCAATTGAACCTTCAGATGTCAAAAAAATCACCGGGGTTTCTTTATGTTCCGCATGACTTCTTATGATGGGAATCAAGTCAAAGCCGGTGAGGTCCGGCATATGACAGTCGAGCAAAAACAGCTCTGGCGTTATTTGGCTTAGCATCTTTTCCAGCATAGTTGGGTTAGCCAACGTGAATACTTTGTATTCATCACTTAGTATGAAGGAGACCGATTTCAGGATAACAGGGGAGTCATCAACAGCAAGGATAACCATTTTACGGGTCTTATCCTCCTGCTCCATTCGTTTGATGGCGTCCCGGAGAAAAGCATTGTCAGTCTCAGCCAATGTGCTGTCTGTGGGTTCATTCGTTTTGGCGGCCTCAATCTGAGCGTGGAGCTTGGTGATTCGATCCAAAATGATTTTGGCATAAGAATTGATATAAGGTTGATTACCTTTTTCCCGGGCATAAAACAGTTCATCGAAATTATCGGCTAGTTTTTCGCATTTGAGGTCTTTCAAGAGTCTTGCTGTTGTGTTCAGAACCTCAAAATCGTGTTTGTCCCGGAAATGATTGGCTATCTTGTCTAGGGCCCTCTCAAGGTCAGGCGTGAGGGCGAGCAGTTTTTCCAGCGTGTTGGTATACTCGCTTACCGTTATGGCTTCGATGGAGGCGACATGCCGGAGGTTGAGAAACCCTATGGCTAAGAGTGCTTTGAGATCAAAATATCCACCTTGTTTATCACGCATAAGTATCTCCTTCGATGTTCGTTGTGTAATGAATCGATTCAATAAGGCGTTTCGCGTTCTCGTAATCCATCATCATAACAGCGTCGTTAAGAAACTCAATCTCATCATTCAAAGTGCCGGATAGACCCAGAGCGTTCAAGGATTCCATTTCCTGGTCGATGGCTAGGATATCTGTCTTGTTGAGGGCGTCTGCGAGATTGGTAAAAATACGGGACAATTCAGGCGATATAGATGTTGTCTCAACGTGTCGGGTTGTCCCGGAAAAAACGTCCTCCAGATCCAACTTTAAGGTTTGCAGCTCTTCCAATAAAGCCGGTAAATGGGTTGTGCAAAATTCTGTATCCGCCTTTTTGGCGGCGAGCTCAAGCTCGAGGGCTTTTGCGGAAAGCTCCATAACCCCAATGTTGGCCAGGGACCCTTTGATACCATGGACAGTAATGCTGAAGTTTCCCATATCACCGGCGGCTAAAAACCCTTCCATATTTCGGGTGCTTTTCTCGATTTCTTTCATCATGAGTTTCAGAACGGTGATATAGAGGTCCTGTTGATTATCCACTCGGCTTAAGCCTGTCGCTAAGGAAAGTCCTTTGATTCTGTTGATTTTCTGCCAGATGTCTTCTCCCGCTGTCTCGGGAGCGGAATCTTGGACAACGATTCTCTCGTTTACAGAGGTCGGTGTTGGCAAAATCAACTTTTCCACAGGAATCCATTTCTTTAAGATGTTTCGCAATTCCGCTTTGATAATCGGTTTCGACAAATAGTCATTCATACCGGCTTCCAACATGATTTCCTTGGTTCCGGTTATGGCGCTGGCGGTGAGGGCAACGATGGGAACGTCTATGCCCAGTTTTCGGATCGCTTTGGTTGTTTCGATGCCGTTCATTTCCGGCATCATATGATCCATAAAGACAACGTCATAAGTGTTTTGTTGGACCAATTCGATAGCCTTTTTTCCTGATGTGGTTGTATCGGCGGAGAGTTGGCAAAGCCCCAAAAGTCCATGGGCCACATTTAAATTGATCGTGTTATCGTCCACGATCAGGACGTGTGCTTCCGGTGCGCTGATATTAATCTCTGAACCGTCGACATACTGAATGAGCTCTTGATTGCCCAGAACCTTAGGGATTTCCACATAGAAAGAGGTGCCCTCCCCATACACGCTGTCAACAGTTAGATGACCACCCATCAATTTGATCAAAACCATGGAGATGGACAACCCCAAGCCGGTGCCTTTCTTGGAGCGGTTTTTGCCGGAATCGGCTTGTTCAAAAGGTTCGAACAGTCGCTGGATGTCTTCGGGATGGATGCCGATACCTGTATCGCTCACAACAAAATGAATACTCTGTTCTGTGGCATAGACCGACAAACGGACATGCCCTTCATTAGTAAACTTAACGGCGTTACTCAGCAGATTCAACAGCACTTGCCTCAACCGAACATCGTCGCCATACAGATAGGCGGGCGTATCGTCTGCGAGTTCCATTTCAAAGGTGATGGTTTTGTCTTCAACCAAAAACAACGCGATGGAAGCGACGTTATCCACGAGGACATTGAAATCGTAATGAACGGGAGTTAGCGTTAATTTGCCGGCCTGGATTTTCGAGATATCCAAAATGTCATTGATGATATCCAACAGGGCTACAGCGGAGGTCCTGATATCTTTGACATACCGGGCCTGCCGGGAGTTCAGACCTTCTTGCATCAACAGTTCAGCCATACCCAACACAGCGTTCATTGGGGTTCGAATCTCGTGAGACATGTTGGCTAGAAACCAACTCTTGGCTTCGTTGGCAGCCTGAGCCGCTTCTTTCTGGAGTTCCATTTTGCGTTCTCTTTCCAAGCTGTCCCGCATTTTTTGTTCGTTGATTTTGGTTTCGCGCAAATCCCGGGAATAAGAGAGAATACGGAAGGTATCTTTCCAAAGAATTTTCACGAGCTTTGTTTCTGCCGGAAGGGGTTCCCCTGTGGAGGTTTGGAACATCCACTCAAAGGGTTCAGAGATAACAGCCTCTTTGAGCTCATACAGTTTTTTCAGGATTGCCTCAGGACTCTTGGTGCCGTTGGGCTGGAATTCCGGATAGAAACTAGGAAAGTCTCTCATGAAGTCCTCTTTTGTGGCAACACCAAAAATCTTCAAGGCTTCTTGATTGCAGTCAATGATATTGTTTTGTCCGTCTCGGAGGATACAGATCAGCGGCGTGCTGTTCAGCATGAGTTTGATGCGATCTTCGGCTTCTTTGGCTTCGGCTTCTATCTCGACGAGGCTTGTCTGGTCATGGAAATAGGTGACAAGTCGGAAATCATTCAACCAGGGTATACGTGCGGCATTGATTTCAAAATGCATGGGTTTTCCTTGAAAATTTGTTACTAAGGCTTTAATCTGAGCGAATCCTTTGGTTATTCCTTCGCGAAAGAGTTCTTGATTCAGATCTTCTGTTAGCCGACCATCAGGTTGGAATGTGGGTTGGCAAGCCGAGTACTTTCTGTGGAAGTCTTCCGGCGCCAAATCTGTCGGTAAACCAAAAATGCGGCATTCCTTGTTATAGGCAACAACTTCACCGTTTCCATCGTAGATGAAACACGGCATTTGGGTTGAAAACAGAACATCGTTCATACGAAGCTGTGCTTCCTCAACCCGGACATCGGTAAGATCACGCATGACAATAACAGCGCCGTCAAAAGAACCGTTTTCGTCTTGAATGCGTTTGTAGATGATTCGGTATAAGCCGTTTTCTCCGTTTGGCCAGTTAACGGTATCGTCTTCAGTGAAGACATCTTCTTGACCGGCGATGATACGAGCCATGCGGATGTGGCTTCGTTCCAGATATCCTTCGTCTTCGATGCTCCTTTGGCCGTAGGTCAGCGGTCTGCCGAAAAATCCTTCAAAGCTGGTACTGTTCATGAGACGTAAAACGCTGTCGCTGCAATACATGATGTTCATGTGTTTATCCAGAAGTATCGAGATTGTTGATGTGTAGTCCAGGAGCTGCTTGATATAGTTGTTCGATCGGTGCAGATCCCGCGTCCTTTCATCGACGCGATGCTCAATCGTGGATAAATTGTCTTGGAGGGCACGCAGCATTTTGTCAAAAGCTTGCCGCAGAACAACAGTTTCGTTTTTCGTGCGCCGGTTGTCATCCGGGAACCCGTCATCCGGAAAACTTTTATCCGGGAAGCTGAAAACCTCAGCTTTGAAATCCCCTCCCGCGATTTGTCTTGCTTGGTGTGTCAATGCCCGTATCGGTCTTAAAAGACCGTTGACGTTCAAGAAGACGATGCCAACAATGAGTATCATACTCGCCAGGCCGACGGCGGCCATGGCGGATACGACACTATTCGCGTCAGCGTAAAGAGTATTCAATGGCGTGCTGATTTGAAGATACAGAGGTTGCCCCGATCCAATATTCACCGAAATCGGCTGGAGGTACATGAAAGCTTTCTCGTGGATCAAGGACGACTTGGTTTCCTTGGCGTAAACGTCGTTTTCGGCTATCGCGGTACGGATGTCGTCGATGTTTTCGAATGAATAGTCAGCGAGATTATTTCCGATGAGATCCAAATCTTGGGCATGCAGAATCGTTAAATCCGGACTTAAGAGAATAACGGTCCGATTCTGGATTCGATGAAGATCGTTGACAATACTGAGGATATCTTGATAAAGCACAGCCAGGCCACAAACGCCAACTATTTTTTCGTTAATGATAACCGGCATACTGATGGTCATCGTGTATATCAGCCTATCGTTATTGTCATTACGAGGGACAAACGCTTCAAAAAATGTTCGTCCGGTGGTCAGAGGTTGGTAATACCATGGAACGGATTGCGGGTTCTCGCGAAGTCTCTCTCTGCTCGGGGTGGTGGTTTCAATAATTTTACCGTTTTGTCTCATGAATTCACTGATGAAGAGCTGTTCTTCATTATGGCCGCCCGGCTCCAAAACAAGCCATGCGCTGAATATACCCGGATTTGAATCCAGTATGCCTGACAGAACGTTTTTGTACGAAATATCGGCTGTATCTGAACTCATGTCGAGTTCCGTGAGAGATCTTTGGGTTAAGCGCAAAAGCTGAGGTAAAGAGTTAATGGTTTGTTCGATAGCGATGGTAATGGATTTTGCGTCATCGGTGGCCATATCTTTGCCCCGTTCAATGCTTTTCGCAAACAAAAAGTTCGACACAATGGTAATCATGAGCACAAAAACAACGGCGACAGATATCAATGTCGTCAGGATCGTTTTATTTGTTGTTGAAAGAATGCTTAATGGATATTTTGTCATGATCAATAGTATTCTTTTTGGCTTACAGGATTATTCCTCAGCTTGCATGAAACTGAGGAGGGTTTTGATCTATTTGGTCGAAATAAAAGGTAACAAGAAACAGAATTGGGTGAGACTCTGAAAGAGTGGGAGAATTCCCTGTGGCAACGCGGGTACAACTTGGTGGCGGGTCTGGATGAAGCCGGACGAGGATCCTTGGCAGGCCCTGTTGTCGCGGCTGCCTGTATGTTGCCCAACGAATTTGAGTTACCGGGTTTGAACGATTCCAAAAAATTGACACCGGCGCGTCGCGAGGTTCTGGTTACGGGTATTAAGAATCAGGCACAAGCATGGGCGGTAGCTCGTGTTGAAGCTGAGGTGATTGACGAGATTAACATTCTGCAAGCGTCGCTGTATGCCATGCGTTTGGCGGTTGACGGTCTAAGAATCCAGCCGGACGCGTTGCTCATAGATGGGCGGGATGTTATTGATTGGTCCGTAAAGGGGATGTGGACGGGAGCGGTTTCTAACGGATGTGTCGCTGCGAAAATCGTTTCTGCTGAGGTGCGGACGAACCCGTTCTACCAGATTGCCATGATCAAGGGGGATACATTGAGCGCAAGCATTGCCGCAGCGTCGATTTTAGCCAAGGTGGAACGTGATCACATCATGACAGCCTGGCATGAGCGTTATCCGGCCTACGGATTTGCCAAGCATAAGGGATACGGAACCCGGGAGCATTTGGATGCTTTGCGGACGTTGGGGTCATGTCCTTTGCATCGTTTGAGTTACGCGCCCGTCAGAGAGGCTGACAGGCGGAGGGCAAGAGAAACAGGATGAAGGCAGGAGAAACAGGATGAAGGCAGGAGAAACAGGATGAGGGGGGATTCCATGACAAAAGAACGGCAGGAATTGGGACAGGCAGGGGAAAATATCGCGGCTGATTATTTAACTGAGGCGGGTCTGAACATAGTTGAACGCAATTACCGCTGCTTTCGTGGCGAGATTGATATTGTGGCCATGGATGGGGAGGAGCTGGTCTTTGTTGAGGTGCGGACGCGCCATGCACAATCCCGGGTGGGGACCGCAGAGGAAAGTGTGACGCATTTGAAGAGAGAACGGTTGCGCGCTTTAGCAGCCAGCTATGTTCGTGAAAAAAATTATGCCCAATGGCCGCAGATGCGGTTTGACGTTGTTGCGATCACGTTAGATGCCGATGATGTTCAAATTAATTGGATTAGGGGAGCTTTTTAGATGGTTTCTTCTGTTTGGGGAATGTGTGTCGAAGGGATCCAAGCTCGTTTCGTCCGGGTTGAGGTGGATATTGCCAACGGGCTGCCGGCTTTTGAGATCGTTGGGTTGCCGGCAACAGCTGTGCGGGAAGCGCGGGAGCGTGTACGGGCGGCTATCCGCAATTCCGGGTTTTCTTTTCCGATGCAACGCATTACTGTGAATTTGGCGCCGGCGGATTTGCGTAAAGAGGGATCGGGATTGGATCTGGCCATAGCGGCCGGTATTTTGGCGGCTTTGGGAGAGGTGCCGGGGGATCTGGACAATTATGTTCTTTCCGGAGAATTGTCTCTTGATGGACGGGTGCGGCCGGTGACTGGGATTCTGACTTTAGCGGTGGTTTTACGGGCTCAGGCGGAACAGCGGGAGAGAGAAGAAGGACAGGGGTGGACCCTTGTTGTGGCCCAGGAGAACGTCATTGAAGCCAGGCTTGCTGAAAAGGTGCCATGTTGTGGTGTGACGACGCTGTCTGAACTGGTTGGGGTGCTGAACGGACGAGAAACGGGTCAATTAACAGACGAGAGACCAAATGTGACAGATTCAGCCGAAGGGAAAGCACAAGTTGATTTTCGTGATATTCGCGGACATCTTCAAGTGAAGAGAGTTTTGGAGGTTGCGGCTGCCGGAGCTCATAACGTTCTTATGATCGGACCGCCCGGTGTGGGTAAAACGCTTATGGCCAAAGCTTTTGCGGGGATTTTGCCGCCGATGAACCGGGAGGAATGCTTGCAGGTGACACAAATCTATTCGCTGGCGGGGTTGTTGTCGGCGCAACCCCGGGACAATCCGCTGATCAGGCAACGACCTTTCCGTAGCCCCCATCATACGGCGACTTTGAGTGCTATGATGGGAGGGGGTCAGAGGGCTATGCCCGGGGAAGTAGCGCTGGCTGATCATGGGGTGCTGTTCTTGGATGAGTTGCCGGAGTTTCCTAGGGACGTTCTGGAAGCGCTTCGGCAGCCGTTGGAAGATGGGGTCGTTCACATCGCCCGACAAAAATGGAAGGCTGTTTACCCGGCGCGGTTAAGCCTGATTGCGACAATGAATCCCTGTCCTTGCGGTTATTTGGGGGATCTTGGCCGGGAGTGCCGATGCACGCCGGCGCAAATCAAAGCTTATCGTGGACGTATTTCGGGTCCGTTGCTCGATCGGTTTGATATTCAAGTTGAGGTAGGTCCGTTGAGCTATGAAGAGATGCACGGACCGGGGGAGGGAGAGCCGTCGGCGAAGATTGCCCGGCGTGTGGCAGCGGCCAGAGAGCTGCAACAGGAACGGTTAAAGGGTCATTTCCGGCAGGAAAAGGGACAAGGCATCGGGTTCGCGGACAATGTCCTGGCTAACGCACGTATGAGCGGAGCCTTGACGCGGGAGATTTGCCGGTTGGGTGAATCCGGTCAGCAATTGATGAGGAGGGTGTTTTCCGACAATATGTTGAGCGTGCGGGCCTACGACAGGGTGTTGCGCGTGGCCCGCTCCATCGCTGATCTGGCACAGGAACAGGAGATCCTTACAGAACATGTTGCGGAGGCGATTTCTTACAGAGGCATCGTCGAGAGTTTGAGGTTCTTGGAGTAGGTCAGGAACAGGCGAAATCAGTGTGAATCGACTAATGCGGTCTTCGACCGCAAGTATCCAGTATTCAGGATTCAGGATTCAGAATGTGGATTTTCTAATCGGTCGCATTTCGATATATCCGCGCCATCCTAATGGTATGAGTTGCATGCGAGGGGCGAGTTCATCAGCGTATTCGTATCCGTAAACGATGGGATTGAATTTGGCGATGCGATCCCATAAAGCTGTGATAGCTTGTTCAAATTCGTTGTCGTCATACGGTTCGCCTTGGAAGACAAGGAGTTTGCAGGGAGAGAGGTCAATGAGGTTGAATCCGTCGGGGATCGCTTTGTTGTAGGTCGTGGGGAGTTCGACGCCTTGCGCGTACAGACCTGTTCCGGAGGGACGCATATTGTCAGGGAGCCATAATCCAACAGGTTCGTACAGGGCTTCCTGGATGGTGCTGAGGGTTTCCCAGGGAATGGAGCTGCCTGATTCATCGTCGACACAGCCGAATTCTTCGCAGTATCCGAAGTAATCCTCGGCTGATGTGGAGCGTTTCAACAACAGCTTACGGGCGGGGCGTTCGACAATCTGGGTGAAGATAATCGCTGTTTGTTCCGGCATTTTTGATTCCTCCCAATCAATTTTTTGGCGGTTTCGAACGCGATAGGGGATTATCCAGCCTTTTGGGTTTGGGACAGCGGCAAAACGTTTGGGGGGTATCCCAAAGGCGTTTGTAAAGGCTCTCGTAAATCCTTCTTGGCTGTCAAACACAAAATCAAGGGCCACATCAATGATTTTTGATTTGCCGGTTCTCAAGGTTAGGGCGGCGTTGAGGAGCCGTTGCTCTCGAATATATTCAAAAGGTGTTTGGCCCATATGACGCTTGAATAACCTTGCCGCATAATACTGGGAATAGCCCGCGACGCGGGCGAGGGCTTTCGCGGTGATGGCGTCGTGGATGTGGTTGTCGATATAGGCTTTCATGCGTTCGGTGGCGGCAGATGTGTCTTGATCTGTGAATCCCATCGGGTTTTATCACCTCCTTAACCCTATTCTACTTGTGATGCCGGGGCTTTTCTTGACGGCAAACGCGAAAAGTTATGTGCAATAAGTCATGATAATTCGTGATGGCTGAATATTTTCGGAGTCTATTGATGATATGGCACTGATGGTGTAATATTGGAGACAAAGATGAAGAGCTTTTCTGTGATGCTGTTGACAGG
Organism: Peptococcaceae bacterium; assembly: GCA_009778595.1. GTDB lineage: Bacteria > Bacillota > Desulfitobacteriia > Desulfitobacteriales > Syntrophobotulaceae > WRJI01. The sequence goes on along the minus strand of WRJI01000054.1, from coordinate 10,574 downwards.
GGGTTTGCTTATGCATATACGATATTTAGGAACCAGCGGTTTTGAGATGCTGGTCGGCAATGATCTTCTTATTGTTGATTGTTTCCAGAAGGAACCCATATCCGATCTCAGAGGGTTCGAAAAAATACTTGTTTTAGCAACTCACGGCCATCCGGATCATTTTTCTATGAATGTTTTTGACTGGTTGAAAAAGAACCCGCGCATTGAGTATGTGTTGTCTTCCGATATTCAAGTCCTGAGCGATGGGCGCGTTCCTGCTATGGCGCATATCAATTATATTTCACCGGGTCAGCATCTGGTAACCTCGGGAGCGCAGATCCGTGCTTTTGGCAGCACCGATGTAGGGTGCTCATTTGCTGTTTGGTGGTATGACAAGCTATTGTTTCATGCCGGGGATTTGAATCTTTGGGATTGGAAAAACGAAGGGGATGCGGTTTTTGTTCGCGAGGCGGAAGAGGCGTTTGGGAAGATTCTTGCCGAAGTTGCGGGACATATTCATGAACCGGATGTTGCCTTTTTTCCTGTTGATCCGCGGATGGCCATAGATTATTATCGTGGGGCGGTGATGTTTGCCGAGGCTGTGAGGCCGAAGCTGTTTGTGCCAATGCATTTTGGGCACACATTTAACCCGCCGGCTTCTTTTTATCCGGAAATGGAGCCCTATACCCAGATTGCCAGTGTGAAGAAGCGGGGGGATGAGTTCGAGGCTCCGGGACAATAACTAATGCGGGCTACGCCCGCAAGTATTCAGGATTCAGTATTCAGGATTCAGAATGTGGATTTTCTTGTTTTTTGTTGACGCTTTGCGTCTGAAAGGTACTAAAGCGGGCGTTGCCCGCATTAGTTTTCGATCAGTAACGGGTTGCCGTAGAGGGACAGAGTCCCGTTCTGAGTGGCGTAAGTGAATCCTTCTGTTTGGCTGAAATCCGCGTCTTGTAAACACGTGGCGGCGGGACTGGCGGTTCCTTGTCCGTTTGCTCCGGCGCCGGATGGGCCGGGGACGGTTAGCCAGGCAGCGACTTGATGGGCCCAGCCGGGTGTGGCGGGGTTGAGCATGATGATATGGAACCCGGAGAAGAAGGCCCGGACTTTGGTGGGGATTCTGGCTGAGAGGCCTTGGGATACCCAGAGTTCGATCGGGTGCGCGTGATCTTCGTTCCGGGTGCTGCTGATGTAGTGCAACCGGGAGATTTGCTCGACGAATTCGGGTAGTTGCCAGTGTTTGGAGGAAAAATCAAGAAAGATCCGCACAGTTTGAGGCGCGGGATCTTTTTCGTTTTCGCTTTGAATTGACCAGGTGGCCAGGCATTCTAAGAAGGTGATGATTCTAGGGATGTATTCGCAGGCGCAGTAGTAAATGCCGGAATGACTGGGATTGGAGGCCCAGGATATGTCTGTGGCGTAGGGGTCCAGGGTGGTGATGGGTTTTTTGGAAGGAAGGTACCAGGCGTTTTTTTGGGAATCGGTCAACACAATATTTATCGCGTTACCTTCTAGGTGGTCGCTCTGCAAAGCGACCCACATCAGCCGGGTTTTGCCGGACCCTGCGTCGCCGATGATGAGGTGGGAACCTGGGGAGAATCTCTCAAAGGGGCCGATTGACTGGTACATTGGTGAACACCCTTTCTGTTATGGAATTGTGGAGAAAGGAGGCGGAGCCTTAGTATTTACTAATTCTACATAGGGTTGGTGTTACCTTTTCGGTAGGAGATTTTTTTGTAAGAGGAACCTTTTACCTATAGTTTGACTTAATTGGAAAAATTATTCCACAATCTAATCCTGAATCATTCTGAATCCTGAATACTGAATACTTGCGGGCGTAGCCCGCGTTAGCACTTTTCAAAGAGTGGGAATCCTGATATGATAACAATTATGGGAAAGAAAAAGGGCAAAGCCGCTTCTGTTCAAGTCGGCGGGACAACATCAGGGACATCGGCGGCACATGAGACAATGGGGATGTCGAGGACATCAGGGTCATCGGGGGCATCAGGGACGTCGGCGGCATCGGCGGTACCGGTAACGAGCGCTGTTGCGGGCATTGCGTTGCCGTCGTGGAATATGTGGCAGGCGGTGTTTGTCCTATTGTTATTTAATTTAGGTCTGATTGTTCTGGGGTGGAATGATTCCGCGGCGGATCTTTCTTCTCATGAGGTTTTTTTTGGGTACATATTTGCCCAAGGGGGCAAATTCGTTTTGGGTATTGGCTTGGTTTGGGTGGGGTTGCTGTTTGTCAAGGGATCCTGGGAGCAGCTTGGAGTCGGGCGTTTTCGGTTGCGGCATTTGCTGATCGGTTTGGTCGCGGGGGTGGGGCTGGCTGCGGTTGTGACAGCGTCAATGAATTTGTTGGCGTGGTTGGTCAACGAACCGGATCTTCAGCCTGTGGCGTTGGCGTTACTGAGTTTACGCAGCCCCTGGCAGATTGTGTTGCTGGCATTATGTTCTGTTGTGTTAGCGCCGATGTTGGAGGAGTTGCTGTTCCGCGGCATGCTCTATCCTCCTCTGCGGGTTATTTGCGGTCCGTGGTTGGCGGTATGTCTGGTAGCGTTGATTTTCGCGGCTTTTCATTTTGATTTGCTCCGCTTTGTGCCTTTGTTTTTAGGGGCTGTCGGGTTGACGTTGCTCTTGGAAAAGACCGGCAGCTTGTGGCCGGGGATTGTGGCTCACAGTGTCTGGAATCTGATTATGGTTGTTGTGGTTCTCTTTCAGGGGAGGGGTGGCGGTGTCTGAGTTGACGGTACGGGCCCATTCTTTAGCGTCGGATGGGTCGGGGGTAGCGCGAGTTGATAATCTTGTGGTTTTTGTGCGGGGGTTGTTGCCTGGGGAGACAGCCCGGGTGAGGGTGACTGAGCGGCGGAAAAAATTCTGGCGGGCGGAGATCCTTCGATTCGACAGCGGCATCCAGCCGGAGAGACTCGAACTTGGAAACGGTGGCACCAGACCCATACCGGCTGCCGAACGATCGGTGGTGCCTTGCCCGGTGTTTGGCCGGTGTGGCGGGTGTGATTTGCTACATATGAGCTATGAAGATACGCTCTTTTGGAAAAGGCGTTGGATTGTGGACGCGTTGGCGCGTATTGCCAAAACGGATGTGGCCGGTGAGGATGTGATTGAGGTGCTCGGGATGGAAGATCCTTGGCGGTACCGGAATAAAGCCGTGTTGCATTGGGATGGGGTGTCTTTGGGGTGGTATGCGGCTCAGAGCCATGAGGTGGTGGAATTTGAAGATTGCTTGTTGTTGTCTCGCGACATGAATGATCAGGTAAGGGAGTTAAAAGCCTCTTTGGTTGCGGAGGCGGCTGAGCCGGCGCCGGTGACTTTGCGGGAAGCGAGTTGGGGGACAAATCGGGAGACAGGCCGGGGGACAGATCGGGAGATAGGCCGGGAGACAGATCCGGAGACAGGCCGGGGGACAAGTCCGGAGACAGGCCGGGAGATGGAGAGGGGTGGGTCGCCCTCAAGGGAATTATGGGTTGAGGGTGAAGGGATACCCCCACTCTCAATAGGGTTTTCGCCGGAGGTTTTCATGCAAGTGAATACAGTACAAATGGGGGTGTTGCTGCGGACTGTCATAGCAATGGCAGGTCTTAGCGGTCATGAAATTGTCTGGGATCTCTATTGCGGTGTAGGCCTGCTGGGTCTTGGGCTGGCGGGAAAGGCTCGTGCGGTGGTGGGGGTTGAGGAAAACCCTGAGGCGGTGGAGGACGCGTTCGAGAATGCCCGACGCAACGGGGTTGGAAATATAGATTTTGTTCAGGGGCGGGTTGAGCAGGTTCTGGGGACTGATCTGGGGCGTCGTCCCGATCTTGTCGTGGTTGACCCGCCTCGGGCTGGGTTGGTGCGGGGTGTGCTTGAGAGTCTGGGGAGAGTTCTGCCGGCAAAGATTATTTATGTTTCCTGCGATCCGGCTACCTTGGCTCGGGATGTGGGGCGGTTGGTCGGGTTTGATGGGGGAGGTTATAAGGTGAGGGGGGTGCAGCCGATTGATATGTTTCCTTGGACGAGGCATGTGGAGTGCGTGGTCTTGATGTCACGGGTCGGTGAGGAAATTAGGGGGATGTAAACATGCGACTATTTATTGCCATAAATTTTAATGACAGCACGCGTTCCCATCTACTTAACTTGCGGGATGAACTGTGTTCCCGCTCAAAGAGTGGCAATTTCAGTCTATCGGAGAATCTGCATTTGACGCTGGTGTTTATTGGTGATGTTAGCCCAAAGAAAGTCGAAAAGATAGGGGCCATTCTTAATACAGTCACATTTAGCCCTATCGAGGCGACGATAGATAGACTCGGCACATTTTCCCGTGGCAAACTCTGGTATGCGGGATTACAGAGAAATGATGAGCTCATTCTTCTGCAGCATGAGATTGCGTTTAAACTTGCGATTTGTGATTTTACAATAGATGGGCGCAAATACAATCCCCACATTACACTCGGGCGAGAGGTTAAAACAAAAGCCGCGCCATGGGAAATCGAACCCTTCGGCGAAACGGTAACCGCTATTGATTTGATGAAGTCAGAGCGAATCGGCGGCAAGCTAATTTATACTGCGATATACACAAAGACCGCAAGCCATGTGGCAATGCCTTATCAAGACAACAAGCGCGAAAATATGACTAATCAAACATAAATGTATCATCGTCAATAAAATATAAACAAATCAAATCATAATACCGTTTGAAAACCGACATTTTTGCAGGGATATTGCATAATATATAATATAGGCATGTCCCACCACTTAATTAAGAAGGAGGATTACAAAATGTCAGAGATCGTTATGGTTTTCTTGGCAATGTCAATTTTGGTTGCTATATTGCGTGTCATTCCGAATCTTAATCCAACGCAATATCGGAATCCTGTACTACCATACTCATCCGAGGAACTTCAAGAACTCAGAAGACAGATCAAAGCACTGCAGGATCAGGTCAACAAGCATCTTTGTGAAAAAGGTGGGTAAGGTTCAAAAGTGTTTTCGGTTATCTTTGACTTGAAACCCTGCGATGTGTCCTTTGTCTTATCAATGTTCTTGGCGTATTCGGTTCGGTCAAAAAGCGTTTGTGCAACGGTTTTGCCCTTATTGACATGGAGTGGAATCAGGCTTGTCGTCGCCATCAAAGCCCCCTTGTTATACTACAGGCATAGCGGCTCATGTTCTGCCATGCCTGTTGGAAAGTATTACCAAGAAGTGTGCTCAAAAGGTGCTGTGATCAACGATTTTCGGAAAAAGGTGAAGGCTTGAAACATCATGCCGTTATATAGTACAATACTAACAACAAAACCATCTAAAGGTGTATTTTTTGACTCAACCAATCAATCAGGATGGAGGAGAATATCAATGAATAAAGGCGTTGTTGGCTTTCGTTTATTTGCAGTAGCGTTAACGGTATTTATCATCACGTCTTCTTTGCTTATACAGTATACGGTAGGCGCGTATGATACCTTAACTGTGTCTGATTTTGTGAGAGGGCTTGTTATCGGGATTGAGTGGGGAAGTATACTTGCTATGATAATAGGAGCAGTTATGATGGTGTTCCAGAAAAAAAGTTAGTAACTTATAGACGCGAAGCGTCAATAAAAAACAAGAAAATCCACATTCTGAATACTGAATACTGAATACTGGATACTTGCGGGCAGAGCCCGCGTTAGATCATAACAGAGGAACACCATATGGACTGGTACCCGCTCTATAATTCACTCAGAATTGCGGCCATAAGCTGTGTTATCGTCTTTTTCACGGGAATCGCCGCCGCGTATTATACCGCGCGGCTTCCCCGTGTCATCAAAGGCGTTCTTGATGTGGTGTTTACGCTGCCTCTCGTGCTTCCGCCAACCGTATGCGGATATTTCCTGATCATGCTGTTTGGTGTCAGGAGGCCGATGGGCATGTTTCTGGCTCAATTCGGGATAAAATTTGTCATGACATGGTATGGTGGTGTCCTTGCCGCGGCTTTGGTGGCGTTTCCCCTTATGTACCGCACGGCCCGAGGGGCTTTTGAAAGCTTTGACACAACCCTTGGGTATTCGGGGCAGACGCTTGGCCTTAGAAACAGCTATATTTTCTGGCGTATCCGTATGCCTGCCTGCCGTCAGGGAATCATGGCCGGTACGGTTCTGGCTTTTGCCCGTGCGCTTGGAGAGTACGGCGCAACCAGCATGCTTATAGGGTATACGCCGGGAAAAACCGCGACGATTTCCACGACGGTCTACCAGCTTTGGCGTACCAATAACGAAGCGGCGGCATTCAAATGGGTTGTGGTCAATATCATAATCAGCGCGGTTGTCCTGACCATTGTGAATATGCTGGAAAGGCGTGATAAAAAGGCGGTGTTCAAATGAGTCTAACCGTGGATATTACGAAAAACTTATCATCAAAAAAATCCGGTGATTTCTCTTTGAATATTTCTTTCGAAACAGACGGCGGCGTATCGGGGTTACTTGGTGCTTCCGGTAGCGGCAAAAGCATGTCGTTGATGTGTATTGCCGGAATCGTTAAGCCGGACAGAGGGAGAATTATCTTGAACGGGAGAACCTTGTTTGATTCGGAACGCCGCATTAACTTGACACCGCAGAAAAGGCGTGTCGGATACCTGTTCCAGAACTACGCGCTTTTTCCGGACATGACGGCGCGTCAGAATATTATGTGCGGATTGCATAACGAGAAGGATAAAACCAGAAAAGAGGAATCGTTTCAGGAGATTATCGAGCTCATGCAATTAATGGGGCTGGAGAATCACCGGCCGGACCAGCTGTCCGGTGGGCAGAAACAGCGCGTTGCGCTGGCGCGTATTCTGGTCGGCAACCCTGATCTTCTCATGTTGGATGAGCCCTTCAGCGCTTTGGACGGCCATTTGCGCAGTCATCTGCAGGTTGAAACCCAGAAGCTTCTCAAGCGATTGGGCAAAGAAGCGCTTCTGGTGACCCATGATCGGAACGAAGCTTATCAGTTATGTCATAAAATTGCCCTACTCGATTCGGGAAGAGTTCTTGTGCATAAAGACAAAGAAAACCTTTTTGCAGATCCTGAAAGCCGCCAGGCTGCGGTTCTGACCGGCTGCAAAAATGTTGTTGGAGCCGAAAAGGCAGGAGAATACCAGGTTCATGTCCCTCCTTGGGGTGTGCGGTTTACAACGTCCCAGCCTGTTAGGGACGGCCTGTGCGCCATAGGTATCAGAGCGCATTATTTTGATCCGGATGCTGTTCAAAATCGTTTTCCGATATGCTTCGCCGATGAGATTGAAGCCCCCTTTGAATATTTTGGTCAATTCCGTTATGAAAACCAGCTCGATGAATCACAAAACATTTGGTGGAGTATCCCCAAAGGGCAAAAAACAGCCCAATGGCCCAGTGAGATCGGCGTTGATCCCGTCAACATTATGTTATTGTATAATAGTAGTAGGACCCTCTGAGAGACCTAAAAGGCACTCTTTCGCGTCTTTGTCGTCACGCAGGCTCTTGAATACCGGTTGGCGGAGTCCTCCGTTGGCCGTGCGTTCCATATATTTGACAGAACAGACCAGCGTTGGCTCAATGTAGACAGCCCCCTCCTCGTGATAGCCTGTAGGAGAAAGGGGACGTTTCTTATGATTGGCGATAATATCGAACTCTCGCCGGGACATACCGAGGGTCACATGGCCCTGATGAATCAGGGTTCCGTCTTGATACGCTCCCAAGAGCAGACTTATGACGCCACGGGTCTCCTTTTCTTTGATGATGTAACCGTAGACGACGAAATCCTCATCTTTCAAGTATTTAATCTTAATCCAATCCTTTGTGCGGCTGTTCATCTTATAGATGCTGTTTTTGTTTTTGGCGACAATGCCTTCGAGATTTTGTTTTTCAGCAAGCGCATAAAGTGCGTTGCCGTGTTCCTCAATATATCTGGACAGGGCCAATCGGTCGCTTTCTTTGAAGGCTTTGGCAAGGATTTTTTTGCGTTCAATTAACGGCTTAAGGGTTACGTCCACGCCGTCATAATAAAGGATGTCGAAAGCGGTATAGACGGCGGGAAGTTTTTTTGCTGCCAGATTCAACTTGAAGGGGTGTCTTGTCAAGCTGCGGCGTTGTATTTCAGCGAAATTGGGGACTCCGTTGACCATCACCACAAGTTCGCCGTCGAGGATACATTTTTTCTTGGATTGTTTATGAATGTCGCATAGTTCCGGGATATGGGGGTTCATCAGCTTATGCCGCTTGTTGCGGAACTCCGTGCCGTCCGCGGACAGATACGCCAGACAGCGTTCGCCGTCCAGCTTCAGCTCATACAGGAAGCCGGGATCATCGAAGGGTTCCCCGTCAGCCCCGATCAACATGGGGCCTATGGCTTTGTTATCGAACAAATCCAACAAGGTCAGCCCGTCTTTCTCGTTCCGGGGGACTTTTTCCGGACGCCTTTTTCCTGTTCCACGCTCTTTTTGAGGGCTTCCATCAGATCAATGATGTTTCCTTGATGCGTATCAGCAGGTGAGACAATATCTTTCCCCGCGATTTTGTCCTCAATGAGCTGACGGAGCTTCGCTTGATATTCATTGTGATAACCGGTGGGATCGAAAGGGGTATCCATTGAATTGATCAATGTTTTGGCCATTTGCAGTTCCCCGTCGCTTATCTCCTGTTTGCTGTAACCGTTGGGAATCTCTTTGACTTCATCATCAAAAAACATGGTCAAGATTACGATCCCGTCTTCGCGCGGGATAATAACCATGAGGTTTTCATGGCTGCCCATAACGGTTTTGCCTATGGCGACTTTCTGTTCAGACATAAGCGCCTGCCTCAAAAGCTCATAAGCTTTTTCCCCTCCGGCGGCGGGCAGGACATAGTAGGCTTTGTCGTAATAAACAGGGGATATTTGGTTCAGATTGGCGAAATGCAGTATCTGAATCGACTTCTCTTTCTCCGTCTTGATCCTTTCGATTTCCTCATCAGTAACGGTTACATAGCGGTCTGTATCATACTGATATCCCTTGATGATATCCTCTGATTTAACTTCTTTCCCGCAATGGGCACAAGTTTTCTTATACCTGATCCTGGCATGGTCTTCTTTGTGGAGCTGGTTAAAGCTGATGTCCGTTTCTGTAACTGCTGTATGCATGGCAATCGGTATGGCTACCAGCCCGAAAGATATGACGGATTTGTGTGCTATCGCCACAGACTAACACCCTTTCGCTTTTTGTTATTATGTCTCGGTCAGGAGTTCTTTAGCCATTTGACAGTATGCTTCCTATCCATATAGAATAAGAAGTGTAATCGAATTTGGTATTGCTTGATGATGACAACCTACTTGACGTTTCTATTGGGAGGAAGCCTGAGAAAGGAGCGGATGAATATGACGGACAAGAGATTAACAAAATCGACCGCCGACAAAAAGATTGATGGGGTTTGTGGTGGTATCGCTCAATATTTTGATGTGGACTCAACACTGGTCAGGGTGGCCTGGATCATTTTCGCTTGTATTGGGGGAAGCGGTATGCTCGCATATATCCTGGCAGCCGTTATTATGCCGCGAGATATAACCCGGATATAGGGGTATAGCGATTGAGAAAGGAGCCCAATAGCGATTGAGAAAGGAGCCGTTGAGATGTCCAAAAGATTTTCTTTGATGGCGGCACTTCTGCTATTATGTATGATCCCTCTGGTCGGCTGTGATCCCGTTATTCCCCTCGATAATATTGAGGCGATTTATTCCCCAAAACCATTAACTCAGGGAACCACGGCTCAAATTGAGATCACTTATCCCGAAACAGATGGCACGGCAGTGGTCAAATGGACGGATCAGAAGGTCGAGATTATTAACGGCGGGGATATTGTTGATGTTTACGGGCTCTCGATTACCGGGCTTAAGCCCGGTAGGGCCTTATTAAGAGTTGAAGTGAAAGCCAACTGCTCTTTCATGGGAGTCATCATTGACAAACCGGTTTTTTATGCTGATATTGATGTCGAAGTGGAATGAGAGATATCAGGAGGAAGATTCGGGGGTTTTCGGCTTCTTGCTCTTCAGATCCACAGCGATCTTGATAAATGCGAATAGGAACAAAAAACCGGCGACCGTTAAAGCCGAACCAAGTCCCGTATAGAAAACCCGGATCCAGTTTGGAGGCATGACGCCGAGTTGGCGGATCAAGAGCCCCAAGGTTATCATGAACACCATGGTGAAATATCCTTTACCGGTCAAAGCGTTGAATATGCCCACCTGATCAGCCTGAAACGCCATGATTCGGTCTCTGTTTTTGCGGACTATACGGACAAACATCACCAAGAACAGGACGAAAACGGCAACAGCAAAAAGAATGCTCCCGATATGCCATTCTCCGTCAAATGATTTCAGACCCATGCGGATGACATTGTACCCCGCTATAAACCATAGGAACCCGGCTAGTATGAGAAGAAATCTTTTGGGTATATAAAAACCGATATCAAGAGGATCTTCGTATTTCATGGGACCTCCGATCAAGTGTTTGTCGTTTTGAGGTGCTTCGGAGTACTAGTACTCCGTCCAGCCAAAATCACTTAATGTCTTGCGTCGTCTTTCGACACGCTGCTTCGTCAGCTCCTCCTAGAAGACACCCGGTATTCGTCGTC
>WRJI01000053.1 GCA_009778595.1 Peptococcaceae bacterium | reverse complement strand
ATACGATTTCGGCCTCTTTTTCATGGAACTTGGCGTTCAAAACCTGATGGGGGATGCCGATCTTTTTGAGCATCTTGCTGAGATGCTCGGATTTTTCGATGGAAATCGTCCCCACCAACACCGGCTGACCGATAGCGTGACGTTCTTTAATGGCTTCGACAACAGCGGCAAATTTGCCGGCTTCCGTGCGGAACACAGCATCCGGCATATCATCTCGGATCATGGGCTTGTTGGTGGGTATGTCCACCACATCAAGCCGATAAATGTTGATGAATTCCGGTTCCTCCGTCATGGCCGTCCCGGTCATCCCTGCCAGTTTGGTGTACATGCGGAAAAAGTTCTGAAAAGTGATGGTGGCCAAGGTCTGGCTCTCCCGCTCTATTTTCACATTCTCTTTGGCCTCAATCGCTTGATGCAACCCCTCGCTGTAGCGCCGGCCAAACATAAGTCGCCCGGTGAATTCATCGACAATAATGATTTCGCCGTCCTTGACAACATAGTCCCGGTCCTTGCGGAATAGCGTATGGGCTTTGAGGGCCTGATTGATGTGATGGGCCACTTCATTATGGAGATCGTCATAAAGATTCTTGAGCCCCATCCACCGTTCCACGTTGGAGACACCTTGCTCCGTCAACACCACGACCCGGTCTTTTTCGTTGACTGTATAGTCGGTTTCCGCTTTCAATCGAGGCATGATTCTGGCTACCCGCACGTAGAGATCGGTGGGTTTATCCGCTTGTCCGGAAATAATAAGCGGTGTCCGGGCCTCGTCTACCAAGATAGAATCCACCTCGTCAACAATGGCGTAATTCAGGGGCCTCTGAACCAGGTGATCCAGAGAAGATGACATATTGTCCCGTAAATAGTCGAACCCGAATTCATTGTTCGTCCCATATGTTATATCAGCCCCATAGCTTTCTTTTCGTTCATCGTGATCCAGGCCGTGAACAATCAGCCCTACCGACATCCCCAAGGCTTTATAGACTTGTCCCATCCATTCCGAGTCCCGCCGGGCCAGATAATCGTTAACCGTTACGACATGAACACCCTTGGAGGTTAACGCGTTGAGATAGCACGGCAACGTCGCGACCAGGGTCTTGCCTTCCCCTGTTTTCATTTCAGCGATGCGCCCGTCATTAAGCACCATCCCGCCGATCATCTGCACATCATAATGCCGCTGGCCTAAAACGCGCCAAGCCGTTTCCCTGACCACCGCAAAAGCCTCCGGCAACAGGTCATCCAAAGGGGTTCCCTGATCCAATCTCCGGCGGAACTCATCCGTTTTTCCCCGCAGCTCATCGTCCGTCAGCTTTTGCATTGCGGGCTCGAAGGCGTTGATGAGATCGACTCGCCTCGTATATTTTTTAACCTCGCGGACATTTCCGTCGATGATTGTTTTGAGCAAACCCATTCATTTGCCGCCTTTCATGCATTGAATACCGAACACGTGAACAGGGGATACCTCTTCTGTCCCGGTTCTATCATAATACCATTTATATCCTAAAAGTTCAATAGAAAAGGCCTGTTTCCTTAAAAAAGTGAAACAGGCCGTCAAATTTCCAGTAATTAAGGTAATAAATCGTTTACATTTCCGGCTCCAACAGTCCATAGTTACCATCATTGCGCCCATAAACCACATTCATCTGGCCGGATTCGGCGTTGACGAACATATAAAAACTATGCCCGATCATATTCATCTGCATCACAGCTTCATCAACGGACATTGGTTTCGCAAGAATCTTTTTAACACGCACGATATTATCGCGCTCGATAACCTCATCTCCCAGCAACTCCTCGTCAGCGCCTGCCAAGGTCGAGGCGGATGCAGCGGCTACTTTGTCTTCCGGCAGGATTTCCATGTCACGCAGGCTCTCACGCCGTTTCTCAAATCTCTTGCGATACTTCTTTATCTGTTTCTCCAACTTCTCCGCCACAAGGTCGACCGACGAATACATATCGAGGGTCTCTTCTTCCCCTCTCAGCATATAACCGTTCAACAAAGTCGTTATCTCGACGCGTTGACGTCCTTTTTCGACAGTCAGGGTAACCTGAACGTCAGAAAAATCATAAGGATATTTCTCCAGCTTTTTAACCCGTTTTACGACATACTCCTTCAGCGCGTCGGTCATCTTGAACTGTCTGCTTCGTACAACAATATTCATCGTCCCAACCCCTCTCAACAGATATAGTAACTTATAGACGCGAAGCGTCAATAAAAAAACAAGAAAATCCACATTCTGAATACTGAATACTGGATACTTGCGGGCAGAGCCCGCGTTAGATTCAAAGCGGCGACAGAGAACCCGGCTCCCGATCAGTCTCCAAGAATACTTGAAGAACTGTTTACCGCCGTCATTCATTTCCTCTTTTTAGTAGGAAAACCCTTCTTTTTGCCAACGCAATTCAAATAATTGGTGATGAAAGTTTAAAGCTGTCCGACCAAATCATAAATACTCGACTTATACACAGGCTCCTGTGGATAATGTTAATAACTTTTCCTTTTTGGCTTCATTCGTCGGGATGGACTGTGCATATTTCTGTGGGTTTTCGCCCTTTTCCAAATGAATTCTTGTGGATCTTCTTTCTTTCTATTCTTTCTTAAGACTTTAGTCCCATGCCATGATCGGTTAGCCCCGGTCGGCACCCCTCCTCTTCTCACCCGTGAATTGCCATTGCCGCTCCCAAACAAAACCCGTAGACCTCACGCGCACCCCCAGCCAAAAGCGTTCTCGCGCTTTGCTCCAATGTCGCCCCGGTGGTCGTTACATCATCCACGAGCCAGCATACACGCCCACGCAGATCGCCGCCGTTCTGACATGCCGAATGAAGTCTAATTGCCTCGGCCAGGTTCTCCAGCCGGCCTTGCCGGTCTAGCCCCATCTGGGGCACATTCTGTGCTTCACGTCGCAAAAGCGGGCGATATGGCACTGTTAGATTCCATGCCAGCAAAGATGCAAGAACCTCAGCCTGATTAAATCCCCGCTCCCGTATTTTTTCCACATGCATCGGCGCCGCCGTAATGATGTCGGGAACAGGCAAGTTCTGGATAGCCCAACGGCTGGCCTCATCAGCCACCAAGGTCAGCAACTGCGGGTTTCGGCGGTATTTGACCTTATGGATAAAATCACGCCACCCGCCATGGAAATGCCCCAAAGCCGTTACCTTCGCCAAACTTTCCGGACCTCGCCCTTCCCGACAGTCCAGACAGACGCCTTCCGGATGACAGCTTTCCCTGTGGTCAGGATCCCTTTGGACCATAATCTTGCCACAGCCGGGGCATCGCGCCGTTTCCGGCAAAAAATAAATCTCGCGGCAAGTCGGACATACCGGCCCCTCCCGCCCAAAACAGATTACGCACTCAGGCTGTACATCATACCATAGTGTTGCCATTACATCACCAATTATATCCACAAGTTTCGCCACAGCACACCAATTCCTCCACAAAACTTCCTTGGTCTCTCCTGATGCCACAATTTTTCTAGAATTATTCGACAATTCTTACGTAACTTTTTCCTATCCCATGGGGATCACCCAAAGTCACAAATCGATCAACCCCAGTTTCTGCGCTAACCCATTCTGTTCCATAATCCACCGCCGCGCCTCCTCCATAGCTTTGGAACACCGTTCTGCCAGAAAAAGCACACTCCCATAGGGGTTATCCCGCTTCCTGCCTGCTCTTCCGGCCATTTGAACCAAAGTGCGTTCGTCAAACAAAGGATGATCAGCCCAAACCACAACGACTTGAACATTATCCAGTGTAATCCCACGTTCCAGAATCGTTGTTGTAACAAAAACATCAAACTCTCCGGCTTTAAGAGCCTCGACTTTGGCCGCCCTTTCCGGATCGCTGCTCCAACTCCCTCCGATCCGGCGCCCGGGCAACAGAGGGTTCAGCCATCCGATCCACAGCGTCACGTCCGCAACCCGAGGGACAAAAAACAAGATCCGGCCTTGATCGCCAACCCCCTCCAGGATAACCCCCAGGTTCCTGGTTCGCCTGCTTGTGGTTCGCCCGCTTGTGGTTCCCCCGCTTGTGGTTCGCCAGCTTGTGGTTCCCCCGCTTGCGGTCCGCCCGCTCGTGGTTTGCCCGCTCCGCCCCTCCTCCCATGACGGCAGTGGACATTTTTGCCAGAGGGGGACAGGCAGAGGTTTCCTGTGATACCTGGCCGGCAGCTGAACGAGACCGCAACGCTTCGCCCTCGCATCCCGAAGGATCTCCCGGTGCGGCGTCGCCGTGAGACAGATCATACACCCTCCCGGTCTCAGCGCCTGATCCAAAGCCCTGTGCAAAAAAGCCTCGGCGGTAAAAGGATACGCGTCCAGTTCGTCCAGCACAATCAAATCAAAAGCCCGGAAAAATCGCGCAACCTGATGGGTCGTCGCCGCCACCAGCCGACCGCCTCCAAAACGTTCAGCCGACGCTCCTGACAGCATCGTTTTTTCAACTTGCGGAAACGCCGCTTCCAATCTGGGGACAATATCGCTTATAACATCCCGGCGAGGTGCCGCGAACAAGACCCGTTTTCCTTCCTGCAGGGCCCGGGCAATGCGCGCAAAACAAACCTCCGTTTTTCCGGCGCCGCAAGCTGCCCAAATCAACATGCGGTTACCCTCAAAACTCTCTACCTCACGAGACGCCATCTCCTGAGCCTGCGACAATGCGAAAGGCATGACAAGAACATCGTCAGGCGGCACCCCTTCAGGGGAAACCTTGGCGGACCGATCCCCGGCCGTCCGAACCTCTTCCTGATATCGCCAAAGAACATTGAGAGAACTCACAGCCCCCAACGCCGCACAATCATTGCAAGTGTACCCCCAGCCGAAGTGACTTGGCCATTCAGCCAAACTGCGGCACCCGCAACGCCTGCAAACCCTATTCCACCCGCTGCCGCCAACAGCTGCCAGCCAGACCCCCCGCCCCTCTTCCACTTCACGCTGCAAAAACAACCACACAGCAGCTTCTGAGCACCCGCTCTCCCGCGCCAGCCTCAGCACCTCAGTATCGGCAATCTGTCGCTGAGAAGTCCGTGTTGAGAGGTGGTAGGCGGTTGAATGTAAGGGGGCGGAAGAAAACGCGACACCTCTTGGCTCCCACTTCCAACTTCCTGCCTCACGCCCATATCCCCCTGCCCCCCCTTCTCCTCTGCCGTTCAACTTATTGATAATCTTCTCTTTTGAGGCATAGCTGCTCCTCTTGTGGATATCTTCCAAGAAAAAATAAGGCACCGCAGGGGACAGACACCAAAGAGAGCGCGGGAGACCTCCGTCTTCACTTTGTCTGTCAGCATCAACCAGAATCGCAGGCCACGAAAAAGTTTTTCCTGTTTTTTCGTCCCAAAATAACCGAAAAAGCATGGCTTTCCCCAATACATATGTATTTTCTCGTGTTAAAAAGTTCGACGTTTCACCAATAAATCCCTTCTCATCTGAAGTCATAAATACCTGAGGACAAACATAAATTGAGTAGACATTTTATTCACAATGCTATATAACAGATATAGAAGACAATCGTGAACAATCCACTGTTCGAACCCCAACGGTCCGAACACGCGATTAGGAGGCATCCACATGGGATTAGGCTTAAATATCTGGTTTCCGGTAAATCAAAATGATGGCATTGGCAAAGAGTATTATCGGGACTATTTCACAAAGATTCCTTCCGTCATCCCGAACTGGCAGACCAGCTGCTATTTCGATGACAGCGGATTCCGGCTCAGGCTGGTTCCGTTTGAAGAAGAAATCTGCGGCACCTGGAAAAACGATCAACTCTGTATCCATGCCCGAACCAGCAGTGCCGGGCCGGGATATCACGCCTATCTGGTTGATGTTCTTGACAGACTTGGCATCTCTCCGCAAAAAGTCGAAGACGAAACAGGTTATTATTCAAACCTCGATTACGACTTGCTTCAGCAGAGCATGGCACAATGGCTTCGCAAGGTCAGCAAACAGGTCCTCGAGCTCAACACGTCAGGCCGGTACAGCAATATTGCCATATCCCTGATCACCGGCAATGTCCCAGAAAACACCGGTCACCTTGCCTGTTGCCCCCTTGGGCATTATGATCATGATTTTTTTTCTGAAACCCTTACCGGCAACCCCCGCGGTGCAGACTTCTTTATTTGGTGGAACAAAACCCGCGATTCCTCATTTTACAAGAACACAGCCTTGTATCTCCTCTGGTGTGAAATAAACTGGTTGCCTCCGGAAACCAATCTGGAAAAAGAAACCATCGCGGCCACCCAGGCCTGTTTAGCTCAAGCGTACGCCCTCCAACCTGACATAGATTTGCCCGGAACCACCTGGTTGGAACTCGCCCGGCTGACAGAAGATGATTCTATGGTACGGAAACTCAGTAAACGCTTTGGCGGCAGAGAAGGGAACAACCACCCTCTTATAGGTTATAATCACGGCTTAATAAGCCACAACATATGCGGCTGGAGAGCAACCTTCAGCGGCAAGATGCATTTTGACTGCGAAGAAGACGGTCTGGTCTGGTGGAGCGACAACAGAACGATACGGGCCCATTCCCTTATGGTGCAATGGAAAGAAGACACACCACAAAACAGTGATGTTCTCTTACAGTCTGCCATAGGCAAGAAAGAGTATGCCCCTTTTCCTCTGCGCAACAACGCTATTTCCGCATGTCTGCAACATACTGTGACACAGGGAAAAAACGGCGAACCTCTTTACCAGACCGCCCTGACAGCGGCTCACGAAAACGAGCTCCTGACTCTTGCTCTCTATTATGAGAAACTGGCGGATCGCGATTGGGCGATCAGCATTTGTAAGACGGTTACGCGGTAGCCCATCCTCCGTTATAAAGGTTTCAAGCGCAGGGCAATCTCATCCAAAAACACCGAAGAAGTCACCGACCGCGGTACGATACCGTCCTCAGCCTGTTCCACCAACCCCACCAAATCCTGGGTCATAATCCCGGCTTTCAGTGTCGCCAACGAAGCGATCTCCAACGCGTCTCCAAAATCCCTAAGCGCCTGGTTGCCGTCCCGCTCCCCTCTCTCCCGCAACGCGCCGCTCCAGGCGAAAATCGTGGCGATGGGGTTCGTGGATGTCTGCTCCCCTTTCAGATGTCGGTAATAGTGTCTCGTCACGGTGCCATGAGCCGCCTCAAACTCCATGGGGCCGTCAGGCGACACCAACACCGAAGTCATCATGGCCAGGGACCCAAAAGCTGTGGAAATCATATCACTCATCACGTCGCCGTCATAATTCTTGCAGGCCCAGACGAACCCTCCCTTTGAACGCATAACCCGGGCCACCGCGTCATCAATCAGTGTATAAAAATATTCCAACCCCAAAGCGCTCATCTGCTCTTGGTAGTTGGTACACTCCTGTTCAAAAATCTCCTTGAAATACCCGTCATAAACCTTGGAAATGGTGTCCTTCGTGCTGAACCACAAATCCTGTTTAGACGAAATGGCATATCGGAAACAAGCTTGTGCAAAAGCCCGAACCGACCGCTCCGTATTGTGTACACCCTGGAGAACAACTGATCCAGCCCCATCAGATCCCTGTTCCGGCGACTCATAAATCATCTGTTTCCGGGTCTCGCCGTTTATCCCCTCGAAAACCAGATAAGCCGTCCCCGCTCCGTCACACTTCATCTCCACGCCCTTATACACATCCCCATAAGCGTGACGGGCGATGGTGATAGGAGCTTCCCACGTCTTCACAACAGGCTTAATAATATCAATCGTAATCGGAACCCGAAAAACCGTTCCGTCAAGAATAGAGCGGATGGTTCCGTTGGGACTGAGCCACATCTTTTTCAACTGAGGATATTCCTCCATACGTTGGGTATTGGGGGTGATGGTCGCACATTTGACCGCTACACCATATTTTTTTGTGGCGTTGGCCGCGTCCACAGTAATCCGGTCGTCCGTATCATTGCGACTGAGCAGCCCCAGATCATAATACTCTGTCAACAAATCAACATATGGCAAAATTAATTTGTCCTTGATCATCTGCCACAGAATCCGGGTCATCTCATCCCCATCCATCTCAACAAGAGGCACTGTCATTCTTATTCTGTCCATGTGGATCCTCCTGGTTCTTAAGTATTTGCCGTACCGCTATGACCAGTATACTCGAAAACCACAAATTCCGCCAGGAAAACCAACGAACCCCCATTCTTTGTCTTGCAGAAATATTTACCATCTCCAGATTTCCTCTAACGGATGTCTTTTTCCTTTTGATCGGAATATATATGAACTAAGATTTGGCGACAAAGGGGAGAAGACCGTGCAAGAGCATATCAAGAAAAGGGCTTTGGAGATCGGCGCTTATATCATAGAATCAAGCTCCACCGTCCGCCAGACAGCAGAAATCTTTGGCGTAAGCAAAAGCACCGTCCATAAGGATGTCACAGAACGCCTACCGCAAATCAATGAAAACCTTTCGTCAAAGGTGAAAACCGTCTTGGACAGCAACAAAGCTGAACGTCATATTCGAGGCGGCGAAGCAACCAGGCGCAAATACAAAGAAAGCTCCGCCAACTAGCCCTCAGGACAAAAACATATCTCCCGAAAACAAAAAGGGTTGATCCTCCAAAATGTTAAGGGAGAAATTTTATCTCAAGAAACAAGACAAGCCCCGGGTTTGATTCGGAATTCATATCATAATCTTATCCGACTTGAGACATACTACTAAGGCGGGCTACGCCCGCAAGTATTCAGTATTCAGAATTCAGGATTCAGAATGTGGATTTTCTTGTTTTTTTATTGACGCTTCGCGTCTATAAGTTACTCATGCGGGCTTTGCCCGCAAGGCTTCGCGTCTCCCAATCCATGTCCGGAAGAAGGTGAACTCGTGAAGAAATCAAAAGATATGAGACAGATCATCCCGTCTCCACCGGCCCGCCAAACAGAACCTTACATGTCTTATCCGTTAACCGATATCGAAAACCAACGGGAAAGCAACGCCGTCAGTATTCCGCCCCTGAGCGATATTATTGATGCAAAAGAATGGGTTGATCATAACCAAAAATAGGGTGCCGGAAACCACGCAAATATCAACAAAACACCGCACAAGCAAAGAGGGCTGTTCGACTATTGAGTCAAGCAGCCCTCATATTCTTCCCGCCAAATTTACTCTGTAGGTTCCTCAGGTGTTCCCGACGTGTAGGTATACGAAAAAGTCGTCTCATCCCCACCGGAAGGGAATTTATCAGTAACCTTTTTAATCGTAGAATCTACCCATTCCTTACCTTCTTCAGTAAGGGGGCGGCACTTGTCCGCAACAATGGTGATACATTCTTTGCCCAGATCACTTTTGACAAAAATATACCCTAAGACTCCGGCTGCAGCACCAGACACAAAAGCCAGGAATTTTCCCATACAACAACCTCCTTTGATTTCGATCCTTACAATAACCTGCTTCCCTCATATACTAGTATCCTTTTTTTGGGGAAGGTTGTCAAGTCCAATGCTCTCGGTGTCTGAAAACCGCCTGCCCTAATGTGTTGTGTTCAATGATATAGTCTATCGCCCCAATAGCTTTGGCTTTCTCATCCTTCAGGAGGAACATCTGCAGCGCCTTCCCAATGGGCTCTCCCGAACCGATAAGATCCGCGAACACATACATATGCCGTTTGTAGACATTATGGTATAGGGCTAACATCGTAAAAATCTCACGGGTCCCTTTTTTCTCCATACAAGCATCCAAAGCATACAACCCCAATCGGAAAAGCTTGGAATCATCTTCAGCTATCAAATAGCTTGCGATCCGTTGAGAAAAAACCAGAAACAACTCTGTCAGTTCCCATGATGCTTGTTCTCGGAAAATCTGTTTCGGGACACTGTCAAGCACTTCATATTGCTCGATCAAACCAATCAGAGTGTAATCCATTTCTGTCAAAAGCTGAGAACCCGCGTACCCATCGATATCATATTTCTCGTAGATACATATCAACTCAGTAATCATCGCAATCTCCCACATCAACCTCCCGTTCTTGTCCCATACACGAACTCAAGGAGAATCCCTCCTCTATATCTGTTTATTCAAATATAGTCTGGAAGTGATCGTGGTATTCCTCTGATCGACTTGATTCAACGGAATTTTCGCCTATTTCTGTCAAAAGACCTTTCGACTCTGGGAGGGTGCACTTGTCGTCTCGGCAACAGTCCCGATGGGCCGCCGATATTCAATATGTTTGCCGTCCTCAGCGGGCTGTTCAAGGCTTTCCGGGGTTCGGCTACCGCGAAGAAACTGGCTGACAAAACTGAATCTGAAAGAGGGTGGTTTTTTGCGATGCACCGTTCTCAAAGGTGAGCCTGTCGACACCATTACCGGAGAAGTCGTCGTCCAGCAGAACGACTTTACGCTCGAAGGCCGCTTGCCGTTGGAGTGGAACCGCCATTACGCCAGCCAGGATACCCATGACGGCGCTACCGGGTCGGGCTGGCAGACCCCGGCGGACATCCGGCTGGAACTCATCCGCCTGGGCGGTGGATTCGGTGTTGTCGCCCGTTTCCCCGATTACGCCACATCGTTCGAGACGCTGCACATGTAGACAATATGTAGTGACCCCCCGCAGATGTAAAACGTGGATTTACCTGTAAGCCAAAGAGGCATAATAGGAATTACCACAAACAAAAGGAGGGCCACACTTGACAAGTATAATCTATGTCGGAATGGATGTCCACACGAGCAACTTCACCCTTTGCAGCTACCGAAGATCAAATAAGGCTCAGAATTCCTGACAGGGTATAGGAGGCTTTAAGTTTCGAAAATAGGAATGTGGAGCATGCCCCCCATTTGGGTTACGCGCCGGTTCATGAAAACACAATACAGGGCATTCTGATGCCCTTACGAGACACCAATAACAATCATTCTGGCATACCCCGTCAAGATTTGATTATCTCGGTATCTCCCTTTTTTTCGACATGGATGGGTCTGACGCTCTCCCTCGTTTCGACAATACCTATGTATGATTGGGCTTCGGAGCCCGTAAGTATCCTGGATCCATAATGTTTTTGAGGTTATTCACAACCGGGATCAGGATGGCGTTGGGGCTCAAAAGATCCCAAATCCATCCGTAAAAAGCAAATCATCAAAAGACCGGATCTTCTTTTCAGGCACATTGCAACCATAGCGAACCATAAGAATATTAGCCGGATGAGAACAGATCTCTTCCTCGTCTGTATCTTTGACCTCCATCCCAATATGCTCCATAATCCGGCGCATAATCTCTCTGTACTCCCAGACAAGCAACCCCGTACCTTCCAAGTCCCAGTGCCAATAATACTCTGTCGTCAACACAATATAATCATCCATGCGCGCATCATCAAAAGCCACCTCAAGCAACTGCCTGCCGATTTTGGTATTGCGAAACCGGGGTGCCACTTCAATCGCACCCAATTCCAACACATTATCCGGCCCCTGAGACCACCTCTGAAAATCGTCTGGCGGATGGAACGTCACATAACCGACAATCTCGCCGTCGATCTGGGCAGTTGTTACCTTCCCATCCTCCAACCTGCTGATCTCAACCAAGGCTTCTTTCTGTCGCTTGGCCGGCCGAAACGCTTTCATCATAACATCGATTCCCAGTTCCTCCAACACATCAGGAGGCGTCACCCCAAGAATATGGATTTCGCCGGCTTCTGTTTGGACGGTACGCGTAGCATTATGCCAATTTTTCACATCCGACCCCCTCATCGATAGTTGGGCATTCGAATCACTGCCAGCTCTCCAGATAAGCTTTCTGGACGTCTGTCAAGATGTCAATGGAACACCCTAAAGATTCCAGGCGCATTCGTGCCACATGGTCATCAATTTCCTCAGGAACAGCATACAGGCGATTCTCCAGCTTATGCCCGTTGATATAGTCCAGGGCCAACGCCTGTAACGCGAACGACATATCCATGACCTCGATCGGATGCCCGTCCCCCGCCGCAAGATTGACCAACCGCCCCTCCGCCAATAGGTTGATCCTGTGACCGTTGGACAAGACGAACTGCTCCACATTGGGCCGAACCACCGACCGCGCTGTGGCCGCCTCATTCAGAGCCACCTTGTCAATTTCCACATCAAAATGGCCGGCGTTGGCCAACACCGCACCGTCCCGCATAACCGCAAAATGCTCGCCGCTGATGACGTTCCTGTTTCCGGTCACCGTAATAAAGAACTCCGCCTCCGCGGCCGCTTTAAGCATAGGCATAACATCGTAACCATCCATCAGCGCCTCATTAGCTTTAACAGCGTCAACCTCACAAACCACCACCTGAGCCCCTAACCCCCGGGCACGTAACGCGACTCCCTTGCCGCACCATCCGTACCCGACCACACAGACTTTTTTACCGGCCACCACCAGATTCGTTGTTCGCAGAATAGCATCCCAAACCGATTGACCCGTCCCGTAACGGTTATCAAACAGAAACTTCGACCGGGCATCATTCACGGCGATCATCGGAAACGCCAAGGACCCTTCCCGATCCATCGCCTTCAGGCGCAGCACCCCCGTTGTGGTTTCCTCCGCCCCACCAAGAATCCCCGGCAACAGCTCCCTTCGGGTCGTATGCAACAACGTTACCAGATCCCCGCCGTCGTCAATGATCAGATCCGGCTCCACATCCAAGGCCAAACGCAAATGCTCTTCATACTCCTCATCCGACGCTCCATACCAAGCGTGGGCCCGCACGCCCCCGGCCACCAGGGCCGCCACCACATCGTCCTGAGTGGACAACGGATTGCTGGCTGCCACCGTAACCTGGGCTCCACCATCCCGACAAACAAGAGCCAACCAAGCCGTTTTTGCCTCCAAATGCAAACAAAGGGCGATCTTCTTGCCCGCGAAAGGCTGCCGCTCGATGAAATCCTTCCGAATAGCACCCAGCACCGGCATATAGCCCCGCGCCCAATCGATCTTGCGCTGTCCTGCCGGAGCCAAACCTATGTCCCGGATGGTTGATTGTCCTACCGTATTAATAATGATCTCCCCCTTAGTCCATCACGCGCCTCGCATCACGCGCCCCGGGCCGGTACCGTCGCTCCTAACTTCCGCACCCGGGCCTCCTCCCCCATGAAAGCCTGATACATATCATCGAAAGCCTCACCCTGATATTCCTCAATTCGGCCCTTATCGGCACAGGACGTCAAGGCCATCTCCAGCGGCAACCGCCCCAGGAAAGGCATCTCCTGCTCCCGAGCTTCCTCTTCGCCTCGGGTCGGCCCAAAGACCTCCTGAACCGCCCCACATTCGGCACACTTCACATAAGACATATTCTCCGCCAACCCATAGAAATTCGCGTCATACATCCTCATCATTTTGACCGCTTTGCGCACAACCATGGACGCCAACTGCTGGGGATTCGAAACCATCACCACACCGGTCACAGGAATTGTCTGAAAGATCGAAATCGGAACATCACCCGTCCCGGGCGGCAAATCCAGAATCAGATAATCCAGATCCCCCCAGAACACATCGGTCCAAAACTGCGTCACCAACTGCCCGATAATCGGACCGCGCCAGACAACCGGATCATCCTCATTCGGAATAACCAGGTTCAACGACATCACTTTGATCCCTGTCGAGCTTTCAATGGGAAAAAGACCTTCCTCAGTTCCGCCCACCTTATCCGTCAACCCAAACATCTTCGGAATGCTGGGCCCCGTCACATCCGCGTCAAGAATCCCCACGTTTTTCCCCTGCCGTCGCAGCATAACCGCCAGCATAGCTGAAACCGTCGACTTCCCAACACCGCCCTTACCGCTGGCCACCGCCACCACGGCACCAATCTTGCTGGCCAACTGCGCCACAGTCGGCCCCGCCACAGTCTCCCCGCAACTGCCGCCACAACCGCTGTTTGCGGACGGACATCCCTGACAAGCATCACTCATAATGAAAAAATCCCTCCACTCACATACTAAACTTCAATCAATAACGTCACTCAACTCTTCCAGCTCACTCAACATCTCCACAAACAACATCAGTGCCTGCCGCACCGGTTCCGGCTTCTCCATATCCACCCCAGCCGCACGCAACAAATTGATCGGATAATCCGACCCACCACCGGACAAAAACCTCAGGTACCGCTCCACAGCCGGCTGCCCTTCCTCCAGAATCTGCTGAGCCAGAGCCGTCGCTGCGGAAAACCCTGTAGCATACTTGTAAACATAGAACGCGTTGTAGAAATGCGGAATCCGCACCCACTCAATGCTGATCTTATCGTCAATCTCAACATTGGATCCGTAATAAAGGGCGTTGAGAGCCGCATACCGTGCCGACAGGTCCTCATGAGTCAGCGCTTCCTTCGCATCGACCGACCCATGAATATCCCGCTCAAACTCCGCGAACATCGTCTGCCGGAACACCGTACCCCGGAACTGATCCAGATAATGATTCAACAGATAAGCCTTCGCCTTCGGATCGCCGCTCTTCTCAATCAGATGCCGGATGAGCAACGATTCATTCAGGGTCGAAGCCACCTCCGCCACAAAGATCTTGTATCCCGCGTAAATATGAGGCTGTGTCTTATCAGAATAAAAGCTGTGCAAGGCATGCCCCAATTCATGAGCCAGCGTAAACAACGAATCCAGCGTATCCTGATGATTCAACAACACATAGGGATGAGACTTGAAAGTCCCCCATGAATACGCGCCGCTGGTCTTGCCTTCGTTCTCATAGATATCGATCCACTTCTGTGAAAAAGCCTTCTCCAGCACTTGACGGTAGTCGGCCCCCAAAGGTTCCAAAGCCTCTCGCACAGTATCGGCAGCCTCCTGATAGGAGATCTTCACATCCTGTTCCGACACAATCGGTACGTAGAGATCGTAGAATTTCAACTTATCCAACTTGAGAACCTTTTTGCGCAACGTCAAATAACGATGCAACTGCGGCAAAAACTCATGCACCGTCGCAATCAGCGCGTCATACACCGATTCCGGCACATTATCCGCATCCAGGGCCCCCGCTAACGCAGACGGATATTTGCGCGCCCGGGCAAAAAAACAATCGCTCTTCACACTGGCTGTCAGCATCGAAGCCCAAGAATTGATCTGCTTTTGATACGTATCATACAGCATATTGTACGCATCCTGACGTACCCGGCGGTCCGGCATCTCCAGGAACCGCGAATAGTTCCCTTTTGTCACCTCGACGCTGTTGCCTTCGTCATCAAGGATCTCCCCAAACTTCAAATCAGCGTTATTGGCCATTGTAAAAATCGTTCCCGGTCCCTCGCCCAACTCCGACGCCTCCGCCAGCAATTTCTCCTCCGGCAACGACAGCACATGCTCCTTGCGGCGCAGGATATTATCAAAATAGTGGTCATAGAGGCTCAGCCGCTCGTCCCGGCGCATCTCAGCCAACGTTTCTTCAGGCATGGCCATCAATTCCGGCACAAAAAAAGACATACAGCTACCCAGATCAACCGCCAAAGATCCCGCCCGGTCTGTCATAGCCTGGTAAACCCCAACACGGTTATCCTCATCACGCCGCATACGTGCGTATGTATAGAGTTCCTCCAGGTTGCCGTCCAGGGCCTCCATCCATGCCAGACAGTTAACCAACACACCGGTTCCCTCAGCCAGTTTTCCTTCATACAGAACAACGTCCTCCATAAGCCGCCGAGTATCGGCGAAAAGCGTCTCCCAAGTCTGGTCGTCAGGGAAAATATCCTCCAACCGCCATTTGTGTTCAACAGGGATCTCCGCCCGGGTTCTCAGTTTTTCTGGCATAGTTTACCTCCCTATTCAAATTCGAGAAATCATCATACAACGTCAGGAATCACTTAGTCGCTTAGGTTGCAACAACATCAATAAAAAACAAGAAAATCCACATTCTGAATCATATGAATATGCCCCCAGTGCACAACATTTCTATCATATCACCTTCGCAAGGGGATGACAAATCTCTCTGATACAATGGAGGTTCGTAACAATCCCCAGGTAGGATTGGGCCTCGATGAAGTGGCTTTGTTCGCGATCTTTGGGTAGCCCGCATTAGCCGCTTAGGTTGCAACAACATCAATAAAAAACAAGAAAATCCACATTCTGAATCCTGAATACTGGATACTTGCGGTCGAAGACCGCGTTAGTCCCTTACGGACGCGAAGCGTCAAAAAAGAACAAGAAAATCCACATTCTGAATCCTGAATACTGAATACTTGCGGTCGAAGACCGCATTAGTCACAGGTTACTGTAAAAGATTTCGATGGCGATTTATTACCATTTTCATCATAGGCAACGAAGGTTATTGTGTTGTCGCCGACCCATATGCTGTTGAAATGCCCAAGAACCCAGGTCGTTTTATCTGAGTTGGTATTAATGATGTACGCTCTTCCGTCGCTTTCTGTATCATAACTGCTCATAATAGGACCGTGTCCCGTACTCCATGTGAGCTTCTTGGCAGGAACATTGGTTGTAATTGTATAGGTAAGTGACTCAAAATAGTCATTCCTGCTGACACTGGTTTTGTTTGGTTTTGCAGATATGATCTCGATTGCAGGGGTTACAGGTTTTGGCTGTGGATCGGGCTGTGGTTGTTGTGGTTGCTGTTGCTGCTGCTGCTGTTGCGGTTGCTGTTGCTGTTGCTGCTGTTGCGGTTGTTGTGGTTGCTGAGGTTGCTCAGTAACCGGCTTCTCTTCCGGGTTCGGGTTCGGGTCCGGATCCGGCGTTGACCCCGGATCTTCTTCTCTAAGATCAGCTATGGTTTCCCGGGGCTGCTCCGTATCGGCGGGATCCAAGCCATAGGTCGTGAAGATAAACACCAACAGCAGCATCAATGCCATAAGAGAACACAGACCTGCGATAAGGGGTTTTTTTCTTTTGCTTACAAACCGGCGCATTCTGCTATCCGGAAGACGTCCTGGGGATCGATCGTCAGCCAAAGCTTGGCCATTAGCCGGCATGACTGTGCCATTTGCCGGGTTTACCGCGCTCCTCTGCTCTTCAATGTAGTCAAACCCGCTTTCCTCAGCTGTTTCTTCCTGTGCGAAATCTATGTCGGCTGTCCTTTTGTTGCCGTCCGGAGATCTCCAGATTATTTCAGTTCCTGTTATGCCCGGGGTTCCTGTTATACCCGGGGTTCCTGTTATACCCGGGGTTCCTGTTATGCCCGGCTGAGAGTGTCCTCCCGGGATCGGAGCGGTTGAAGCGGCTGAAGTCGACACGATTGAGACGGCGCTGTCCGCCACAATCTCAGGGGCATATCCTTTAATGCCTGCCAAGGTTTCCAGGGCTTCACGCATGTGTGTGGGACTGGCGAACCGTTCCCTATGATCGTGGGCGCATGCCTTCAGGACAATAGCATTCAGCCGGGGGTCAACCCCCTGAAGGTCGGGAAAGGGTTCTCCGCTCATCCGTCTCTGGAGAGCTCTGTCCCGGTCTTCGGGCAAAATGGCCAGAGGAAATTCCGGCAGAAAGGGATTCCGGTTGTTGTTCAGGAATCCGTAAAGGAGAATGCCCAACCCATAGATATCCACAGCGGCGCCATATTGTTCCCCTTTGAACACTTCCGGCGCCATATATGTGTATGTGCCCTGTTTGGATAACCCGGATATGGTGCTGTCGGTTTGCCGGGAGACGCCGAAATCCCCCAGCTTGAAGTCGCCGTATTGGGAAATAAAAATATTCTCCGGCTTGATATCCCTATGGACGATTTTCTTCAGGGCGCACAGTTCCAAAGCCCGGCATATATGGATGCCAAGCTTGAGAATTTCAGAGGGCGACAACGGTTTTACGGCGACATGGTCGCTGAGGTTTTTGAGCAGTTCCATGCGGATAAGAATATCCCAGCCGATTTTGTCCGGGTGTTCGATGATTTGGTAGTCCTCGAAGCTAACGATATGGCTGTTGCCGCGAAATTCGTTCATCAGATCGATTTCTCTGTTGTAGTTGGTAAGGGTCTGACTGAAAAAGGCCCGTATGGCGTCATCATCCAGACCTTCGATTCTCATGCGCTGTATATCAGACTCCTGTTGAGGGATCGTGACGAATTTAACCGCTGCGTAGTAGGTTCTGCCCTGCTCTTCTCTGGAAACCTTATAGACTTTGCCGAAAGATCCCTCTCCCGCCAAAGAATCGATGCGCCATGCCCCCCACAGGGGTTCGTAAGTTTTGATATCAGACATCTTTTTCTCCTTATCACATATGACCCTGCTTTTTATCCTTCTCCATCAATCACATTCTTCTCCGGAATATCATGGTAAATTACATTAAACGCGCGGAAGCCTTCAACCTCGACATTGTATACTGTTATAGGGGCTTCGACCCGTTCGTGTTTGACTTTTCAATCGTAGCATAGGCTCCGCCTGAAAGCAATAATCATATCCTTAACCTCACCCTTATATCCGTGACCTCATCCTTATAAAAAAACCACACCCTCATGAAACTTTTTCTCTATTTCGCGCCATTAATACAGTAAGAGGCGGTGATTCAATGGCGGATCCAGACATTGCTTCGTTGTTCAACGAGATCTACTCTTCCACAAACAAAGCCACCTTGGCGTTCATAACAGCCAAATGCCGGCATACCGCCGACATCAGTGACATTTTCCAGGACACCTATATGGAATTGTATAATGCTTTGGCCAAACGGGGGGCCGGGTATGTTACAAACACGAAAGCCTTGGTCTTGCGCATTGCCAGCCGGAAAATCGCGAAATACTATTCTTGGCTGGAACGTTTAAGAATGCGTGAACTCCCCAACTCCCCCATTTATGTGTCAGAGGATTCTACTGATGATGACGAGATGGCATTATCCGACTTTGCGGCGGATTCTTTTCTCACAGAAGATTTTGCGGTGAATCAGATCCTCCTCGAATCTGCCAAGGCCTTCATCCATTCGAAGCCTGAGGATGTGCAAAAAGTCTTCTATCTCATGTACGATGTGGACTTGACCATTCCGGAAATAGCCCGGATCCTTGACATCGGCGAATCCAACGTAAAAAACAAACTGTACCGCACTCTGAAAGAACTTAGACATCTATTGTCCGAAGGATACTAACGCGGGCTTTGCCCGCAAGTATCCAGTATTCAGGATTCAGGATTCAGGATTCAGAATATGGGTTTTCTTATTTTTTATTGACGCTTCGCGTCTGTAAGGTACTAATGCGGTCTTCGACCGCAAGTATTCAGGATCCAGGATTCAGGATTCAGAATGTGGATTTTCTTGTTTTTTATTGACGCTTCGCGTCTGTAAGGTACTAAATATGAAAGGTTGTTGATCATGATGAAAGGTCTGGAGATTATCAGAAACATCACCAAAACGAAAATGCCCGACAAGGAACAAGTGCGCAGAAACTGTGTCCATCAGACTGCCGGAACAGGCCCGTCCCGAAAAGCTTGGCTTATCGGCGGAATCTCTGCCGCCGCTATCGTCTGTGGCGTCGTTGCGGTTATCGTTCTTGCCATCGGAAACAACGGCATCAACAGCCTCTCACAGGGTGCTAACGATCAACCGAACACAAGCAACGGCGAGACACCCGGCGATATCACAATGCCGGAAATCGAGAACAGCGCGAACCCGGAAACGACGATCAACAACGACAACCCTCTCTCAGAGAATACCCCCGGGGACACAAACGGCCCCGGAACAGATACGGGAAACAACGGGACCGGCGAAACCACCCCTACCGTCACGTCAATAACCTATACCATCGAGAACACCCTGATGGCTTTTGACTCCCGTTACACAGACAGAGGCGTCTATCCCCAGGCAGAAACCCTGGCCGGATCGTGGAATTATACAATCGCGATGGGTGAAAAACCATCCGGGGGATACGCAATCAGTATTGAGAGCGTTACGATCGATGACCGCGGAAATGTGGACGTCCTCGTTTCAGAAAAGGCCCCCAATCAGGGAGAGATGGCTATCATGGCTTTAACGTATCCCATTTGCAGGCTGACGCTCTCTTCAAAAGCAGAAAGCATCGTCATCCGGACCTCCGCGGGGGAAGTTTTCAAAATACACTGATCCTGTGATATAATGGTAAAACAGGTCATCCTGATTTCCATTCTGGTTCATTAAGGACGATGCGTATTATGAAGCTTCCGGAACTCAATTGGAAAACCTACCTGTGGGCGTTTCTTTTCATCGCGGGTTTGATTCTTATCTACAAAGGTCTCGAAAATATCCAAGCTGTGAGCGAGGCTTTTCACGGGTTGCTTAATCCTGTGGAAATCCTACTCAAACTGTTATCACCCTTCGCCACAGGGCTCCTGTTTGCCTATCTTCTTCACATCCCTTGTGAAGGCATCGAAAAACTCCTCAGAAAAATTCCCCTGAAATTCATGCTCAAATGGGCTCGCCCATTAAGCGTTCTCAGTCTTGTGCTCATCGTTGTGGTTATTATCGCCGGGATCAGCAGTTTCGTTATCCCTGCTCTACAAAAAAGCATCAACGATATGCTAACGAATTGGCCCGCGATTTCCGAAATGGCTTTTGCTTACGTTGAGGATCTGAGCACCAACCCGTACCTTTCAGGTGTTCCTTGGAACGACATCATAGAAACCCCCCAGAGGTTTCTCTCGGAAATTGACTTCTCCCAGATCTCCGGCTACGCCCTCAGTGCTGTCAGTGTCGTCTTCAATATCATCGTCACTGTGGTGGTGACAATCTATATGTTGCTCAACCCTTACCCTCTCATGAAAACCGCTGAGCGGATCGCCCGCCTGTTCATGCGGGATGATGCTCTTCAGGCCCTGTCAGGATATGTGAAGAAAGCAGATACCGTCTTTTACCGGTTTATCTCCTGCCAGTTGCTCGACGGTTTGATTGTGGGTATCCTCAGTGCCATCGGTCTGTCGATAATGGGGGTCAAGTATGCTATCCTGTTATCGGTGACTGCGGGACTGCTTAACCTCATACCCTTTTTCGGGGCTTTTGTCAGCATCACCATAGCCACCATTGTCTCCGCCCTCACCGGCGGCGTGAGTCAAGCGGTGGTGGTTCTGATTTTCTTGCTGGCACTCCATCAAGTGGATGCCCATATAATTGTCCCCCGTATCATGGGACAGTCCCTGAACCTGAACCCGGTCATTATTATCTTGGCCATCACCATCGGCAGCACTTTTGGTGGGGTTCTCGGCATGTTCCTCGCCGTCCCTGTGGTAGCGGTCAGCAAAATCATCCTTGGCGACGTTTTCCAGATTCTCGAAAACCGCAAACGATTGAGAAGACAAGTGGCGATCGAGGGTCTGGAAGAGCATGAGGATTCAGACACATAGACCGGCTTGTTTGAAATTTTCTATGGTGTTCTAATTGATCTGTGCTACTGCTCACCAAAAACTTGCATAAAAAACAAGTTTTTGGTGAGCAAGTATTCAGTATTCAGTATTCAGTATTCAGAATAGAGTCAAAAAGGCAGTAGAAAACCAGAGACAGATGAAGAGCATTCTGCCTCGACTCCATTAGCCGGATTCAGGCAACATTGAGCAGCGTTTTGTTCGTGTAAAGTAAAATGCTGTTAATAATCTTTCTGCCGTTGGCTGTTACATAATACCTGTTCTTCTTCGGAACTTTCTTAATGAGCTTGTGAGCCTTAAGCTTGGCAATAAGCCGCGTCGTCTTATTGATGTTGCGCTTCGAATCGGCATCACCATTGAAAATCTTATGCCTGAGTAACTTGTTGTTGACACCATTGATCAGATAGGCTCCATCAGACAAAGCAACCAAAAGATTAAGAGTGTCATCACTTAGTCACTTAGGTTGCAACAACATTCTCCATTCTGAATACTGAGTTCTGAATACTGGATACTAACAAGGCTGAAAGCCTTGGGTTGTGGGCGAAGCCCACCCTATGCTATTGCCCTCAACAAACAGACAATAAAAACAAGATTTTGAGGAGTCAGAAGCCAGAAGACAGGAGTCAGAATAAAATAGACAACAGCAAACCA